>QVQD01000041.1 GCA_003584875.1 Methylococcales bacterium
GCAGAGCGAGCTGATACGCTTTATAGAAACTTAGCTCATTATGTAGAGCGCATAGCCGCCGGCGATGAAACGACTATATTAAGCAGTGGCTTTCATATTTCTAAACAACCCGTCATAACGCCTAAACCTGAGCTAGCAGCGTTTGATGGTGAGCATTCAGGCGATGCTAAATTAGTGGCTAAAGCTAAAGATAGAGGGACTGCATATAAATGGCAAATGTCTAAAGTGTCGGACGATGGAACGGATGGCGTATGGGTTGATATTGGCATTACCACACGCGCCACATTTGAGGTCAAAGGTTTAGAAGTTATGAAGCGTTATAAATTTCGCTATGCGGTTGTAACCCCTGATGGCACTACGGATTATTGCGAGCCTGTTTCAAAAATAATCACTTAAGTCATGCGCTAAACGAGCACTTAGACTTGTGTAGATTTCTTTTTATAGTGGGTAGGATGGCTAGCAACTTCAATATGTGGCATGCGTTTGATGGGTTTCACTTTGTTCTACCCGTAGATTAGCGGAGTCAAAACTCATGAGTTTTGATTCCAAATGCAGTGGGAGTGGCTTTAGCCAAGCATTCACGGCTAAAGCCACTCACACACATTACAAATAATACTTAACTGTAGCTAGTGAGGGGTAACTTTAATCATCTAATAAATTTGTACCCCTTTTTCATGTTAGATGCTAAGTACTTTAACCTTAGTGATGACTTATTCAACGATTAATACCTATTCCTAGCCCCTAGTGTAAAATATCCAGTCGGTTTATTTTGGTTTTATATTGGGTGTCTACGTGTTGAAAGTTTTAATGGTCTTGGTGAGTCTTTTATCTTTGAGCTTAATGGCCGAGGGTAAAGCAACTCCTTTAGCTGAGCAGTGGGCTAGAGTCACTAAGCCTACAGCCAATACTGGCGGCGCTCAAAGTATTGGTTCTTATACCGCTGGTTGTATTAGTGGTGCAGTGTCATTACCAAATAATGGTAATGGCTTTCAAACGATGCGTTTATCAAGAAAACGATCTTTTGGTCATCCTGATTTAAAGCAATTTATTGAACAATTAGGACAGATTACCAGCAATCAGCATTTAGGTGTCTTACTGATTGGTGATATGGGGCAACCTAGAGGCGGGCCCACTTTAAGTGGACATCGCAGTCATCAAACAGGACTAGATGTTGATATTTGGTTTTTACTCTCAAAACATGCTGAGAACCATATTCTGACCGTGAGTGATCGAGAAACTTGGAGTGCGCCTTCGGTTCTGCTAGCAGCAACTGATACCTTGGATTATAAGCAGTGGTCGCTGGCTAATGAGAAAGTTTTGAAAGTCGCTGCTGACATGCCTGAAGTCGAACGTATTTTTGTCAATCCCAGCATAAAGCGTGAACTTTGCCACCGTTATGCTAATGAAGATTGGTTACGAAAAATAAGGCCTTGGTGGAAACATGATGATCATTTTCATGTGCGTCTTAAATGCCCTAAAAATAGTACTGCCTGTCAAGCTCAAGAGCCATTACCTTCCGGTGATGGTTGTGATGCTGGTTTAGATTGGTGGTTTAGTGAAGAGGCTAAACATCCAGTCCCTACAAAAGTTCCGCAAGTAGAATTAGTGTTACCAAAACTTTGTGAAAGTGTGCTTAAAGAATAGGTTTGGCTACCATTTAAGGCTGGATATTTATCTTAAGCGCTCGCTTTTAGATTGGGTTGTTTTTTAGGAGCAGGCAAAGGGCTAAAGGTTAAGGGCGGAGAGCTAATCCTAATGTCTTTATCTAGCTTAACTTGTTTGGTTGTTAGGCTTAATCTTTCGTCTGCACTCAAGATACCCCAGTTTTAGTTACTCGGCATAAGTTTTACTTAGGGATAGCTATTGCCGCTCTCAGGCATACATCATAGAATGGCTGTTTTTGGACTTTAACTCTAGGAGTTTTTAATGTCAGATACAATTTGGTTTAGAACCGGCGAAGCAACCGTATTTGCGAGTGATGGACAGGGCACTGATGCCATGCCTGAAATTTTGATTGGTAGTGTTAAAGGCCCTGCTGGAAATGCTTTTGCTACTTTAATGGGGCAAACTGAAGGCCATACGCGAATGTTCGCTATTCGTGCGACTAATCAACAAGTAAAACCGGCTACCATCATCGTGCCTAAAGTGACGATTAAATCCAGTGCTTATGTAAACTTATTTGGTGGTCCAGTGCAGTCGGCGGTTGCAGATGCAGTGCTAGATAGTGTTATCGAAGGCGTTATACCTGCAGATCAAGCTAATGATTTATGCATTATTGCGATGTTATGGATTGCACCTGAATGTGCAACTAATCCTGATGTCGATCGTAAAGACTTGTATCGCACAAATTATGAGGCGATGAAAATAGCCATATCACGCGCGATGACTAACTCACCTAGTATTGAAGAGTTGATTGCCAATCGCCATAAAATTGTTCATGAAATGTATGACCCAGAAACTGGCGAGTCTCAATGGTAGATTGGCTTTAATGGCTACCAATTTAAGACTGGACACAAGTTTAATCGTTTAAGAGCAGGCAAAAGGCTAAAGGCAAAAGGCTAAAGGCTAAAGGCTAAAGGCTAAAGGCTAAAGGCTAAAGGCTAAAGGCAAAAGGCAAAAGGCAAAAGGCAAAAGGCTAAAGGCTAAAGGCTAAAGGCTAAAGGCTAAAGGCTAAAGGCTAAAGGCTAAAGGCTAAAGGCGAAGGGTTAAACCTAGTATCTGCCTAGCCTTAAGTTGCTAGCCTCTTTAATCAATTTAGGATAAACAGCCTTTACTTTATTAAGTGTATGGCTGTTTATATGACTAAATCAATCATCGTTGATGTTTTTCTTTATAAGCGATTGTCGACTAAGGCTAGAGTCAGTAATCTAAAAAACAGCTATTTGTCACTTTATAATCAAGCCGTCATTATTATTCTATATAATGTGTCTGAATCTCTTTATCCTCAACACTAAATTCTAAAATGCCTTTATTACGTTTATCCAATATTTCCATTGCTTATGGTACCCATGCTTTATTAAAAAATGCCGATTTCCAACTAGATGCCGGTGAACGAGTAGGTTTACTAGGTCGAAATGGCGAAGGTAAGTCTACTTTAATGAAAATTATTGCAGGCAATGTCTTACCTGATCATGGTGATATCTGGCGTCAACCTGAATTGAGACTGGCGTGGTTAGAGCAATCTCCAGAACTACCTGATGATGCGACCATTTATGATGCAGTTGCTGGCGGCTTGGGTGAGTTAGGTGAGTGGATTACTCGCTATCATGCTCTAACCTTGTCGATGGATTATGATGATGAAAAAGCTTTAAATGAAATGGGTGATTTACAGCATAAGCTTGAATCACATAACGGTTGGCATTTTCAACAGCGTGTAGAAAGTACCTTAACCAAGTTGGATTTGCCAGGTGACTTAAAAATTAATGGTTTGTCTGGTGGTTGGAAAAGGCGAGTTGCTTTAGCGCGTGCTTTGGTGATTGAGCCTGAAGTATTGTTGCTTGATGAGCCTACCAATCATCTTGATTTTGAAAGTATTCTGTGGCTAGAAGAGCAGATATTAAACTTTCAAGGAGCAGTACTATTTGTAACGCATGATAGATCCTTCTTGCAAAAACTAGCCACGCGAATTGTTGATTTAGATCGTGGAAATTTAGTGTCGTGGGCCGGAAATTATGATGATTACTTAGCTCGAAAAGCCGCCGCTCTTGAAGATGAAGCAAATCAAAATGCTGAGTTTGATAAGAAATTAGCGGAAGAAGAAGTTTGGATCAGGCAAGGTGTAAAAGCTCGTCGGACAAGAAATGAAGGCCGTGTTAGAGCCTTAGAAAAATTACGTAATGAACGCGCTCAGCGTCGTTTACAACAAGGTACGGCTAGATTAGCTTTGGAAAAAGGTGATGCTTCAGGTAAAAAGGTCATCGAAGTTGATGATATTTGTTTTGGTTACGGAGACAGGCAAATCATCAATCACTTCTCTACTTTAATTCAGCGTGGGGATAAGATAGGTTTAATTGGTGCTAATGGTGCCGGCAAATCAACACTGTTAAAGCTTTTGTTAAAACAGATAGAGCCTAATAGCGGAAGCGTAGAGCAGGGCACTAAACTAGAAATCGCTTATTTTGATCAATTGCGTGATCAACTAGATCCTAATATGACCGTTGCCGATACCGTTGCCGATGGCAATGATTTTGTCGAAATAGCCGGCAATAAACGTCATGTTATGTCATATTTAGGTGATTTCTTATTTGCACCTGCCAGAGCTAGGTCGCCTGTTAAAAGCTTATCGGGTGGTGAAAAAAATCGTCTATTACTCGCTAGATTATTTACAAAGCCAGCTAATCTAATAGTCATGGATGAGCCTACTAATGATTTAGACTTAGAGACATTAGAGCTATTAGAAGAAAAGCTTGTTAATTATGACGGTACTTTATTGCTAGTGAGTCATGATCGTGCCTTTCTTGATAATGTGGTTACTAGTGTTTATGTGCTAACAGGTTCAGGTGTCGTTGATGAGTTTGTTGGTGGTTATACAGATTGGATGGGGTATGTTAAACAAGCTGAAGCAAGCAAGCCAGTCGCTGTAGTTAAAAAAACTGAGCCTGTTGTTAAACAAGAGTCGCCTAAAAATACAAAGAAAAAACTCAGTTTTAAAGAACAGCAAGAGCTTAATAAATTGCCGGATTTGATTGATGAATTAGAAGCTAAGCAAGCGGCACTAACAGTGCAGATTAGTTCATCTGGTTTTTATAAAAAAGAGCCATTGGCAATAGCAAAGACCCTAGATGAGTTAAAGGATATAGAAGCAAAGTTAGAACAAGTCTATGCTCGTTGGAATGCTTTAGAAGCATTAACAGAAGAGAATTAGCTTAAAAATTCATTGCAACTAAGCTCGATCTCGACTATCCTTGTCGATTGTCAAAAATAGCATAAGACAATCAATCTAGGAGAGATGGCCGAGTGGTCGATGGCGCACGCCTGGAAAGTGTGTATACGGCAACGTATCGAGGGTTCGAATCCCTCTTTCTCCGCCAATAGTGCGGGGTGTTAGCTCAGTTGGTAGAGCAGTGGACTCTTAATCCATAGGTCTAGGGTTCGAATCCCTAACACCCCACCAAATAAATCAAGGTCTTACGTGAAAACGAAGGCCTTTTTTATTGTCTTAAATAATTGCTTTCCCAAGTAGTTGCGTAGGATGGGTAGAGCGCTAGCGAAATCCATCATGCGAGTCTTTGATGGGTTTTACTTTGTTTTACCCATCCAACGGATTGTGGGCAGGATGCAAAACTTCCTAGGGGCGTATTGCATACGCCCTTTTATAATGAACTTAATTTTACAGGGCGAATGAATTCGCCCCTAAGACCAGCAGCACAATATTAAGGATATGGCTGTGGCCGGAATAAGACTTTTCAAGCGCGAGCGAGAAAAGCGTTTCCGGTATATACAACGATCCTGTGCCGGAAACGCTTTATTTGCTTACGCTCATAAAGCCTTATTCCGGCCTACAAAGGCTTAGCTGTGGGCATTGAAGCAAAGCTCCGTAGGGGCGTATTGCATACGCCCTTTTATAATGAACTTAATTTTACAGGGCGAATGAATTCGCCCCTACGATCAGTAGTATAATATTAAGGATATGGCTGTAGGCCGGAATAAGACTTTTCAAGCGCGAGCGAGAAAAGCGTTTCCGGTATATACAACGATCCTGTGCCGGAAACGCTTTATTTGCTTACGCTCATAAAGCCTTATTCCGGCCTACAAAGGCTTAGCTGTGGGCATTGACGCAAAACTCCGTAGGGGCGTATTGCATACGCCCTTTTATAACGAACTTAATTTTACAGGGCGAATGAATTCGCCCCTACGATCAGTAGCACAATATTAAGGATATGGCTGTAGGCCGGAATAAGACTTTTCAAGCGCGAGCGAGAAAAGCGTTTCCGGCATATGCAACGACCCTGTGCCGTAAACGCTTTATTTGCATACGCCCTTTTATAATGAACTTAATTTTACAGGGCGAATGAATTCGCCCCTACGGAGTTTTGCGTTAATGCCTACAACTAAACTTTTGTAGCTGATCGGGGTTTGCAACCTCGAGTGAAACGTTTAGTTGCTTCAATAATTTGTTAACCTTAAACGTTAGGAGCGGGGTTATAAATCCCGTCCCGCATATCTAATATGCATCGGTGTTTTAGTTGAATTTCACATTGTAAAGAGCTGCTGGGTTTTTTAAAATGATAGTGCGTTACTAAAACTCATACAATTTTAATTTGCATTAATTCTGAATTCGGTTATATCTCTAGTCGGAGATAGCGTTACAAGAAAAAACTTGATCAGATTGGTCTCTTATTTAGGACCAGTCTGATCAAACCTTTTTATCTCTCAATAATTTAAATCACAATCAAGCAGCCCTAAAGTGACTCGCATTACTGTTATTTTGTTGTGCTGACATATCAAGGTAATAATTATGTTTGATAATAATGATAAAGAAACCAAAAAAAATATCTTAACCACATTATTGATTGTTGCTTGTGTAGTAATATGGTTAACAATTCAATTGTTTCCAGAGTTCCCTATGTAAGAAGATAACCAAATATTATGGTTAGCTATGCTTCAGATGAACTCCCCTAGACCTAAATTCACCAAATTACTTTATGTAAAAAAATTTAATTTTTACATAAAGTTTTCTTAAGCTCTTGAGCTTTATCAATAGGTTATTCAATTTGAATTTGATAAGATTTTAGGTGATCTGAGTGTTATCAAATATCCATTCTTGAAGTAGAAGTATGTATAGGTAGTCGTATTTTGACTATAAGTCGATGGTCTTAATTTATTGCAACGTAGTGATCTTTTATTAATTGCTCGTTATTTTTAAAGCTCCAATGACTAACAGTGGTTTAATATTGAAAGCTTTCATCTCGTTCTGTTGGTATCGACTCTTTTTTTATTACGTCGAAAAAACAATTGCAGTCGTAAACCCAAGGCATAAATATGAACAACAATAAAATAGAGCGTCTTAAAAATAAATTCAATATTACTGAGGCTGATATTGAACTCGTTCGTGAAGCAGGAAAATTACTCACTGAGCATTTGCCTGAGTTTATTGATGAATGGTATGTCTGGCTAAACAAGCAAGAAGAGTTTTCACAGTTTTTTGGTTCAAACGCTAGCAACTTAATACAAGTTCAAAAGCAGCAATTTTTCCATTGGCAAGGTTTTTTTGCCGCCAATATTAACGATGATTATGTTAAAAGCCGACGCTATATTGGCCAAGTTCATGCCAGTATTGGTTTACCAAACGATATTTATTTCGCAGGCATGACGATGTCTTCGCACTTGTTGTCAAATATGCTTCGGAATATCAAACCAATGCCCGCGAATGTCGGTGATATGGTCGATGCTTTAACTAGGCATATTTTTCTTGATACCTATTTGGTTATGGATGAAATAGCTAGCATTAAAAATACGAAATTATTAGATAGCCACAAATCCATGATGGAAATGTCTACGCCAATAACACCTATTTGGGAAGGGATTTTACTATTACCTTTATTAGGCATTTTGGATTCAAGTCGCAGTCAAGACATCATGAATAAGTCGCTGTCTAAAATAACTGAAGATCGTACTAAAGTATTTATTCTAGATATTAGTGGCGTTGCTGCCATAGACACGGCTGTAGCGAATCAATTAATAAAAATCACTAAAGCAACTCAGTTAATGGGCTGTGAAGCAATAATTTCTGGAATATCTCCAGCTATTGCACGAACTATTGTTGAGCTAGGCGTAAACACCGGTGAAATAAAAACCACATCTACATTGCGCGATGCTTTCGAAATCGCTTTAAAGTTAATTAATGTTCAAATTGTAAAGCAGTAATTTAAATTGTTCGGTAGACATACATTGGTAGCTTAAATTTTATGAAAATTTACCAGCTTTATCGTCAACAATACCTCAGTTTAAGTGTTCAGGAGGCTTGGGACTTTTTATCATCACCCTATCACCTGAATGACATTACTCCTGATTTTTTTCATGTAACCATCACTTCTAAAGTACCGGAAAAAATTTATAGTGGCTTGATGCTCAGCTATCAAATGAAAGCAGTTTTTGGAATTCCTATGAGTTGGTTGTCAGAAATTAGTCATTGTGATGAGCCTAAGCGCTTTGTTTATGAACAGCGTATTGGCCCCTTCAAGTTTTGGAGTCATGAAGTATGTTTGACTGAAACCCAAAATGGACTAATGCTTGAAGATATCATGTGTTATGTAATGCCCTTGGGTTGGCTAGGACAGTTTCTTAATACAGTTTTGATAGCCAGTAAACTTGACAGAATATTTGATACACGTCGTGACTATTTGAATAGCCGATGGGGGCAAGTACTTTAATGGCATTAATTGGTTTTATTTGCAGGTTTTTAAATAATAATAAAAAAGCATCTGCCTAGTGTAAAAATCGACATGAAAATACCAGTGTAGTGCAGGGTGTTGACGTCTTATAAGCTTGTGTTATGTTTAAAGCTGATTTTATTTTAAAAGAATTGCGTAAAAACTAAGATTCTAAGATTAGCATTAAAGATGTTTTGGATATATTAGGGTAGCTGTTCAAGATAGGTGTTTGTGCTTCATTCAGACAAAATTAAAAATTAGAGTGTTAACGTTGGAGTAGTTGATGTCTTGGCAAAACCTGTTTACTAAAGTATTTGCTTGGTTTGATAATAGCAATGTAAAAATAACTGATAATGTCGGTGAAAGTATCGATTGGATGCGGGTCATTCCATTTATTTTAATGCATCTGGTCTGCTTGCTGGTTTTAGTAGTGGGCTGGAGCCCAGTTGCCTTATGGGTCGCTTTGGCATCTTATCTGCTGCGTATGTTTGCCATTACCGCTTTTTATCATCGCTACTTTTCTCATAAGTCTTTTAAAACATCACGTTTTGCTCAGTTTTTATTCGGAGTGCTAGGTGCAACAGCCACTCAGCGCGGACCAATTTGGTGGGCTTCGCACCATCGTCGTCATCATATTTATTCTGATAAAGATAAAGACATTCATAGTCCTAGAAAAGGTTTTTTATGGAGCCATATGGGCTGGTTTTTATGTCTTAAGAACTTTAGTACCCAAGAACATTGTGTACGCGATTTGTTTAAATTCCCTGAATTAGTTTTACTGGATCGATTTGACACGCTGGTGCCGATAATTTACGGGTTCTTTATGTTATTCCTAGGTCAGTACTTAGAATACGCCTATCCAGAATTACATACTAATGGCTCGCAAATGTTGATTTGGGGTTACTTTGTGTCCACCATCGTTCTGATACATTGCACATTGTTTATTAATTCGCTGGCTCATGTTTGGGGTCGTCAACGTTACCAGACTGGAGATGATAGCCGCAATAATGGTTTTCTTGCCTTGATAACGATGGGAGAGGGTTGGCATAATAATCATCATCATTATCCCGCATCGACTCGGCAGGGTTTTTTTTGGTGGGAAATTGATATGAGCTACTATCTGCTAAGGTTGATGGCACTATTTGGCATCATCTGGGATTTAAAGCCAGTTCCAGCTAATCGCTTGTATTCAAATCTAATTCAAAAAGAGGCGCAATCATGAAGATTGCTATTGTAGGTAGTGGTATTTCTGGACTTTATGCGGCGCATTATTTAAGTAAACAGCATCAGATTACAGTGTATGAGGCTAACAGTATACTGGGTGGTCATACTGATACGCATAATATCGATCTGGGTGAGCAAACTTATGCAGTAGACACGGGTTTTATAGTCTTTAACGAACATAATTACGTTAATTTCTGCCAATTCCTTAAGGATTTGAAGGTGGAATCGCAGTCTTCCGTGATGACTTTTAGTGTAGCCGATGCTATTTCGGGTCTTGAATATAATGGCACTGACTTGGATAAGCTATTCTGCCAACGACGAAATTTGTTTCGGCCGCGCTTTTATCGCATGGTTAAAGATATTTTGCGTTTTTACCGTGAAGCGCCTGCGCTGTTAGAAAGTAGCGATGATATATTGACATTAGGCGACTATTTAGATCAACAGCAATACAGTCAGACCTTTATTGATGACCATATCTTACCGATGGCGAGTGCCTTATGGTCTGGTTCGCCGCAACTGGTAAGAAATTTTCCTGCCCGTTATTTTGTAGCTTTCATGGCTAATCATCAGATGTTAAAGACCGAAAATAGACCTGAGTGGCGAACTGTTTGCGGAGGTTCTTCTAGTTATATTGAGGCCTTTAAGCGAGAATTTAATGGTGACATCCGCCTAGATTGTCCCGTGTTGGCGGTTAGCCGAGATAAAAACGGTGTCATCTTAAGAAGCCATCAAGGTCAAGAACGTTATGACCAAGTTATTATGGCTTGCCATAGCGATCAAGCCTTGCGTTTGTTGCAAGATGCCAGTGTTCAAGAAACAGAAATACTGGGCAACATGACCTATCAAGACAACGATGTAGTACTGCACACCGATGCCCACTTAATGCCAAAGCATCCTAAAGCCTGGGCAAGTTGGAATGCCCTTAAACTTAGCGAAACTCAGACTGGTTGTACCGTCACTTATTACATGAATATGCTGCAAAATTTGGATGCGCCAGAACCCTTGTTGGTAACGCTTAATTGCACCGATCAAATTGATCCAGCAAAGATATTACAGCAAAGGCATTATCATCATCCTGTCTATACACCGGCAAGTTTGGCTGCACAAAAGCGTCGTGATGAGATTAATGGTGTTAATAACACTTGGTATGCTGGTGCTTATTGGGGTTGGGGATTTCATGAAGATGGTGCTAAAAGTGCACAACAAATTATTGATCGTTTAAGCGAGGCTAGATGAACGCTTTAAATAGTCGATTATTTAAGGGCTGGGTTCGTCATCGCCGCTATTCTCCCAAAAAGCACAGCTTTAAATATGGAATTTACATGAGCTGGATTGATCTATCTGAGCTAGATCAGGTCATGGCATTAAGTCCTTTTTGGTCCTTGGAACGATTCAATCTAATCAGTTTTTATCGAAAAGACTATTTGGGCGCTGCGGGGCAGGATTTGTCGACTGCTATAAAAAAACGTATAGAAGAACATACGGGCGATCAGTTTAACGGTCGAATTTGCTTGTTAACTCATTTACGCTTTTTAGGTTTTTGTTATAACCCCGTCAGTTTTTATTTCTGTTATCCCGAGGGCTCAAAAACGCCTCGTTATATTCTTGCTGAAATTAATAACACACCTTGGAATGAGCGCTATTGCTATGTATTAGATACTACCGATAGTCCAGTTAAAAATAATAAATGGGAGTTTGGTTTTGATAAAGCCTTCCATGTGTCTCCATTTATGCCGATGGAACAGTATTACCGTTGGCAATTTAGTTTAGATGACAATAATCTGACTATACACATGGAGTTACAACAAGATAATGACTGCTGTTTTGATGCCACTTTGCAGTTAAAAGCCCAAGAATTGAATCAATCTGTTCTGAATATGATGCCATTCAGATACCCTTTTTTAACCTTGTCAGTGCTTTTTTCAATCTATTGGCAGGCATTAAGGTTGTGGCTGAAAGGTATCCCTTTTTACGATCATCCAAACCATAAAACTGAATAATCTATTGGAGAATTCTATGAGTGCAGTCGTCGCTTCTTTAAGCAAAAGCCCCTCACGAATTGATTTGCTGTTACGCAAAGCATTTCTAGATAAACTTGCCCACTTAGAAAATGCCGTATTAACTATTTCCGATGCTTTGGGTGAGTGTAAATTAGGGGCTGAAAGTTCTGATGGTTTATCTGCCAGAATCGAGGTGCTGGATATGAGTTTTTATCGGCAAGTTGGCTTAGGTGGCTCGATTGGTGCAGCTGAATCTTATATGGATCAGCAGTGGCAGGCCGATGATTTATGTAGTGTTATACAAATTTTAGTTCGTAATCGTGATTTGCTTGATAGCTTGGAAGGTGGTTTGGCGACACTGGCTAATCAGTTACTTAAAGTGTGGCATTTTGCAAATCGCAATTCTCAACAAGGCAGCAAAAAAAACATCGCTGCACATTATGATCTGGGCAATGATTTGTTTGCGCTGTTTTTAGATCAACACGGCATGTATTCTTCAGCGACTTTTTATCAAGCTGAACAGAGTCTGGAAGATGCCTCAACCGCTAAACTTGAGCGCATCTGTCAAAAGTTAGATTTACAACCCGAAGATCATGTTGTTGAAATAGGAACGGGTTGGGGTGGTTTTGCTACTTATGCGGCTAAAAACTATGGCTGTCGAATAACCACGACAACTATTTCAAAAGAACAATTTCAGGCTGCTCAACTGCGGATTGCCGAAGCAGGCGTTGCAGAGCAAGTTACGGTGTTGATGGAAGATTATCGTGATTTGCAAGGCAGTTATGACAAGCTAGTTTCAATAGAAATGATTGAAGCCGTGGGGCATCAGTACTTAGATACTTATTTAAAGCAATGTGCGGCCTTATTAAAACCCAACGGCTTAGCTTTGATTCAAGCGATCACTATTGAAGATAGGTATTATCAACAAGCTTTGAAAAGTGTCGATTTTATTAAGCGTTATATATTTCCTGGAAGTTTTATTCCCTGCGTAAATGCCATTGTCGGTAGCGCCTCAAGGAGTACTGATTTGCGGCTCATTAATCTTGAAGATCAGGGTGAAAGTTACGCCATCACTTTAAATCACTGGCGCAAGCGTTTTATGGCAGAGCTGGATCAAGTCAGGGCACAAGGTTATAACGAAGAGTTTATTCGTATGTGGGAGTTTTATCTGTGTTATTGCGAAGGTGGATTTTTAGAAAAATCTATTTCTAATGTGCAGTTACTCTTGGCTAAACCCGCTAATCGTCGTCAACAATGGTTACCTAATTATGAATCTTAATAATTGGATCAATATGCTTTGGATGCAGGTCTTATGGTTTGGATCTGTGATTGGTGCAGCTCATCAGTTGCTATTTTTGGCTCCGATATTGATGATCGGCTTCGCATTCTGGGAATTTCGACCTGGCAGGCATGTTTATGGCGATTTTCAGTTAATACTGGTCGCAGTATTAATAGGATTGATACTCGACACAACTTGGGTAAGGTTAGGCTGGCTTGAGTTTTCTGGCGGTTGGGCTTTATCAGAGCGAGCGCCCTTATGGATACTCTTATTGTGGGCTGGTTTAGCCTTAACCATTAATCATTCCTTGGCTTGGTTGCAATCGCGCTTAGTACTTGCGGCTTTGTTGGCGGCGGTTGGAAGTCCATTAACCTATTTAGCGGCAGCACGTTTTGGAGCTGTTGATATCGTTAGTGAATCCCGAGTTTGGTGTGTAGGGCTGGCTTTAAGCTGGGCAATTGCCTTGCCGCTTCTACTTTGGTTGGCGAATCACTTAAAACATATTAAAGAAGAGAAAGAAGCCGATGTTTAGCATTATTGTGGTTGCGGTTTTTAGTGTCATCGCCATGTTGTTGGCCTGGAATTGGCAAAAGCATCATGATAATGCGGGTGTTGTTGATGTGGTATGGGCTTTCGGGATGATGTTTGCCGGCCCTTGGTACGCTTTAAATGGCTCTGCGCCTTTGTTATTACAAATAAGTTTGGGTCTAATGACCTTTAGTTGGTTTTGGCGCTTGGGTCGTTACTTGCAGGGGCGCGTATTCATTGAGGCCGAAGATGGTCGTTATCATGCTATGCGCCTAGCTATGAATGATAAAGTACAACTAGGTTTTCTGTTATTTTTTCTGTTACAGGCTGGATTTGTGTGTTTATTGTCCTTACCATTTTGGGCGGTTGCTGAGAATACTAAGCCAGAAAACTATCTTATAGCTCTAGCCTTAGTGCTAGCCATTTTGGCATTCTATGGAGAAAAGACAGCTGATCATCAATTGGCAGTCTTTAGGAATAATCCCGATAATCATGGATTGACTTGCCAGAACGGCTGGTGGCGGTATTCGAGACACCCTAATTATTTTTTCGAATGGTTGCACTGGTTCGCTTATCCGTTGATGGGGTGGGGTGGTGAATATCAATACTGGTTATTGTTGGCGCCTGTTGTGATGTTTTGTTTTTTATTTTGGTTAACAGGTATCCCGTTTACAGAGCAACAGGCTCTACGTAGTCGTGGCGAAAATTATCGGTTGTATCAAAAAACCACTAGCCTATTTATTCCTTGGTGGCCTAAAGCATAAGCTAGATTGATTGAGCGTATTAGCTATAAATTCTTGTAGAGGTGATATTACGATCTTTATATTTACGCTTGAAAATGCTTGAATCTTTAGACTCAAAGCCATTAAGTTAAAGAGCAGCAAAACTGTAGAGGCGACAAATTCGCCCAATATCCTTGATGATTGAGTTACTGGGCGAATTTGTCGCCTCTACAAAAACTTACCTTAATGGATATGATGTTTAAACGGGAGTCTTAAATTGAAAATCAAAGTAATTAAACTATTAGCCGGACTATTTACTATGTTAATTAGTGCTTGTAGCAATCAAAACTTGTCGCCAATCCAACCGGTATCATCTGTTAATTTGAATCAATTTATGGGAGACTGGTATGTAATTGCTTGTATTCCTTCCTTTATTGAGACTGAGGCCTATAGTGCTATTGAATCTTATCAGCTTGAAAAAGACGGTACTATTAATACGACTTTCGTTTTTCGTAAGGGTGGATTTGAAGGGCCTGAGAAAAGATATAATCCACATGGCTTTGTGGTTGATAACACTGAAAATTCAGTATGGGGTATGCAATTCATCTGGCCGTTTAAGGCTGAATATATTATTGCTTATCTTGACAAGGATTATAGCAGCACCATCATTGCAAGAAATGCGAGAGATTATGTTTGGATTATGGCGCGTACACCTATTATTGATGATAGTCAGTATCAAGAACTCACAGCTACCGTTGCAAAGCTTGGCTATGATTTAAGTAAGTTGCGTATAGTGCCGCATCAACATCCTTAAGCCGATAGAATATGACAGAAATACAGTCCTCTAAAACAGTCGCTATGTCCAAAGTTACTTGCTTTCATGATGGTGAATGCCCCATCTGTAACATTGAAATCAATGCGATGAAAAAGCTCGATAAAGAAGGTAATATCAATTGGGTGGATATTGCCCATGATAAGGTTGCCCTAGAGAAAGCGGGCTTAACTTATAAGCAAGCTATGGATCGTATGCACGTGCTTGACGAAAATCAGCAGTTGCAATCAGGTGTACTTGGGTTTTTACAAGTTTGGAAGCATCTGCCTTACTATCGACGCATTGCTCCAATCATAGAGAAAGTTCCTTATCTATTAGGTATTTTGGAGTTTTTCTATTGTATTTTTGCTAGGTATCGTTTGCCGCTTACAGGTAAAAAACAGATCAAGGAATAGTTCTATCTGAGGTACTGATATTTAAGTAATATGAATGCTAGTATTTTTGGTCAAAGGCAAAAAAACAGCTTATTTGTCGTTGTGCTAGTCTTTCAATATCGTAACTTGATCGCCCACTCGGATTATCCCACTTTGTAATACTTGTGCATTAATTCCACCATGACCTCGCATGGAATTATAAGCACCAGGGCCTAATGTTTTTTCCATCTTTGAACAGGGATGGCATAAGCCAGTCATTTGAAATATCGCTGCGCCAATCTTAAATTTACAATTTTTTAAGGCTAATAAATTAACGCCTTTTATTAGTAAGTTACGTCTTAAAATTTCTGGAGCAATAGACTTATTTAGCATAGACTCAAGTACCGCTAAATGCTCATACTGTAATAATGTCACTTGTCTACGTCCACTATTGCCGTTATATCGATCACCTATTAAACCTGATCGTGCATCAGCTAAAACCTCATCTACCACGATCATTGCTTCGCCTTTGCTGGGTCTAACACCAATCCATATTAATTCACCAGAATTAGGAAAAGTTTGTAATAACTCATTTAGGCTTAATTGGTTCATAGGGTTATCACCAAAATCACTTGGTTTTGTTGTTAATAGGACTAAGAATTGATGGGGATTATTCAAGGCAACTGTTTTGCTTTTAAGTAGCCTGAAGTTAGCAAAGCGGAACTATTGTTTGTGTTAATTTAACGATAATAACCAGTAACTGCGCTTTGGATAAGTAATGTCAAGCACAGGCAGTTCTGTGAATCCTTGTTTAATATACAAATTGCGCATTCCATGAGCTTGCTGGTCTGTTCGGCCGAGCCGATAATCAAATTTATGCTGACGTAACTCTGATATCAATGTAGAGGATAACTGCTCTGCGATACCCAATCTACGGTATTTTGCTCTTACACCTAAGCCACCCACATAAAATGTTCTCAGTTTATAATTAGCAAGATAATCTAAGTCGTAGCTACCTGAAATCTTAAAAAAAGTCTGGTCACGTGGATCATCAGATTTAATAAGCAACTCTTGGCCCAGCAGGTAACCTATAACATGACCTTCTTGTTTATGCTTTGCTATGACAAGTATGGTGTTTTTTCTCATCATTTCTACACCGAGCCCAAACATGATTCTTGCAGCTGAAAAGTTTTCATTCCAGGGTGGCTCACTAAATACTTCGCAAATAACGTCTGCCAGATCTGAGATTAAAATACCTTGTTGGTCTGACTTTAAATCACTGATTGTTATGACTTGAACGTCAAAAAAGTCAGTCATATTTAATTAGATTTTTTGGCAGATAAGCGGTAAAAAATAAAAGCTGAAATCAATATTATAGGAAATAATGTCACCGAAAACATTGCTGGTGAACAACCGCGACTACAGTTGGCTAACATCAATAAAAAGAAAAAAATTAGAACGCTTAATGTTGTTAATATTTTCATGATAATTCCTCCTAAGAAAATGTGTGCTTTAGCACTATGGTGATAAAGTTATACAAGCAATTTTTATAAAAGCAACCTCCTAAGTGCGAGGAAAGCTAAAATACCTATCAAGCCAAATAGTAATTATGCGAATGAAAGTTAATTTAAAAAAGTTTTTTATCCCTGTTCTTTGTTTGTTGCATATGACAGCCATTTTTTGGTGGACCTTGCCACATAGTTTTCAAGGTATGATTGCAGAAGATGTTAAGCAAACGACTATAGAATCTAAGGTTTTTAAATGGCTAGGATTTGCTGAAAATACTTGGCCAGTTCTTTTTTTAAACCATTACATTGATATCACTGCTTCCCAACAATACTGGGACTTTTTTGCCCCACAAAGCCCTAAGTTTCATCAATATTTATCAGTTTGTAATAGCCTTAATAGGGATAATAAATCTGAGGAAATCAGCTGTAAAGGGCCTGTTTTATTTAGTAACCTAAAGCATAATTTTGATACTTTTATGATTGTTAGTAATAGCAGTCGCTATTATCGCTTAACGGAAACCTTGATCAATTTAAACGATCCCGATTTTTTGCAGGCATTTGGGCAATATTACCAACGTCATCAATCTGGAGGAATTGCTAACAATGTTTCTGTGCAATTACTAGCTCATCAATTTGAACTTTATCCTGATCTTAAAGAAATGCCAAAATCGGGTTACCGTATAGATAAGATACTTTGGGAAAGTTATTAATGAAAAGTGTATGGAACTATCTATGGTTTAAGCCAATTGACGCCAAGCAATATGCCGCTTTAAGGATTTTATTTGGCGGCTTATCATGCGTTTATTTTTTAGAGTTTTTGCCTTATGTGGACAGTCAATTTAGTCGTTTAGGTTGGTTAGGTGATATTCAACAAATAGCAAATCAAAATGGTGGAAGTTGGTCAATATTTTTTATCCATGAAAATTGGAATTTCACCACATTAGCTTATGCCGTAATTGTACTAGGCATATTAAGTGCCTTTCTTATGATGATAGGTTGGAAGAGTCGATACACTGCCTTTTTAACGTGGCTGATATGGGTGTCTTTGTGGAATCGAAATCCATTATTAATGGATGGTGATGATGCGATACTTAAAATGATGTGTTTTTATTTGATGTTATCGCCGTGTGCAAATTGTTGGTCGGTTGATGCCTATATACGAAAAGCATCTAAACGCGTTGTTGTTTGGCCATTACGTTTGATACAGTTTCAAATTGCTTTAATTTATTTTGTATCGGGCTGGGTTAAATTTCATAGTGTTGAATGGAATGATGGCAGCATTATTCAGTATGTTTTAATTCATCCAGAATATTCACGATGGAATGGTTGGGTAATTATTGATAGCCCTTTAATAAAATCATTATTAGCTGGACTTGCTTGGTTTATAAGAGATTGGGAATTGTTTTTTCCGGTATTATTGCTTAATCCCTATACACGCAGATTGAGCATTTTAATAGGGGTATTGTTTCATTTAGGTTTATTACTAACTATGTATTTACGCTGGTTTCCGGTGATTATGCTTTCATTGTATCCAGCACTGCTTTCAAATAGTTTTTTTACAGAAATAGAAAATAAGTTAAAACATGTTAGGCATGATTCGAAATAAATTAACGCTCATTAAATGGATATAAATTTAAGATCGTAAGGTATAAGGTTCAGCCGTTCTTGGTGAGCTCAATAGAACCTTGAGCGGCTTAGCCGTAAATCCTTCGACAGGCTCAGGATGAACGGTTAAGCCTTCAACATATATGGTCTTAAGTTGATAAGCCCCTATGTTGTTTTTTTATAGTGTTATGGGGTTATTTTTACTAGCCAGCCACTAGAGCCTTTACAATTACTTTGAGCATCAATCAGTATTTTTGCATAAGTATCTTTTAATTCGGCTGGCAGTGTTCCATGAACACTGACACTGGCGCCTTCAGTTTTCGGCCCTATTTCAATAGTAGCGGGTACGCCTTTAACGGTGACTTTGATTGTTTCAGGATGTGTATTACCAGAAGCTCTAAAAGAGAAGCTTGATCCTGGTGCTACTTCGGCTTTATCTTCTGGAGAAAAATCTGTAAATCGTGGTTTAGTACAGGTATTTACACTGCCACTGCGGCTATTATCTCCAACACCGTAAGCTCCAGCTTGACTAGCTACCAGCATTAAAACAGCTATAGTAAAACCATTGTATCTTTTCATTATCAAACTCCATTGCATTGTTATTATTAATACAAAGTATCTGAAATAAGCGGATTGTCAAATGGCATAAAAGTCATGCGAATTTATTAGACTATCTGT
>QVQD01000155.1 GCA_003584875.1 Methylococcales bacterium
GCCTACAAACCTTTGCAATGGAGTCAAAACTCACGAGTTTTGTTGCTTGGCGTAGCGATAGTCCCGTAGGCCGGAATAAGACCATCTAAGCGTAGCGCATGATGGCGTTTCCGGCACAGGATTGCTGCCTATGCCGGAAACGCTTTGCTCGCTACGCTCGTAAAGCCTTATTCCGGCCTACAATAAGTTCAAATATTCCTGCAGAGCCTGGGAACGATAAATTTACAAGCAATTAATGATGACAACCTGCACCATGAATATGACCATGATGAGTTTCTTCTTCAGTTGCCGCTCTTACCTCCAAAACTTCTACATCAAATGTTAAAGCAACTCCCGCTAAAGGATGATTGCCATCGACAGTCACGTCTTTTTCATCAAGACTAATCACAGTTACAATTCCAGTACCATGACTGACTTCGGCATGAAATTGCATACCGACTTCAATTTCATCGATACCTTCAAACATTTCACGTGGAATAACCTGAATCATATCATCAGATAGTTCACCATAAGCATGCTCTGGTTCTATACGAACCTTAAACTTATCGCCTGCGACTTTGCCAACCAAAGACTGCTCTAATCCAGAAATAATATTTCCAGCGCCATGTAAATAAACCAGCGCTTCTTCGTCTATAGAACTATCTAGAACTTCGCCTTCATCATTAGTGAGTGTGTAATGTATTGAAACAGCCGTATTGTCAGCTACTTGCATGATAAAACCTTTTGGTGTTTAAAAAACGCATCATAATATAGATTTATGAAGCGTTTGTCTGAAAAAATGATGCAAATAATCTACTTGAGTTTATTTAATTATGAAAATAAAGCACATTCAAGCTATGAGCTTAATGACTGGGATAACAAGAGGCTAATAAAGTCTGCATTTTGGCCAGACCCAATTGACGTGTTAAATTTATATTTCGCTCTGGTATTTTGTCAGTATCTGCATAACTACTAACAGCTCGATCGATAGAGGTTTCACGTAATAAATGCAACATAGGATAGGGTGAGCGATTAGTATAATTGGCAGGATCGTCAGCATCAGAGTCTTGAAAATAATAATCAGGATGAAAACTGGCTAATTGATAAATACCTTCGTATCCAGCATCAATCAGCACCTCTTCAGCCATAGTCAAAAAATCTAAATAATCATCAAATAAATGAAAGGCAGCCGCAAAAATCAGCAAGCTAGTTTCAATACTAAGATCCATATTTAAACGCTCACACTCTTGGAGTAGCTGTTGTAGACAGGTCTTGATTTTTCGTTCATGACTAACAATATAAAAAATACTACCCCGCTCCATTTCCCTTTTAGCAAAAGGACAAATACTGTATTCAATTACAATAGTTTTTAACCAAGCTTGGGTGGCATCTATCCAATGTTGATCTTGATGATTCATGTTTTCCTCTAAAGATTTACAGTCGGAATTTAAGGCTATCACTACAGATGGGACAGTTTGAATAATGTTATTAAGTGTAGGTAGGGTTAGCAATAGTGTAACCCGACACCATCGTAATGTGTCGGGTTACGGCTAGCGCCAAACCCGACCTACGTAAGCGCTTTGTCCCTTATCCTAATAAGGCATAAAGAGCCTACGGAAAATACTGCCTAGGATTGCTGGCAATTTCACGTGCAGCCAAGAACTGGGCATAATAATTACGAGAAGCAAAACCGAATGCAGGACCGTTATAAGTATCGACGATTTGCACAAAATCTCGACCTACTTGATTTTGTGCTCGCTTCATACCACCAATCCCATGATTATAAGAAGTAATCGCAGCAGGCCAGTCACCTAGTTTTTTATAAGCATGTTTTAAATAGTTGGCAGCACCCACAGCAGAAGCTACAGGATCTAAGCGAAGATCAACTTTGTTGTTATCTGGCATGAAGGTTTGTGCACCCGACTTTGTAAACTGCCACATACCCACCGCACCGGCTGAAGATTTTGCAGAAAACTGAAATGAAGATTCAACATGAGGCAAAAAGGCTAAATCTTCAGGCAAGCCGGCTTCTTTAAATATCTTTCTAAATTGCCGATCATAGCCCTGACTAATATCTAAGCCTTTCTTAAAACGCTCAAGAGTTCCACGTTGAGAACGTATACGCTCTGAAGCACCAGCAACAACATGATTAATTTGCCGTCCATTATGAGTCAATTTAGCGATAATTTGTCTTTCGTTAGCATTCAAAGACTCGTTATTGCGAACTTTAGCTTCCAATACCGAAAGTTGATTTTTCCAAAACTCTCTACGTTGACTCACTATATTCTTTTGTTCGCTGGTTAAGCTTTCAGCCACATCACCCGGCAATACAAAGACTTCATAAATGACATCCATATAGCGATCATCATGAACAGCCACTTCAGAGCGATGCCATAGACTATACGTTTTACGCCAAAAATCGACCGCAGGCTCTAACTCGCCTGGTTTAATAAAAGTCCCATATTGAGTCGGTACTTTATAATTATTTTGAGAAGCGGAATCTTGGGATTGCAACAAACTTGCGTCACTCGCATTTTTATCTCGAAGATCCTTAACTGAATTATTACTACAAGCATTTAAGCCTAAAACGAAAACTATAAAAAACCAAGTTCTCAACCAGGTGCGATTCATGTAATTGATACCTTATTGGCGTATGAAGTGTGTGGAATAGTTATAATTTAAACACATCTGAGTAAGTCGTGAAAGCCACCTATTCGAAATTGTTTTTAAAGACCTACTCTTTAACTTTGCTTAAGTTTATAACTGCATGCCCCTCACCATGACATGCACAGGTATCTATACAAGCTTGTTATCGGTGTGAAAACGATAAAAACACCGCACATTAAGTTAAGAAATTGTCGCCACTACAGATTATTTGCTTTCCCCCAGTCCTTAACTTAATGAGATTGCCGTAGGGGCGTATTGCATACGCCCTTATAAAATAAGCCCTATAACATTGAACTTTAATTAAATAGGCTTATAAAATAAGCCCCTACGATCTTCACCACAATGTTATTGTCTTGAACTGGAATGACAACATTCACTTATGTTGATACCCATACCTATCAATCGCCTTGAAAAGTCGCTACAAAACGCCTACCACCTGCTAGATTACGATGCTCACATAAGTAAATGCCTTGCCAAATACCTAAATTAAGACTTCCACGAGTAATTGGAATACTTATACTACTACCTAATAGACAATTTTTAATATGGGCAGGCATGTCATCGTCACCTTCATAGTCATGTCGATAATATGGAGCTTTTTCAGGCACAAAGATATTAAAGTGACTTTCTAAATCTTGACGCACCGTCGGATCTGCATTCTCATTAATCGTTAATGAGGCCGAAGTATGCTGAATAAATAAGTGTAGTAACCCACAATCAAAACGCTTTAATTCTGGAATCGCTTTGATGATTTCATCAGTAATGAGATGAAAGCCTCTATTTTTTGCTGACAGAGTAAATTCTTTTTGTATCCACATAGTTAAAATGGTGACTCTTGATTTATTTGCGTTAACTGATGTTAGGCAGTAACGTGGTTTTGCCCTCGCTAACAGCGACTAACACCATGGCATTTAAGGAATATTTGAACTTATTGTAGGCTGGAATAATACCATGCTAGCGCAGTGCGTGGAGGCGTTTCCGGCATGGGAGCCATACCGATGCCGGAAACGCTTTACTCGCTTACGCTCGTAAAGCCTTATTCCGGCCTACAAAAGTTTAGCTGTGGGCATTGACGCAAAACAACTTAGGAGCAACAGATTCGCTCTGTAAAATTAAGTTCGTTATAAAAGGGCGTATGCAATACGCCCCTACGATGTTTTGCATCCTGCCTTCTTACGCGGAACAGGGTTTATAACCCCCTCCCTAACGTTTAAGGTTTCGAAATTATTAAAGCACCTAAACGTTTCAGTCGGGATTGCAAACCCCGACCAGCATCGGTTCGTTCGAACACGGGAGCTATACCGATGCCGGAAACGCTTTGCTCGCTTGCGCTCGTAAAGCCTTATTCCGGCCTACAAAAGTTTTACTATCGCAAGCCGCCTCTACCACCATTACATTTATCGAAACAATATTTTCAACAATGACTTACAACCAAATTGCTTCCTGCTCCAAAGTCTTACCATGATGCTGTGTCAAATATCCCAACTTAATAAAATCATCGTTCAAAGCATTCATTGCTTCGAGTTTTTGCAGGGCGTTTTCAAATAAAACCCGAGTTTCCTGCCAAATCTTTGTGCTACCAAATGTTATCAATTTATTTTCCCAATCTGGTAACCAATAAAAATATAAATGACTATCTGGGTGTAACGCGCTTTTTAATCGAAGAAAATTAGATAAGCCTACCCCGTCATAATCTGGAAATAAAGTGACTGCATCGCTACGTTTTTGTTCTGCAAGCCATTGCAATAATAGCTCCGATAATTGCCCTGCATAATAGACTAAACAACCGTTAAAGTTTTCGGGTAACCAATCACAACGATCAAACAAGGCCTGATTTTCCACTAACAACAATGGACTATTAGTTCGCCAGCGCTGACCTAAACTCACCTGTAAGGTAGCAGCACCAAAGTCTTCAGTAAGCTCCGCAACGCGCATCGTGCTTTTTTCATTTTCCCAAATGACCTCAGAATCCCAAGCTTTCATTAACAAATAACAACAATCATGACTGCTTCTGCCCGCTTTACTGTTGCGCTCTGTGCCAATATTACGACTACGAACCGGCAGATTAGACGCTAATAAATCATTATCTAAGGGATGCATTTGTCGCAGATAATTAATCAAACTTTGTCTATTAATGATTTGATAAACGATACTCCGACCTTTTTTGAGAACTTCAATTTGCCGAGTACTCAAGGCAAACTGTTCCAATTCTTTTCTTTGGCTAGCAGTAAAAGTTGAGGCCGTTAGTAACTGATCGCTAGCAAGTAAGCGCTTCAAAGCGCCTGACAAAATACTCATGATTACTTATCTGTATCAGAAAGGTTTTCTAAAATCTGCCAGCTCAGTCGGCTGATGTGATTCTTACCTTTGGTGGTAGCGATGGGCACACAATAACGAGCGGTGATTTGGGGTTCTGGAGAAGCAAAAATCAGGGTAAAACCAAACTCTTCTGCTATTTCAATTAAATTACGTTGATTACGTTGATCGAGCGAAGCCGCCTCATCCAAATAACAGGCTGTTTTAATCGCCTTGCGTGAATCTTGCATTTGATTAAGCATCGCTAGACCGGTAATAAGTTTGGCCATCAATACCGTACCATTAGAGGCCGCGCTATCAATATCTTCAAATTCTGCTGGCGTTTGATTTTCTTTAGCAATACTAAAAACCAATCTAAATAGATGCTCAACCCTCAAACCTCCGCGCGCCTCGCCTTCTTTAATCAAAATATCTTTGGCTTTGTTAAGATCCTTATCATCTAACATAGTATTCTGGTCGAACAAATCAAACGAACGTCCCGACTCAACCTGTTCCGAAGTTGAAATTAACGCTTGTATAGCCCGCACTAAAATATCTTCTTCTCTAGGTTCTATTTTAAAAACCTTAAGGTCAGAAAGCTGACGGCGATTAATTTTGTTATTAAATTCACGCATTCGCCTTTTGAAAGTTTCTAGACTGTCACGTAAATCTCGTAATATAGCCGCTACCTGCACCACGGCCGAACGCGCCTTACGTTCAATCGCTTCTTTTTCCTGACTCAGTTGCGCAGTGTAATTAAACAAGGCATTTAATTGTTGCTCGGCAGTATCCTGAGTTTGGAATTTACTCACACCATCTCTATGTAATTGACTGAGATGATCATTTAATTGCTCATCAATTTGTTTTAGCTTTTGGCAATCGCGATTATAGGTTTCAATGCGATCAGCCAAAGTCGGCATTGCCAACTCCGTTGATTCCATGCAAGGCAAATGAGGCAACTGTTCTAAAGCCGTAAACGGAAACTGTTGATCAAGTCGTTGCTGCCTAGCTATATTAATGCGCTGAAATTGGCTTTGCAGTTCTTTTTGATCAGATTTATGTTTTTCTTGTGCCAGTAAGATAGATTTTTTCTGCTCAGCCAAAACTGATTCTTCTTGTTCAAGCAAAACTAGTTTTTGCTGCAAAGCCTCTATTGTTTGTAGCCTTTCTAAAGCCCCTACCTTTAATGCCAATAATTCTTCATAGTTTTTTTCATCAACTAACAATTCTGAAATTTGCTGTTCCAGTTTTTGTTGATGCTGTTTTTGCTGAGTTAAGGTCTCAACGGTTTTTAATAAACTATTTAGTTCAGTTAACTGACGCTCACAGTCATTAATTTCTGTCTCTAATTCTTGCGCCGTTTTAATAAAAAGATTAGGTTCCAACTCAGACAAATCAAGTAACAAACCGGGTAATTGCAAACGATTAGCCGACAACCTCGATGCTAATAGTGCTGCAAATGAATGAAAAGCCGTTTCATCGTCCAACTCTACTGCACTACCTAGCGCAACGGGTAAACTTAAAACTGATTTAGACAATAATCGAGTTACAAGCTCAAAGCTTTCAGCCGGCAATATTTTTTGCAGTTGCAAATATAAGTTATTATTGACATTCTGCAACTGCCGATTCAAATCGACTTTCTCTTTATTGATTTTTGCAATGTTTCTGGCAATAGCTTCTTGAGATTGCTGTTGTTCTGCATTAACTATGCTACGCATCAACTCATCACGTTGTTTTTGCAATAGTTGTCGTTGATTTTGTAATTGAGCTAAATCACTGACAAACTGAAATTGAATAATCAGCTCTTGATAATGTGATTCTATTTTTTGTTGAGCTTTTAAAGCGGTTTTGGCATCAGCACGATCTTGATAAATCATTTCGTGGCGTTTTTCCAAAGCCACCGCTTCTTCTTCTAAAGTTTGTAATCTTAGGCGAAGTTCTTCACTGGTACTGGTGTTATAGTCCTCCCAATCATTCAAGCCTTTTTCTATTAAAGGTCGCCATAAAATAAGCTTGCCGCGTAATAGTAGTCGTGTTTGCTGACTGTCTTCCATGCCTGAAATAAGTGACTGATTACGAAACACCGCGTCATACTGAGACTTATCATAGTTAACATCGGCAAAAGACTTATCCCACTCACTCTTAAAATCGACATTGCGATCTTGCAAATCATTTTTAAAGATTTCCAGTAAGTAGTACTTCACTTCCCTACTATCCAACTTATCCAGACGTAAAGTCCGAGTTAGGATTCGTTGATAAGTCGCAGCCTGCGAAGTAAATTCCAGAGGGAATATTGTTAAATCAGGTTCATCTGCACGCTGCTTTTGACGATTACCATACAATAAGGCTCGTAAATCAGCTTGAGGATAAATTTTAGCGAGCTTTCCACATTCAAATAAACGCGCGATTAATTTAGGTTGAGCGACCAACTTGCCATCAGCCAAGCGGTAATCATCAAGATCAAGACTCCCTTGATAAGCGAAGTATTCATAATCATGGCTCAAACCTTTACCAACACAACCAATCACTGCCATACCCGAAGGCAATAATACTTCCAACAAAATATAAGCACTGTTGTCTGGAAAATAAAACCGCTTAGAGTTTTCGACACTGTGTGCGCCAAAATCCATGTGCTGTTTATTAAGAATCAGCAGAAACTGTAAAGCATTAATCAAGCTTGTTTTGCCAGTATTATTAGGGGCGATAATCGAAACTGAATCATCTAGCGGCAATTCAGCGCGACTGTAACCCGCACTGTTTAATAAAACCAATTTTTGAAATCCATACTGTGCAAGGCTCAAAGCATATCCTCCTTGATATCTTCTTTAATTTGATCTGGCCGTTCTGCGTTACCCAGTTCTACAAACAAATCTAAGTACCGATGTATTGATGGCAATAGTCGATAAGCATTGTCTTCAGAGATTAAGAAGCCGACTCGCGTAGCGCTATCTAAAATCTCCGCTAATGTTTTTGGACTATTTATTTCTTCAGCCTCGAATAGAGCGAAATACTGCTGCCATAGTTGGTCTAATAAATTAGCGTCAAGCCGCCATTGCTGAAATTGAAATAAATGCAAACCTTGATCAGCCTGATATTCAAATAACAACATAATGACTAAGGCAAGACGACGAGTGAGCTTGCCTGTATAAGCGCTAGCCAACTCGGTTTTAAAATAGGCAAACCCTCGTCCATCAACTATCAGAACAAAACCCAGCGCAGCAAATAATGACTCATAGTCACTTTGATAAAGCTCCAACTGCACCCAAAGCTCAGTATCTTTTAAGCGGTTTAAATGTGCACCAGAACTTAACTGTTTAAAGAGGGGTTGTAACTGGGTCAGAGCAGTAAAATCAATGGTCATAAGGATTCAAGGGCATGGCTGTGGTGTCTAATCGCAACTTTTTTAAGGGTAATGCGCGTTTCGTGCAAATCTGGGGTCGCGTTAATATCAGGTAAACGAATAAAGCTATGATAAAGCCTTAATAAGGTTATGTCTTGATACTCACTGTAATGATCCGCAAGCCAACCCATTAAATCGGCTAGAGGCAGGCTCTGATAAAAGTGCTGACGAATAGCCTCTTCATCAATCAACTCAAGCTGAATCTGAGTATCGTCTGCTATCATCTCCGGGAACTCAACAGCTTTAGATTGATAATGCCGCACCTGTTCCATTAATGTCAATAATTCTGGACCTATAGCAACTGATATCAAACGCTCTTTACGCCAAATAGGTAAGCTCTGCTGCAGAAATGTTTTACGCATGCCTTTTTTACGGACATCACCCAACAATTGACCAATTGCAGCACTTAGATGATTATGACGACGCACCTCTTCTCTTAGCGGCATCAAAGTGTTAGTACATTGCTTCAGTGCAACAAGCCCAGCTTGTCGCAACTCTTTAACCCTAAAGCCTATTTGCCGCAATAAACGCTGATGGCTATATAAACCACCTTGGGTCATCAGTTGCTGAGCTAAGGTAGCCAAGACTCTTTCAGCTTCCTCAAGCAAGGGGTAAAAACTTCCGCCCGCACCAGTATCCATCAATTCAGTCATCGGCAATACATAACGATCATAAGCGTCTAGCACTTCCCTATAGCGACTTGACAACTGCATGCGCTCATCAGCGCCTTTAGCACGCTCGGCAATATCCTGAATAGCATGGGTATCCTGATCTAATTGCTGTAAGATTTGTCGAAGCTGAGTATCTATACGCACAGCACCTTGTTGCAAGGCAGCCATATCACGATTCTGCATAGCTTGATGCAATTGATCCAGACCGACTTTAATGTCAATAATTCGGGCTTTTAAAATATCCGACAAACCCAATTCATGCTCATGCAATAAGCTTCCGACAAATTGGCGAACGCTTTCATTGAGTTGTAAGGTATTGCTATGCGACATTTGTATCAATAATTCTGAATTGACCATCTGTTGCAAGCGCTCCACACATTGCTCGGCTGATTCATGCAAATAGATTTTTCTCAATAGCACCAACACATCATCTCTTTCATAGGCAATATGGTCCCTGCCCAAATGTATGATGCGCTCTATAACGTCCCAGTGTTTTTCTAAAGCTCTAACTAAACTACGAGGATTGATCATGCGGTATTTAGAATAATAAATTTAAGATTTTGCAGGTTATTCGCATTTAAATCCATGACCGCATCGCAGAAGATAAAGGCATAGACCTCAAATAACAAATCATTATATTTAGAGAGTTGAAAGGTAATGTGCGTACCGACAATATAGCAAAAGGAAAGCGAAGTTTTACACCGCTAGAATTCCTAGATTCCATTAGGATTGATCGAAACTAATGCTGTAGGGCGTTAATAGCTTATATGCTATTAACGCCCTACATTTTTCTAAGCTACTGGATCCACACAGATGTGCAAACAACTTTATCGTTTGCACACGCTTTGCTGATTGATAGGGGGCATTGTGGGAACAATAACACCACTCTAATTAACGATTGACCTGAATAACCTTAGCAGGCGGAAAGCCGTTGAAATACGTAGAGGTTGCACCGCTATAAGCGCCAATATTTTTACTCGACAATAAATCACCACGTTGTAAATCTTGCGGTAATTCTTCAGTCATCGATATAACATCAAGACCATCACAGGTAGGGCCGAATACCGTACAAATTTGGGTAGGACCTTCTTTAAAAGCATCAAAGTGATATTGGCAATGATCGAAAATAACGCCCGAAAAAGTATGATAAACGCCATCGTCGATGTAATAGCATAATTTTCCATGTCGAACGGCTTTACCAATAATTTTTGAGACAGCGGTTGCCGTGGTCGCTACTAAAAAACGACCGGGTTCAGCGATAATTTTTATATCTTCTGGAATCAATCGATCTAATTCAGTATTAATTCTTTTCGCTAATTCACTAAAAGGCTTTACTGATTCATCATAGGGCGCTGGAAAACCACCACCGATATCCAATAAATCCATTTTGTCATAACCGCGTTCTTTGACTTCTTTAAATATTAAGGCAGCCATGTTGATAGCTTGCATATAATTTTCAAAATTAGTCGTTTGACTGCCGACATGAAAACTTAAACCTGCCACGGTAAGACCAGCATTAACGGCTTCAAAGATAAGTTCTAGTGCTTCGTCATGCGAAGCACCAAATTTTGAAGATAATTCAACCATAGCCCCTGCATTAGAGACTCTAAGACGCAATACCACTCGTGAACTAGGTGCGTGCTCTCTGATTTTAAAAATTTCTTCACGATTATCAAAAGTCATCAAGGGCTGATACTTATCTAATTCTGTTAGCGTTTCTTCGGCCTTAATTGGATTAGCGTAGATAATATTTTCCCAAACCCATTGATGCTGGTCTTCAGCAGACAAGTCTTTTATGTTTTCAAAAACGTTATTAAATTCAGCGATAGACGACACGTCAAAACTCGCACCGGCTTCAAACAATGTTTTTACAATGACCGGATCTGGATTTGCTTTAACAGCATAATAGGCTTGAACGCGGGGTAGATTGTTTTTAAAAATCGCATAATTATTACGCAATTCATCATGATCAATAATGAATAAAGGGGTTCCGTGAGTTGTTGCAAGCTCTTGCAATTGATTAGCAGTGATCATATTTATTCCTAAGTATTGCTTGTAATTAAGCCTAACTGAGAACAGCGAGACTTATGTAATAGAGTGCTTTTGGATACTATTTATATCCATTCTAAGCGGTATAAATCCAAGCGTCGATTGGCTAGATTACGAACAGCCCCACGAGTACGCACTTGTTTTAATAAATCCAAATTAACATCAGTAATTAAAGTCATTTCGGTATTTGGGGTCGCTTCTGCGAGTATGGCATCATGAGGAAATGAAAAGTCACTTGGACTAAAAATAGCCGCTTGTGCATATTGTATATCCATATTTTCCGCATGAGGTAAATTGCCAACGCTGCCAGTAATGGCGACAAAGCATTCATTTTCAATAGCCCGCGCCTGAGAACAATAGCGTACTCGTTGATAAGCATTTTTAGTATCTGTCCAGAAAGGCACAAACAATATTTGAGCACCCTGCATAGTCGCTAAGCGAGCCAACTCTGGAAACTCAGAATCATAGCAGATTAATACAGCAATTTTGCCACAATCTGTATCAAAAACTTTTAAGGCATCACCACCTTGTACGCCCCAACAACTCACTTCATCAATGGTGACATGAATTTTGTATTGAGCCTCAAAAGTGCCATCACGTCTTAGTAACCAAGATACGTTATAAAGCTCGTGAGAGCTATATTCGGGCATAGAGCCAGCAATAATATTGATATTATAGGACATGGCCATTTCTAGCAGACCATTACGAATCTCGCTAGTAAAGCCTGCTAAAGCACGAATAGCATCTGGCGGATTTTTGTCATTAAACAAACCCATCAGCGGTGCGCTCATATATTCAGGAAATAATACAAAGTCTGCTTGATAACCAGAAACCGCATCAATAAAAAATTCAGCGTGTTTAAGCAATTCCTCAACACTGGTTAAAGTTCGCATCTGCCATTGCACTACGCCTAAACGAATAATGTTTTTTGGCCCGCCTATTGAAGGTGATTTTTCGACATAATCCAGATTAACCCATTCCAACAAAGTAGCAAAGCCTTTGGAATCTGCATCAACTGGCAAGTAACCCGTTAAAACCTTACGAACATGAAAACCATTTAATAATTGAAAAGATAAAACGGGATCAAAAATCTCACGATTTTTAACTTCTTCGATATAACGAACAGGCGTTAAAGTATCTGCATATTCTGCATAACCAGGTATCCTGCCACCGGCAATAAAACGACGTAAATTTAAGTTACGACATAATTCTTTACGCGCATCATAAAGCCTTCGACCTAGGCGTAAACCTCTATAGGAAGGATGTACGAATATATCCACACCGTACAAGGTATCGCCATGCGGATCATGATGGGTTAAATATCCATCACCGGTAATTTGAGCGTAAGTATGGATGTCACCAAACTTAGCATAATCGACAATCATACTTAAAGCTGCAGCCACTAATTTACCATTATCTTCTATGGCAATTTGACCTTGAGGAAATCGACTGACTTGAGAGGCGTATTGATCCTGCTTCCAAGCTCCGCCCAGATTACCGTATACATTCTCCATTAATACGGCAATATTACTGTAATCAGATAAGGTTAAATGACGAAGTAGTAGCTTATGTTTTTCAATCTTTACTTTTTTCATAGAATAGCACTATAACTTTTGTTTCTGACAATTTCATGACAATAAGACCCAGCTAAAAGCTAAAGCCGATTGTAGCTTGTATTTTTTGGCTACCAACTTAAGGTGGGGGCAGTTTAGCTTATACACTCACTTTTAAACAAGACTATCCTAAGCGCAGACAAAGGGCGAAGGGCTAAAGGCGAAGAGTTAAGCTTAGCATCTGCGCCTTAAATTGCTAAGCTCCTAGACTTAATCTTTCGCCTTTAGCCTTTAGCCTTTAGCCTTTAGCCTTGAGCCTTGAGCCTTTAGCCTTTAGCCTTTAGCCTTTAGCCTTAGGTCTGAGTTCAAGCTGTCCCGCCTTAAGTTGCTAGCCCAATTATTGACTAACCATTAACAATCAAACCATCTTCCATATGCAGCACCTTGCCCATACGCGCAGCTAGCTCATGATCATGAGTTACCACCAAAAAACTAACATTCAGTTCTTGATTTAACTCCAGCATTAATTGATAAACCTGATCAGCAGTTTTACTATCAAGATTACCCGTAGGTTCATCAGCTAAAATTAAGCTGGGCTTATTGATTAATGCCCTTGCTACTGCGGCTCTTTGCCTTTCACCGCCTGATAATTCACCTGGCTTGTGTTCAACTCTATGGCCAAGACCGACTCGTTGCAAAAGTTCAGCAGCACGAATACGTGCCTGCTTAACAGATTCGCCAGCAATCAATAACGGCATCGCTACATTTTCTAATACCGTAAATTCACCTAATAAATGATGCGACTGATAGATAAATCCTAAGGATTTATTTCTTAACTTAGCTAATTTTGCTGCATTCACTTTATTAATATCAATACCATCCAGTATCACTTCGCCACCACTGGCTTTTTCTAAGCCACCTAACAAATGTAATAAGGTACTCTTGCCTGATCCTGAGGCTCCCATAATGGCAACGCGCTCACCTTTTTCGATATTTAAATCGACGCCTTTCAACACCTCAACATCCAAACCACCCTGGTCGTAACGTTTAGTCAATTGGCGACAGTTTAAAATGCTAGTGCTATTCATATTTTGTTTGCTTAAGGGTGATGATGGAATAATGCCAGAATCATTCATATCTGAGCACTTCTGCAGGATTTATTCGAGAGGCCTGCCAAGCAGGGTAAATAGTGGCTAATAATGATAGTAAAAAAGCCATGCCGGCAATGGAATAAACATCAGACCAGACTAATTTAGAAGGCAGCTCACTAATATAATAAACATCTGCCGCCATAAATTGTACTTGAAATAATTTCTCTATAGCCGGCACGATAGTCTCTACATTCAAGGCGAGCAATACGCCACCTAACACACCCAACACCGTACCAACTACGCCAATAATTGAACCCAATACCATAAAGATACCCATTACAGCACCCGAAGTGAGTCCTTGAGTTTTTAAGATAGCGATATCGCCTCGCTTATCGGTAACCACCATGACTAAGGTAGAAACAATGTTAAAAGCAGCTACCGCCACTATCAATAACAGAATAATAAACATCACTCGTTTTTCTGTTTGAATGGCCTTAAAGAAATTATTGTGCGCCAACGTCCAATCGCTAACTTGATAATCACCATAAAGAGCCGTTGCCAAACCGTGGGTTATTTTAGGTGCATTAAATAAGTCATCAAGCTTTATACGTAGCCCCGAAACCGAGTCATCCATACGAAATAATTTAGCGGCATCATCAATATTAATCAAAGCCATATTGCGATCATATTCATACATCCCTACCTGAAATATTCCCACTACGGTAAATCGACGCATTCTAGGTACGATGCCTGCCGGTGTAGAATTAACTTGAGGGCTTATCACAGTGATCTTATCACCGACCATAACGCCTAAATAATTAGCTAATTCCAGCCCTAAGACTATGCCATATTCACCAGCAACCAAATCGGTCAACTGACCTGATTTCATTTTAGTAGCAACCTCTGAAACTCGAGACTCATACTCTGGCAAAATACCATTCAGCATCGTGCCACTAACGCGCCTATCAGCATTGATCATCACCTGACCGGTAATAAAAGGTGCTGCGCCTTCTACATGAGGCATGCCTTTTAGTTTTTGATCCAGTGCTTGCCAATCATCTAATTGACCATATTTACCAGTGACAGTCGCATGAGCTGTCATCCCTAAAATTCGTTCACGTAATTCTGCTTCAAAACCATTCATAACTGACAGAACAGTGATTAAAGCCGTAACGCCCAAGGCGATGCCTAGCACTGAAGTTAGGGTAATAAAAGAAATAAACTGGGTACGACGTTTTGCTCGCGTGTAACGCAAGCCTATATACAAAACTAAAGGTTTAAACATGGAATATATAAGCTAAGGGATAAATTAAGATTGTTTGCACTGGGGACAAAATCCATATAAATAAAGACTATGATCTGTGAGTTCATAGCCCAGTTTTTTAGCAACTTCTTTTTGACGTGTTTCGATAAAATCATCGGCGAATTCATCAACTTTACCGCACTTCATACAAACGATATGATCATGATGTTCAGCCGTAGTCAGTTCAAATACCGAATTACCTCCTTCAAAATGATGACGAGTGACTAAGCCGGCAGCTTCAAACTGAGTTAAAACCCGATACACAGTGGCTAAACCTATCTCTTCGTCTTCACTTAAAAGCACTTTATAAACTTGCTCAGCGGTTAAATGACGTACATTAATTTGTTTTTCTAGAATTTGTAAAATTTTGACTCTAGGCAAAGTAACCTTTAAACCTACATTCCTTAAATCTTGTGTTTCCAACATTAATCTCCAGCTAATCAACTTTATAAGGTTAGTCAAATACAATAGCTGCGCATTGTAGCCTTTTTAGATGCTCATCGCATGACAGTTTTATAGGATAATGCCTAGATATCCTGTATCATTTCAAATTTTATTACTATTTTAGCCAAAAATGAGAAAGTCGTTTTTTTCTATATGCTTGTTGATTAGCCTATCACTCACCTCCTGCTCAACCATACTGAACAATTTACCAGGTGTTTATAGCTTGGAAATTCAACAAGGCAACATCATTACTCAAGAAATGGTTGACCAACTTCGACCCGGCATGAGTAAACGCCAAGTCCTTTTTATTATGGGCTCCCCGATGCTGGATAACTTTTTTCACAAAAATCGTTGGGACTTTCTATATTCTGCTCATCCTGATGGCAGCGACAAAATACAACAAGAAGTTTCATTATTCTTTGATAATGACCAGATTGTAGGTGTTCAGGGTGATTTTAAACCTAGCAGCACGCCGGTAGCCAAGGTTTCCAATGAGACAACAGTAGAAATTCCTAAACGTGATCTTGATAAGACGCTATGGGAAAAAATTACCGGACTTTTGGGTATTAGCAACCTTGAAGCCACCCCACCCTCCCCTAGTTCGTCCCAAGCAAACACATCTGTGAATAAATCTTGGTTCTAAGCCATCGGGTGTAATTAAAGGTGAGAGTGAGTTAATAATTTTGGTGTCCCGAATTCAAATAATAAACCAACACCAATAGGATGTGCTGAACAAAAGTGAAGCGCTTCAATAGCTCTTATGATAATAAGCCCCAAAACTAGGGCTTATTATCAAGCAATAGTCTCAGTTTGATAACGATAAACATTAAGCGTATCAGACCAATAAGCAACTGATAAACCAGCCTTTTGTTTTAAATGATGCAAAAATTGTTCAGGCTCGGGAAGCTGCTCCCATACTGAAGGCAAGAAAGTCCCTTTTCGAGATCCCTCTACTAATATCAAGCCATCTACATTGGGTTGTAGCTGACTCATCAAATCTTGTTCAGAGCTAAATGACATAAGTACTGGCGCTGTTAATAGTGATATATGAATATCTAATTCGGCAAACTCATCCATAGTCACTGGCGTAAAACGAGGATCTTGAAAAGCCGCTAAAAAAGCATTTTCGGCAACATCTTCAATCAATGGAAGAGTCGCTTCTAATCGTCCAATACAGCCACGTAATTGTTGATCTAGTTTCAAAGTAACAAAAGTAGCTTTACACTCACTTAATACTTGAGGGTATTCAGCTAAATTAAACTTTAAAGCACAACCAGCATTTAACCCATGCTGAATAGAAGCTTTAGCCGCAGTTAATAACTGTTGTTGATGCTCTTTATTCAATGACATAAGCGCCATAGCCAACTACGCTTTTTTTGTCACCTGCAGCATCCCCAGAATTACGTAAGTCTATGGTTGTAATAGCCAATGATTTTTCTCTAGCAAGCCTTAACAAACCATTGACCGGCACTTTTCCACAAGCCGCATTAGAGTCTATATGCTCATATTGTAACTGCTCTATCAATCGACTAGTTGCTTTATCCAGTAGCTTTGCCTGTGCATATTGATGATAATGACTCAAATCTGAACTAATTACGATCAAGGTTTCATCACCACCCCATAAGCTATCAATGACTAGACTGACTTGTTCTGGTGTTGCCTCACCTGTAACAATAGGTACAATTTGAAAATCATCTAACATTTCTTGCAAAAACGGCAAATGAACTTCAAGACTATGTTCATTAGCATGGGCTTCTTCAAAATAATTAACATAATCTAAATGAGCAATGGATGTTAGCGCATTTTGATCAACAGCAACAAAACCCAAAGGAGTAATAAAAGATTGTGCATTGCTTAATGCCAAACCACTAAATGCAACACGATGAGAAGGCCCTATAATAACAACGCGATTTATTCGGTCACTTGCTTTTTTTAATCGAGCATAAGCAGATGCGGCAACATGACCTGAATAAATGTAACCAGCATGAGGAACAATAATTACTTTAGGAACTTTCGCCGTAGCTTCAGCATCATTCAAATATTCGTTTAACATTTGATGCAATTGTTGCGGATTTTCAGGGTAGAAAGTGCCTGCTACTGCGGGTAGTCTATTCATAGCGTAATCCTCTTATTTATCACTCATAAAAGTTTGATTGATCATTCTATGTCATTAATGACCTAGACATAAAACAAAAACCTTAATTTCTAACAAATCTCTACGACAATATGATTCATTAACGGTTCAAGGACTCAGACTATGACTGACTTTATTAATGATAATTCGGTTAAAACACTCTAATAACATCAATTGGATGCCAACTACCTCGCTTAAGTTGGAAAGCCTTATTTTCTAGCAGCACTATTACTTGTACAGCAAGTCCTTCTTTACGACCTTCAAAGCCCAGCTTTTTTGTTGGATTGTTTTCAAGCTTACGGGTATGAAGCGGTTTGCTGTCGCGAAACCACCCTACGACTTACGGACTTAGGGACTGTAAAAGTATTATGATTTTAGCTTCCTCCTTTGTAAAAGGGCATAGGTATCTACACAAATAATTGTTAGCATTCTCACGCGCGAACGATAACATTATGGTGAAGATCGTAGGGGCGTATTGCATACGCCCTTATAAAATAAGCTCTATAACATTGGACTTTCGATGTTGGGCGTATGCAATACGCCCCTACGGTGTTTTTTATCGTTTCCACGCCAATAATAAACTTATGTAGATACCTATGGTAAAAGGGGGATTGAGGGGGATTTTTTGTGTTATAGGCTACTAATATTTAATGATTACACTAACCTTCACTTGGATGCTCCATCGTGAGGTTTTTTTGTTCGATTGTTTTCAAGCTTACGGGTATGAGGCGGTTTGCTGTCGCGAAACCACACTACGACTTAGGGACTTAATAAGCAATGGGTTATTGATCAGGCTTTGCTTTGCTTTGCTTAGCTTAGCCTACCCTGTTCAAACCGATTAGTTTTGATATTTTACTAAATGCTTTTGATATTTTGGTTTTTTATTGTCGAACAGGCTTTTTTTCTTTACTAAAAGACATTTTTTAATAACTAATTTTGCTTTTTAGTTATTGAAGTTCGGCTGTTAGTTAAGAAGTAACACCCTTTTTCGCTGTCAATTGCAGCCTATTTTTATTCGAATAGATTAATTTCAATTCAAATAACTGCTTTTTAGTTAAGCGAAATTTGTTTTTGCTTAAGCAAATTTTCTTTTTAGTTATTGAATACTGGCCTTTACTTAAGAAATTTTGATGTTTTCAACTGAAAAAGGCGTTTGACCATTGTCGATCTTCGCCGATTCAACATTGAATTTTGAAAATTCGAAATTAAATTTTAGTTTTATCAAAAGTAATTCTGAATTTTCCAGAAATAAATAGCAAAAACCTTTAACGAAAAAGCTATGTTTTAAAAGCAAAA
>QVQD01000087.1 GCA_003584875.1 Methylococcales bacterium
GGGTTCAAACTTGGGTCAGCATATTGATATGGTATACTCTGCTGCAAAGCTAGATTATCCAAATAAACAGTGAGTTGTAGTATTGCAAAATTCAGGTAACTTAATGGCAGGAATCATACTTGTTACAGGCGCTCAGGGTTTTGTAGGTCAGCCTTTAAGCCTTGCCTTAACAAAACAAGGTTATCAGGTACGTGCTGCGGTGCGTGCTAATGTTCAAGCTAATGATGACTTGCAAACAATATTGGTTGGTGAGATTAATGGCGATACGCTTTGGGCAGAGGCGCTAGTTGATGTTGCTGTGGTCATTCATTTGGCTGCTCGTGTACATGTTATGAACGAAAGGGCCGCAGATGCTTTGTCGGCTTATCGTCAAGTCAATGTGCTAGGAACCTTAAACCTAGCGAAGCAAGCCGTTCAGGCCGGGGTTAAACGTTTTATCTTTATCAGTTCAATTAAGGTTAATGGTGAAGCTACGAGCTTAGGTCATCCTTATCGAGAAGATGACGTGCCAGCACCGTTAGATGCTTATGGAGTTTCTAAGTATGAAGCCGAATTGGCACTACAGCAATTAGCTAAAGAAACGGGCTTAGAGCTTGTAATTATTCGCCCCACTTTAATTTATGGTCCTGGTGTTAAGGCTAATTTTAAAGCCATGATGCGCTGTCTGGATTTAGGCCTGCCTTTGCCTTTAGGCAGTATTCAAAATCAACGTAGCTTATTAGCCTTAGATAATTTAATTGATTTAATAAAGCTCTGTATTGTGCATCCCGCTGCGGCTAATCAAACATTTTTAGCTTCGGATGGTATGGATGTTTCTACGCCTGAGCTGTTAAGGGCTATGGCTTTGGCACTCGGTAAACCGGCTCGATTGTTCAAGTTGTCAGAGGGTTTAATCATGGCTGGAGCTAAAATATTAGGCAAGCAAGCGATGGCGGAACGTCTGTGCGGTTCTTTGCAGGTCAATAGTTCTAAGGCGCGAGAATTATTAGATTGGCGGCCACCCATTTCTCTGCCAGAGGCTTTGGAAAAAGTCGCGATTTCTTATAGAGATAGTCAGTAATGTTAATTTTAGTCAGCTTATTTGTTGTGGCAATGTTGTTAAGTAGTCTATTGACGGGTTGGCTGCGTCGTTATGCCTTGGCCGCAAGTTTGATAGATATTCCTAATGCGCGTAGCTCACATAAATTGCCTACACCCAGAGGGGGGGGGTTATCGATCGTCATCGTGTTTTTATTAGGTTTGCTCGCACTATTTGCTTTTGACCTAGTTGAAACATCGGTGTTATGGGCGCTATTGGGTGCAGGTGCGCTCGTGGCTTTAACGGGCTTTTTAGACGATCATGGTCATATTGCCGCAGGTTGGCGTTTGTTGGTACATTTTAGTGCTGCGGCTTGGGGACTTTATTGTTTAGGTGGTTTGCCGCCCCTAATCTTGCCTGTGCCGGGTTTATCTATGATGGCTTTAGATTTGGGCTGGATAGGTCAAATCTTAGCGGCTTTGTATTTAGTATGGTTGTTAAACCTTTATAATTTTATGGATGGTATTGATGGAATTGCCAGTATTGAGGCGATTACGGTCAGCTTAGGGGCTGCACTTTTATACGCGATGCAAACTGGAGCCAATACTTTATGGGTGACACCGGTATTGTTGGCGATGACTGTTGTTGGCTTTTTAGTTTGGAACTTTCCACCCGCTAAGATTTTTATGGGTGATGCGGGCAGTGGTTTTTTAGGTATCGTACTGGGTTTGTTGTCTATTCAGGCGGCGTGGGTTAATCCTTTGTTTTTATGGAGCTGGCTTATTTTATTAGCGGTTTTTATCACTGATGCCACTTGGACTTTATTCAGGCGCTTATTAAGAGGTGATAAAGTCTATCAGGCGCATTGTAGTCATGCTTATCAATATGCGGCTCGTTTTTATGGTTCTCATAAAAAAGTGTCTTTGGCCGTTGCGATTATTAATTTTGTTTGGTTATTGCCCTTGGCCTTGGGCGTGGCTTTAAATCAACTTAATGCGGGCTTTGCTTTAATATTGGCTTATCTGCCCTTAGTAGTGCTGGTCATTATTTTTCGCGCGGGTCAAAGAGAATCTGTATGAAGCAAGCTATTTTAGCCTCTTGGTTTATTGGTCTTAAACGGCGTAATAAGGCTTTTATTTTAATTAGTACCGATGTGTTTTTTGTATTGTTCGCTTTATGGTCTGCGTTTTCTTTGCGTTGGGGCGAGCTTTATATACCTAAAGGCGATGAATGGTATTTGTTTGCAGTAGCCCCGGTCATTGCAGTCCCTGTTTTTTTAAGGTTAGGTTTATATAGAGCCATCATTCGCTATATAGAAATACGCGCTTTATGGACTATTATGCAGGCGACAACTATTTATGCGTTAGTTTTTGCCTTTGTCTTGTATGAATCAGGAATTAAGGTTATTCCTCGTACTGTTTCGCCATTAAATTGGTTGCTGGTCATGTTGCTAGTGGGTAGTAGTCGTTTTTTTGCGCGTTGGTGGCTAGGCGAGACTTATTTTCGTTTAGGTGGGTTGCGCGATACTAGTGATGTTCGTAAAAAAAATGTGCTCATTTATGGCGCGGGTAGTGCCGGTGTGCAGTTGGCTTCCGCTTTAGAGCATGGTCGGGAATTTCGCCCAATTGCTTTTATAGATGATGATAGTTTATTGCATAAAAGTAAGATCAACGGTTTACGTATTTATCCTTTCAATGCCTTAAGTTATTTAATAGAGCGCTATCAAATTACTGATGTGCTGTTGGCGATGCCTTCAGCCAAACGATCGCATATTAGTGATTTGATCAAACTGCTAGAGCCTTATGCTGTGCATGTCATGTCTATGCCGGGCTTGTCTGATATTGCGCAAGGTAAAATTACCGTTGATGCTTTGCAGGAAGTCGATATTGCTGATCTTTTAGGGCGGCATCCGGTTGCCCCTGATCAATCTTTATTGGCGGCAGCGATCACCGAAAAGATAGTGATGGTTACTGGGGCGGGTGGGTCTATCGGTTCGGAACTTTGCCGGCAAATTGTACAATTGCAGCCACGTATTTTGATTCTTTTTGAATTGAGTGAGTTTGCACTGTATGCCATAGAAAAAGAACTGCAGCATTTCTTAAGTCGTAAGCCTCAATTGGCTTCTGTCGAAATTATTACGGTACTGGGTTCTGTTGCTGATGCTAGGCGTGTAGAAAATGTGTGTGCAGTTTTTAAAGTGCAAACCCTCTATCATGCGGCAGCTTATAAACATGTCCCTATGGTTGAAAAAAATCCTGGCGAGGCAGTCAGCAATAATATCTTTGGGACTTTATATGTCGCGCAAGCCGCTATTAAAGCTAATGTTGAATTGTTTGTTTTAATATCAACCGATAAAGCGGTCAGGCCGACCAATACCATGGGAGCCACTAAGCGCTTTGCAGAGTTAATTTTGCAAGCGTTAAGTGCAGGCTTCGGTAGCGCACATCACACGCGCTTTACCATGGTGCGTTTTGGTAATGTGTTAGGCTCATCAGGGTCTGTTGTACCTTTATTTAGAGAGCAGATTGCTAGAGGTGGTCCGGTAACGGTCACTGATGAGCGCATTATTCGTTATTTTATGACCATTCCCGAAGCGGCTCAGTTGGTTATTCAGGCCGGTGCTTTAGGGCAGGGTGGTGATGTTTTGGTATTAGATATGGGTGAGCCTATACGTATCGTTGATTTGGCAAAACGTATGATTCATTTGAGTGGCTTAGAAATAAAAGATGAGGCGCATCCAAACGGTGAGATAGAAATTATTTATACCGGTTTAAGATCAGGTGAAAAGCTTTATGAAGAGTTACTTATTGGTGATGAGGTTTCAGAAACCACTCATCCGAGAATTATGCGAGCCCAAGAGCAAGTGATCGCTTGGTCAGATTTAGAAAAAATGTTGAAACAATTAGAGCAAGCTAGTCTAGATGATAATTTTGAGCAGATTAGGCAGGTGTTAAAGCAGGCGGTGTCCGGATTTGTGCCGCAATGTGGCATTAATGATGTGTTGTGGACGCGGGCAGTTGCCAATTTAAGATAGGGTGGTTTGGCTTTATTGTTTGCTTTTAGATAAGGTTTTTCCTAAGTACAGGCGAAGGGCGAAAGCTAGTCTCTTAGGCTTAGCCTTTTGCCTTGAGCCCTTTCTCTAGGTTCAGGATAGCCCTGTTTATAAATGAACAGTTGACTCGAAATAGCCCCGTCATTAAGTTACTAGCCCTTATTTTAGGCAAAAAAAACCTCCCAGTACACTGACGTAAAGGGAGGTAAGAGTTCAAGCAGAACATTATGAGGAGAAACTGCTTGGAGGCATAACACCAGGAGGTAGTTAACTTTGTAGCACTTAGCTGTTCAGGGTTGCACGTATTACGATGTTGCTATAAATAGCTGCACCAGCAAATAACACGGTAGAAATAATAAATTGTCCGGAGATGAAGCTTCCGATACCAGCTATAAATAGTAAAGCAACGATCACTTGTTTGTTTAAATGGCTCATGAGATAAATCCTGTTAAAGTAAAGAATCTTTCAATGTTAGTTGTTGCTTTAAATATTGTGTTGCTGTATGACTTGGTTTGTATTATAGGCAGATATTTATTAAGCACAATATACATAACAATGAATGGATTGTTTCTTTTTAGGATATAATTATTCATGTCAAGAGTTTCTTAATCATAGGCGGCTGTTGGTGTGATTAAAAATGTAGGAAAATGAAACAATATTAAGAGCTATATCTGCGCTTCACTATCGTTCTGCACAGCCTATTAAATACAATTCCCTGTATTTTTTAATCACACCCTGTGGTTTTAGTTGCCGCTAGTTATCTATTTTTATATCTTTAATCATTAATTAATTCATAAGATAGGAGCTTTTGCTAATGCTAAGTGCATCAATTGTTATGAGAGGGCGCGATGGATAAATTAACCAGTATGACCGTTTTTGTTCGTGTCGCTAAAGCCGGAAGTTTTGCCGGAGGTGCGCGAGAATTGGGTATTTCTAGAGCAATGGCTACCAAGCATATTATGCAGCTTGAAGGTAGTTTGGGTACGCGTTTAATCAATCGTACTACACGCAGTTTAAGTTTAACGGATGTGGGTATCTCTTATTTAGAGCGCTGTCAGCAAGTATTGCTAGACGTCGATGAAATGGAGTCCGCTGTTACGCATTTGCAAACAGAACCCCGAGGCTTATTAAAAATTAGTGCTCCGCCCGCGATAGGGGCTACTCATATTGCACGGGCGGTCGCTGAATTTTTGAAGATATATCAAGATTTAACCATAGAAATGGTTGTGCAAGGCAGTCCTGGTGATTTAATTGATGAAGGTATTGATCTTGCTATTGTGTTGGGTGATTTAGATGATACCAGTATGGTAGCACGGAGATTAGCGAGTTCATCATTAGTCATCTGTGCTTCGCCAGAATATTTACAACGTGAAGGTGTTCCTTACACGCCAGAGGATTTAGCAAATCATAGTTGTTTAATTAATTGGGCGGTTTCGCCGCGTAATAAATGGCAGTTTAAAAATGGTTCGGGCTTTAAAACTGTGCAGGTCACAGGAAGAATGCAAGCCAATGCCGCGCATCCTATTCGTATCGCAGCACTTAATGGCTTAGGTTTAGTGATGTTGCCGACTTATATCGTAGGTAAAGATATAGAAAATGGCACCTTGCAAGTGGTATTGGAAGACTATCCACTACCCCCTTTAGATATACATGCTGTTTATCCGCATCGGAAGTATTTGTCGGCAAAAGTGAAAAGTTTTATGGATTTCTTACAAGTGTGGTTGCAAGGTCGGGTGACTATGCCTGGCTCGGAATAATGAATGCGCTAATAAAAAAATGGAATTTGCTTTATAATCAGGCTGATGTTGCTGATTATAAAGCCGCAAAAGTATTAACCGAAAACTACTTTTTGTTACCAAATACCGGAACCGCTTTGGATTTGGCGTGTGGTTTAGGTGCTAATTCAGTCTTTTTAGCGCAGCAAGGTTTGGCGGTGACTGCCTGGGATATTTCAGATGTGGCTATTGATAAATTAAAGGCCATTGCAGCTACGCAAAGGCTAAATATCAATGCTTGCCAAGAAAATATACAGGTCGAAAGCTTCGCTAAATGTAGCTTTGATGTGATCGTTGTCAGTCGTTTTCTTGACCGGACTCTAAGTGATGCGATAATAGGAGCAATTAAACCTAATGGTTTGCTTTTTTATCAAACCTTTAATCGAGAAAAAACTATTCAAGTAGGCCCAAATAATCCAGATTATTTGTTGGCTGCTGATGAGTTATGTTCAATGTTTGCTAAATTGAAGTTAGTGTTTTACAGAGATAATGCTTTAATTGGCAATACATCGCAAGGGCTAAGAAACGAAGCTCAATTTATCGGTCAGAAATAAAGAAATGAGTTAACAGCATGATTAAAAATTTAAATCCACAGCAAACGTGGACTTTATGGCAAGAACATAGCAATGCAGTCTTAGTTGATGTGCGTACAAAAATGGAGCACGTTTTTGTAGGGCATCCACCCGGCGCTATTCATATAGCTTGGAAAGAAGCGCCTGATTGGCAGATTAATGCTGATTTTGTTTCTGAAGTTGAAAAACATCAACTTGATAAAACAGCGCCAGTTTTGTTGTTATGCCGCAGTGGACAGCGTTCTTTAGAAGCGGGCATGGCTCTGCAAGCCGCTGGATTTACAAATTTGATTAATATTGTCGATGGCTTTGAAGGGCCTTTAGATCAACAACAGCATCGTGGTCAAATAGCCGGCTGGCGATATGATGGCTTGCCTTGGCGACAAGGTTAATTAAATCGAATTACCTAGGTAAGATGGCTTAAGCATCTTACTCGTTTTAAAAGGCGCTGTTTAGCGCCTTATACTTATTTATAAACCCCTTAGAGTACAAAAAAGTGATCGAAAAATTAAGAAATATCGCCATTATTGCCCACGTTGACCATGGTAAGACGACATTAGTTGATAAGTTATTGCAACAATCAGGTACCTTTGCTTCACACGCAAAAGTTACCGAACGCATTATGGACTCTAACGATATCGAAAAAGAGCGTGGTATTACCATTCTTGCAAAAAATACTGCTTTAGATTGGAACGGCTACCACATCAATATCGTTGACACCCCAGGCCATGCTGATTTTGGTGGTGAAGTTGAACGAGTATTATCGATGGTAGATTCAGTATTGTTGCTGGTTGATGCCGTTGATGGCCCTATGCCACAAACTCGATTTGTAACTCAAAAAGCTTTTGCTTTAGGTTTAAAACCTATCGTTGTTATTAATAAAATTGACCGTCCAGGCGCACGTCCCGATTGGGTTGTTGATCAAACGTTTGATTTGTTTGACCGTTTAGGCGCAACTGATGAGCAATTAGATTTTCCTATTGTTTATGCCTCAGCTATCAATGGTTATGCTGGTTTAGAGCACACCATTACGGGTGGCGATATGACTCCTTTGTTTGAAACGATTGTTTCAAAGGTAAGTCCACCTCCTGTCGATATAGATGGTCCTTTCCAAATGCAGGTTTCAAGTCTTGATTACAATACTTATGTGGGTATTATTGGTATTGGTCGTATTCAACGCGGTAGCATTAAACCGAATCAACCGATTACGATTATCAATCGTGAAGGTGTTGAGCGTAAAGGACGTATGCTGCAAATTTATGGTTTCCATGGTTTAGAGCGCGTTGAGGTTGCTGATGCGCGTGCAGGTGATATTATTGCTTTTGCTGGTATTGAAAAGCTGGAAATTTCTGACACGCTTTGTCATCCTGATAACGTAGAAGCGATGACACCTTTATCAGTCGATGAGCCGACTGTGAGTATGACTTTTCAAGTAAATAACTCACCATTTGCTGGTAAAGAAGGTAAATTTGTTACAACTAGACAAATTCGTGATCGTTTAGATAAAGAATTGCAACATAACGTAGCATTAAGAGTTGAAGATACTGCTGACCCAGATAAATTTAAAGTTTCTGGTCGTGGCGAATTGCATCTATCAGTATTAATTGAAAATATGCGTCGCGAAGGCTTCGAAATGGGCGTATCACGTCCAGAAGTAATTCTTAAGGAAATTGATGGGAAGAAGTGCGAACCATTTGAAATGGTGACTATTGAGGTTGAAGAAGAACACCAAGGTAGCATCATGGAGAAACTAGGTGAGCGTAAAGGTGATTTAACTAATATGGTTCCAGATGGTAAAGGTCGTATTCGTTTAGAATATATGATGCCATCGCGAGGTTTAATTGGTTTTCAAACTGAATTTATGACCGCGACTTCAGGATCTGGCTTGCTTTATCACGTTTTTGATCATTACGGTCCTATGAAAGTGGGTGATGTAGGTAGTAGATTGCGTGGTGTAATGATTTCTATGGTAGCTGGTAAAGCTGTTACTTATTCCTTACATCCTTTACAAGAGCGCGGTGACTTATTATTAGTCAATGGTGATGAAGTGTATGAAGGTATGTTAGTTGGCTTGCATTCACGTAGTAATGATCTTTGTGTCAACCCTTGTAAAGCAAAGCAATTAACAAATATTCGTGCCTCAGGTACTGATGATACCTTGACATTAGCTCGCATACAAAAAATGACTTTAGAGCAAGCTTTAGAATTTATTGCTGAAGATGAATTGGTAGAAGTAACGCCAAAATCAATACGTTTACGTAAGAAGTTATTGACTGAAAACGAGCGTAAAAGATCGGCTAAGAGCTAAGTTAGTATAAGAACGTAGGTCGGGTTACGCTAACGCTAACCCGACCTACGTTTATTTTTCGAAAGTTTATGGTTAGTTGTAACACATCAATACTAGATGCCCAGAGAGGCCCTGTTTAGTTTATTCTTCCATGCCCAATCTCTTTAACTAGGGCTTAATTCATTAAAAAAAATATTAACTTGCTCAGCATCAAACGGCCAGTCTAGTTGTTTTTGGCTTTCTGGGTGATATAAAACGGGGATGAGTAAGGCAAACTGTGCTTGCCATTGTTCTTGTTCGGCAATATCTATCAATTCAATTAAACGTGCTTTGTTAGTAATTAAGCAGTCATTGACTATTTGTTCGGCTAGTTCGCAAAGATGGCAACCAGAGGTGCCAAGTAGTAATACGCGTTGCATTAATTAGGCTCTGTTATTAAGTTAGATTTCAAATTACATTGATTATTGTAAATATTGGAGTAAGTCAGCTTTAGTTATTTTCCCTGACAAGGCATTGGGCTCTACACAAGTAAATAGCTTTATCATTTCGGCAGTTTATGTAACATGAGTAACGTAAACAGTGAAATTATATTGTAGGGGCGAATTCATTCGCCACCTATTAACAGGCGAATGTACGGGGCGAATGAATTCGCCCCTACAGAGGCAATCTAGCAGCGATAGTCAATTGTATAACGATTCTGCGCAGGTAAGCCACCACGCGATGCGCTTGGGTAATCTTATTCCTTAGTGGTGTAAATGTGCAGCCAGCCAGCGTTCGGCTACGGCGATCTCTAAACCTTTACGTTGGGTGTAATCATATAGCTGGTCTTTATCTATTTTTCCCACATTGATTATTGTAAATATTGGAGTAAGTCAGCTTTAGTTATTTTCCCTGGCAAGGCATTGGTCTCTACACAAGTAAATAGCAGTATCATTTCGGCAGTTTATGTAACATGAGTAACGTAAACAGTGAAATTATATTGTAGGGGCGAATTCATTCGCCACCCATTAACAGGCGAATGTACGGGGCGAATGAATTCGCCTCTACAGAGGCAATCTAGCAGCGATAGTCAACTGTATAACGATTCTGCGCAGGTAAGCCAAAACGCGTGGCGCTTGGGTAATCTTATTCCTTAGTGGTGTAAATGTGCAGCCAGCCAGCGTTCGGCTACGGCGATCTCTAAACCTTTACGTTGGGCGTAATCATATAGCTGGTCTTTATCTATTTTTCCCACATTAAAATATTGTGATTCAGGATGAGAAAAATACCAGCCACTGACTGCTGAGGCGGGGTACATGGCATAACTTTCAGTCAATTCTATGCCTGTGTTGTCAGTGACATTAAGTAACTCAAATAATTTGGCTTTTTCAGTATGGTCTGGGCAGGCAGGGTAGCCTGGGGCAGGACGTATACCTTTATAGGCTTCATTAATCAATTGCTCAGAATCTAATGTCTCATCTATGGCATAGCCCCAATAATCTTTTCTGACGATTAGATGCAAATATTCTGCAAAGGCTTCTGCTAATCTATCAGCCAAGGCTTTTAGCATAATGGCACTGTAGTCGTCGTGATCATCGGCAAATTGTTGTAGTTTTTGTTCGATACCTATGCCAGTAGTAACCGCAAAAGCACCGATATAATCAGCTACTCCTGAATCTTTGGGTGCAATAAAATCAGACAAACAGTAATTGGGTCGTCCTGGTGCTTTAATGTTTTGTTGGCGTAAGTGATTTAGTGTTTCTATACGTTGTTGGCGATGCTCATCACTGTAAATGATGACATCATCAGTTTCGCTATTGGCAGGAAAGAAGCCAAAAACTGCTTTGGCACTTAGCCATTTCTCTTTGATGATTTGTTGCAACATGAGTTGAGCATCGTCAAATAGTTTTCTAGCTTCTACACCAACAACAATATCATCCAGTATTTTTGGATAGCTGCCAGCCATTTCCCAAGTTTGAAAAAATGGTGTCCAATCGATGTACTTCACTAAGGTCTCTAATGGGAAATTTTCTAGTACTTTGATACCTAGAAAAGACGGTTTGACTGGTATTAATTGCGTGCCACCTATAAATTTATTGCCTCTAGCATCTTCAATCGAGTGCTGCTTGGTTTTGGCTTCTCGTCCTTTATGACGTTCTCTAACTTCCTCATATTCAGCATGTATGCTTTTTATGAAGCCTTCTTTTAAATCAGCGCTTAGTAAATTGCTGGCGACACCGACACCACGAGAGGCATCAGTCACATAAACGGTAGCACCTTGATAATGGGGTTCAATTTTTACGGCAGTATGTGCGCGTGAAGTCGTTGCTCCACCAATCATGAGGGGAATAGTGAAACCTTGGCGCTGCATTTCTTTAGCGACATGGACCATTTCATCTAATGACGGCGTGATTAAGCCACTTAAGCCGATAATATCGACATTTTCTAAGCGTGCAGTTTGTAAGATTTTTTCGGCGGATACCATGACGCCAAGATCAATGACGTCATAATTGTTGCATTGTAATACTACGCCAACAATATTTTTTCCGATGTCATGTACGTCACCTTTAACGGTCGCCATTAAAATCTTGCCATTAGTTTGGCGCTCACCACCAATTTTATCAGCTTCCATAAAGGGCATTAAATAAGCGACAGCTTTTTTCATCACCCGTGCTGATTTAACAACTTGGGGTAGAAACATTTTTCCTGCTCCAAATAAATCGCCGACGACATTCATGCCATCCATTAAGGCGCCTTCGATCACATGGAGTGGTCTTTCCGCTTCAACTCTAGCTTGTTCAGTGTCTTCGTCGATATAGTCGGTAATGCCTTTGATCAATGCATGTTCTAAGCGTTTGTTAACAGTCCAATTACGCCATTCTAAATCTTCTTTTTTGACCTCATTGCTAGTGCCGTCGCCACGATATTTTTCAGCAAGCTCCAATAGTTTTTCTGTGCCACTGCCATCGTGAGTATTTAATATTACAGCTTCAACAGCCTCGCGTAAGTCTTCAGGGATATCAGCATAAATTGCGAGTTGACCCGCATTAACGATACCCATAGACATGCCAGCGTGTATAGCATGATATAAAAACACCGCATGTATGGCTTCTCTAACCGGGTTGTTGCCTCGAAATGAAAAAGATACATTTGATACACCTCCGGAAATGAGTGCATAGGGTAGGGTGCGTTTAATTTCTCGGGTAGCTTCAATAAAATCTAAGCCATAATTATTATGTTCATCAATGCCGGTAGCGACTGCGAAAATATTAGGATCGAAAATAATATCTTCGGGTGGAAAGTTGACTTGTTCAGTAAGTATTTTATAAGCGCGTTGACAGATCTCTATTTTACGAGCTTGAGTGTCTGCTTGGCCTTCTTCATCAAAAGCCATCACTATAACGGCGGCACCATAGCGAGAGACTAGTTTTGCATACTTAATAAAAGCGTCTTCGCCTTCTTTTAATGAGATAGAGTTGACAATACCTTTGCCTTGAATACATTTAAGTCCGGCTTCTAAAATATCCCATTTAGAGGAGTCTAGCATGATAGGAACTTTGGCAATGTCAGGTTCAGCTGCAATGAGCATTAAAAAGCGCACCATAGCTTCTTTTGATTCCAACATACCTTCATCCATATTGATGTCGATAATTTGGGCGCCATTTTCAACTTGCTGCTTAGCAACATCGAGTGCTGCTTCGAAGTCGCCTTCAATGATGAGGCGTTTGAACGCTGCAGAGCCGGTGACATTAGTGCGTTCTCCGACGTTAACAAAGAGTGTCTCTGAGCCAATAGACATGGATTCAAGTCCGGCTAAACGACATTTTTTTTCTATTGTGGGTATTATTCTCGGTAGACAATTCTGAAGAGAATCTACGATGGCTTTAATATGTGCAGGTGAGGTACCGCAACAGCCTCCGATAATATTTAGGTAACCATTATTGCCCCAGTCTGCAATTTCTTTAGCCATGGCTTCTGGCGATTCATCATATTCACCAAACTCATTGGGTAAACCCGCATTTGGATGAGCCGAGACGTGTGTGTCTGAAATATTTGATAATTCGGCGATATATTGACGTAATTCTTTGGCACCTAATGCGCAATTAAAACCAAATGAGATGGGTTTGATATGCTTTAAAGAGTTCCAAAAAGCAGCCACTGTTTGGCCGGATAGGGTTCTGCCAGAAGCGTCAGTAATAGTGCCGGAAATCATTACTGGCAATTTATAGCCGATAAGTTCGAAGTAGGTTTCGACAGCAAAAATGGCGGCTTTAGCATTTAAGGTATCAAATATGGTTTCTATAAGAATAATGTCAGCACCACCATCTATAAGTCCGCGCGTCGCTTCTGTATAAGCTTCTACAAGTTGATCAAAAGAAATATTGCGAAAGCCGGGGTCATTAACATCAGGTGACATAGAGGCTGTACGATTAGTCGGGCCCAATACGCCTGCCACAAAGCGTGGTTTCTGTGGTGTTTTTTGTGTATATTCATCAGCGGCTTGCTTGGCTACGCGAGCGGATTCAAGATTAATCTCGTAAGCTAACGATTCCATGCGATAGTCTGCCATAGCAATACTGGTCGCATTGAATGTATTGGTTTCTACTATGTCGGAACCAGCTTCAAAATAAGCACTATGTATGGCTTTGATGATGTCTGGTTGGGTCAAGGATAGTAAGTCGTTGTTTCCCTTAAGATCGGTGTCCCAATGTGCAAAGCGTGTGCCGCGATAATCTTTTTCATCTAGTTTATAGCTTTGGATCATAGTGCCCATTGCGCCATCAAGAAATAAAATTCTTTGGGATAGTTGCTGTTTAAATAGATCTGCTTTGTTCATTGATTATGCCGTGGGATGTTGGGTAGCCAGAATATAATTATTGCTTAAAGAGCAGGCTGGCATTATTATTTTTATCGCTATATTTAGGAGATGAGCATGTCAAAACCAACGATGATTCAAGTATTTAAGAGTGTTCTTTCTGCTTTTATTGGAGTACAAAGTGAAGCGAATAGAAAAAGAGACTTTGAATACGGGTCTTTTTCAAATTATATAATTGTAGGATTAATTGTTACTGTGTTATTTGTAGGGGCGGTCATATTGCTGGTCTCTGCTATTGTCTAGCTATTTGTTAGACATTTTATTTTAGTTATAAAAAAGCTCAAGCTAGGCTTGAGCTTTTTTATGCAGCAGATTTTTATTCTGGTGATTTAAAACTTTGTTTTATTTTTTGAAACATTTCTGAGATGCCACTGAATAGATTGGCGGCAGATAAGCTTTCTTTAGTAATAAATTTAAGACGTAAAAATGCAATGATGGCAAAGCTAAATAAAGAAGGTGAGAACTCTTCATACAGTGATTTTAATATGCCAGCAAAGCCTGTGAAATCACCTTGGTTTTTTCTGTCAGCGCCATTTAACGCTTCATAAGCACTGCCGCCTTCGCTAGATCTTAAAGATTCCAAAATATTGATATTTATGGATTGGAATAAAAACACTAAGAAAAAGAATAAAATTGCACCGCCGCCAACCCAAATGATGGCGTTGTCTATTTTTGCTTTCATGGCTGACTGATAAAGCCAGATTGCTATGAAAATCATAATCATACCGCTAATCATAATACATACCCCTTTTGTGAATTATTTTTAATTATATTTTTGTTAGAAAATAGTAAAGAAATGGACATTTTAATGTCATTTTAGAGCCATCTTTATCCACGACTTTACATAGTTCGTACTTTTCTTGCCCTGGTGTAATCTGTTTTTTAATTCCACCTTCTTCGATAGAATATTTAATAGCTATTTTCATTTCTTTGGTTCGACCTACTGAATCGGTAGCTGTAGTCAGTAAAGCACCATCTGACTTAAAGTCCCATTCAACAGTTACCGCTTTTTTCTCGCCATCAAGTTTCATGGCTTCAGCGGTTAGTTTCCATTTACCCAGTATTTCAGAGTTGCTTTGTAAAGCAACTTCGGCATTTGCTGAAAACGCAAAAAAAAGCGCTGCCAACGGTAATATCTTAACGTATTTTTTCATTATTATTATGCCTCTCATCTTTGACTTCAAAAAACAGAATTGAAACTATACCACATCAGTTCTCGAGCATTAACAAGAATAGTTATTAATAGCGAGATTATCTTAATATTTTATTGGCCGCTAACAATAAGCCTTGACTTTAATTTATCCTAAAGTATGATGCAGCCTCCGCTTGCTATGAATTTAGCAGTTTCTCATAAAAATATTTGGTAGGAGATACATACATGGGTTTTATCTTAGATTTAACTGAAACATTAAAAACACCAGCTGGTATGGTTGGCGCTGTTGTTGTTATCGCTGCTGTGTATGCGTTATTGAAATGGGTATTTGCTGCACATCCAGACGACGAAAAATAAGGATATTTAACCGTTCGGTTAGATCGAAGGCTACTCTCCATTCACAAAGAATGGTTAGTGGCCTTATTTTTATGTAATTATCCCTGTATTAACTTTATAAAAAGATTATAATTTACACATTTTTTTTAATGAAATGTATAAGTTTATAATCACAAAAATTATAGAGCTTCAATCTAAGCAAGTTCCTGCAATCGGTATTGGATTGTTTCGGTTTTTCTATGGCTTAGTCACTTTGCAGGAAATTTTCTTCCTGTTATATTTTAATCACCTGATTTTCGATCCTATACCTTATATAGACATCGAATTCCCTATGATCCCCTTTTTTTTGTGTCTTTGGGGTATTGTTGCCTTTTTTATTATTGTTGGCTATCGCTATCAATTTGCAGTTATCAGTAATTATATTTTCTGGATTCTTTTCGTCAATTTTACGACGATGCAGCGTGATTTTGATGGTGGTTTTGATTCCTTCATGATCGGCGCAGGCTTTTTCCTGCTCTTTATGCCGGGAAGTCGCGCATTTTCAATTGATAATCTTAGATATAAGCTAAGTTCGCCTTTTAAACATTATAGTAGTTATACTGAGCCTTTAGTTTCAAGTCTTGCCTACTTTATTCCAGTTTTAATTTGTTTAGGTTTTTTGTATTTTGATTCATCCGTTCATAAAATGTTTGCTGAGCATTGGCGGAATGGCTTGGGGTCTTGGTTGCCGTCAACCCAACCTTACTACGTTTCAGCTATTGATATGTCGTTGCTACTTAATAATGAGATACTTGAAAAAATCATAGGTTATACCATACTCGTTTTTCAATTTAGCTTTATGTTTCTCTTTTCGAAGCGCCACTTACGTCCTGTCTATTTAATTCTTGGCTTAGGCTTACATTTAGGAATTACCCTATCATTAAATATTTATCCTTTTGGCATGGGGATGCTCATCTTCTATGTTTTATTGGTTCCTTTTAGTTGGTGGCGAACTCTGTCTCGGTTAATAACTGCCAAACAACCGACTTTAACGGTGTTTTTTGATCAGCAATGCCCGTTATGTAATCGTACAGTCCTTATTCTTAATCATTTTGATATTTTTAAGTGTATCGATTTTAAGAGTGCTCAAACGTATGCTAGTCAATATCCTGCAATGACTTCAATTGCGCCAGAGAACTTGTTATTAGATTTATATGCTTTAGATGCAAATAATCGCATTTATTCAGGTGTTGATACTTATAGTCAGATTTTGCGGAAAATGCGCTATTTATATCCTTTAGGGCTATTTTTGAGCTTGCCTGGTATTCACTTTCTTGCCGTAAAAAAATATCGCGAAATTGCTGATTCACGTGATCGAGTTACTTGTTCTACAGATTGTTTAGTGAGTCATGAGCTGCAAGATAATACTTGGTACCATCGTATATTCGAATGTTTTGCTATCAAAAAGCCTAAAGCTTTTTCTAGGAAATTGTCACGAATACTCATCGCTATTATCGTATTACAGCTCAATAGTACGATTCATTATGGTCTTTTTTACCGGCTAGACTTAGGTCTCAAACCAAATGGGTACATTGCATCAATTTCAGAGGCCAGTAATGCTCTTATTATGATGTCCTTGACCTTTTTAGGAATTACGCCGCATGCGCTTTATCTGCACGATCATTTTGCTGGTTACAACCGTATCTTAGCGATTACTTATACGGATAATAATGGCGCTGAACAATGGTTGCCGTTTGTTAATGAGCAAGGTCGATTACTTGCTCCCAATTGGGGGCGTGTGCAGTCTATGTGGGCTAATATTGCTGTTACGCCTAAGATTAACAATGTGCGTTTAGAAAAGTTTATTATGAAGGTGACGGCATTTTGGGGGCATAAAATAGGCTTGAATTTAAATAATACGGTGTTTCATATACAACTTAAAAATATTGATGCGCCGTTTTACTGGGTTCCTGATCAATTACATAAGAATTTTATGGCGCCTTGGGTGACTATCGGTACGGTAAGCTGGAAAGCAAATGTTATTTCTTTCGACCTACCAGAAAATATTAATTCTTTGTAGTTGTTATTGAGTGAAAAGCTTAAAGAGTTTTTTAGTATTGCATCATCGAAGTAGTCATGATATAAATTGCCTGTGCTTTTTTATAATTGGCGCACATAAAAATAATTTAAACCCCTTTGGAGGATATAAATATGAAAAAGATATTTGCACTTTTAGCTGTAGCACTAGTAGTTGTTGGTTTGTCTGGTTGTATGGATGATCCAGATGGTTCAAAACAAAAAGTTTCTAGTTCTATTTCTTTATAAGACTAAGAATTTTGTAAGACCAAAAAACCCAGCCTTCAAGCTGGGTTTTTTTATGGGTGATTGTTAGTTTTTTAGGGTATTAAATTAAACGTCCCCATAGATCATAATCATCAGCCTCTTCTAGTTCTACATCAACAAAATCACCCACTTTAAGATGGGTAGCGCCATCAATAAAAACTTGGCCATCAATTTCTGGTGCATCTGATTTACTTCTCGCTACAGCACCTTCTTCAACGACTTCATCAATCAATACCGTTTCAATGCGGCCTACGCGTTTTTGTAAGCGTGCAGCACTGATTTCAGCTTGATGTGCCATAAAGCGAGATAAGCGATCTTGTTTTACTTCTTCTGGTACTAAATCGGGTAAATCATTCGCTGCCGCACCTTTTACAGGTGAATAAGCAAAGCAACCCACTCTATCAAGTTGAGCTTCGGTCATAAAATCTAATAATTGCTCAAATTCTTGTTCTGTTTCACCAGGGAAGCCCACGATAAAGGTGCTGCGTAAAGTAATATCAGGGCAGGTTGCTCGCCACGCTTTAATGCGTTCCAAATTATTTTCGCTCGCGGCAGGGCGCTTCATTAATTTGAGGATGCGGCTATTAGCATGTTGAAAAGGGATGTCTAGGTAGGGAAGGATTTTTCCTTCAGCCATTAAAGGAATTACATCATCGACATGAGGATAGGGATAGACGTAATGCATCCGTACCCAGATACCTAAATCACCCAATGCTTCAGCTAAATCATAAAAGCGTGTTTTTACCGAACGACCCTTCCAGTCTCGACTTTGATACTTTAAATCTAAGCCGTAAGCACTGGTGTCTTGTGAAACGACTAATAATTCTTTTACGCCAGCATTGGCAAGGCGCTCAGCCTCGCGCATGACATCGTCAATGGGTCTACTTACTAAATCGCCTCGCATAGAGGGGATAATGCAAAAGGTACAGCGATGATTACAGCCTTCGGATATCTTTAGATAAGCATAATGTTCAGGTGTTAATTTTATGCCTTGAGGTGGCACAAGACTGGTAAAGGGGTCGTGGCGTTGTGGTAAATGTTCATGTACGGAACTGATCACTTCTTCTAAGGCATGAGCGCCAGTGACTTTTAATACTTGAGGGTGGCGTGCTCTAATTTCATCTTCTCTTGCACCTAAGCAGCCCGTTACGATAACTTTACCATTTTCAGCTAAAGCTTCACCAATACTGTCCAGTGATTCAGCCACAGCAGCATCAATAAAGCCACAAGTATTAACAATTACTAAGTCAGCATCTTGGTAGGTAGCTGAGATGTCATAACCCTCTGTACGAAGTTGAGTTAATATTCTTTCGCTATCAACTAGCGCTTTAGGACAGCCTAAACTAATAAAGCCGACG
>QVQD01000097.1 GCA_003584875.1 Methylococcales bacterium
CTGGGCGAATCTGTCGCCCCTACAAGGTACTAGTACTAGTTACGTAGTAACCCGACAAAATGACCTACTAAATATCAGGTTACGCTATCGTTAACCCAACCTACATAATAAAGCCACGAAGCATTTACTTGACCCACATTACTGATAATGAGAACAACGAGTGCCTAATAACATCCCATTCCCAGATCATCAACTAGGTAGGCAATATTACGCAACGCAATTGGGCAACCATGATGAAATGTATGCTGCTGAGAATAAAGCGCTGCCTTATTGGCAGCGTCTTATGACAGCATTTGACACCATGGGCACTGAACAACTGGAAATGCGGCGCAGAGAAGCCCAACGCTTATTGCGTGAAAATGGCGTTACCTACAACGTTTATGGTGATGACCAAAATTTAACCCGACCTTGGAAGCTGGATCCTGTTCCTTTACTAATTAACAGTGACGAATGGACCGTTATCGAAGCAGGGCTAAAGCAGCGCGCCGAGCTTCTGGACTTAATTCTTAAAGATATTTACGGCAAACAAACACTTTTAAAGAAAGGCTTATTACCAGCTGAGCTTATATTTGGCCATGAAGGCTTTTTGCATCCTTGCGTGGGTTCGCTTCAACATCAAAAACGACTATTAACCCTCTATTCAGCCAATCTTGCTCGCGGCCCTAATGGGCGTATGTGGGTTTTAGATGATCGTACTCAAGCACCTTCTGGCTCAGGTTATGCTTTAGAAAATCGTACTGTTATGCGGCGCGTATTTCCTGATATTTTTCGTGAAACTCATGTCCTACGTTTATCGGGCTTTTTTAAATCATTTCGTAGGGGCTTGGTTGAAATTGCGCCTCATGGCAAAGAAGATCCTCGTATCGTTATACTCACGCCAGGACCACTCAACGAAACTTATTTTGAACACGCCTATCTTGCGGCTCAATTAGGCTTTACTTTGGTTCAAGGCGGAGATTTAACGGTACGTGATGGAAAAGTCTGGCTAAAATCATTGGCGGGACTACAAATAGTCGATGTTATTTTACGTCGAGTAGATGACTCATTTTGCGATCCACTCGAATTACGTAGTGGCTCACAACTCGGTGTAGCGGGTTTATTAGAAGCGGTAAGACGCGGTAATGTTGCCATCGCAAATCCTTTGGGTAGTAGTATCTTAGAAAACCCTGGCCTCTTAGCCTTTTTGCCTCGCTTATCACGTTATTTTTTAGATGAAGATCTAAAGTTATCCTCAGTAGCAACTTGGTGGTGTGGTCAACGCCGCGAACGTGATTTTGTACTACAAAATATAGATAATTTAGTCATTAAGCCTATCAATCGTAGCCTAGGTAATCATGCGGTATTTGGTGGCTTATTAAGCCATGAAGAAAAAGAACAGTTACGTCGCCAAATTATTGCTAAACCCTATAGCTTTATCGGCCAAGAACAGGCTAGTTTCTCCACCCTACCCGCCTTTATCGATCTTCAAATTGAACCCAGAAACTCGGTATTACGCAATTTTGTAGTTGCCAGTGACAACGACTATGTCGTAATGCCTGGCGGATTAACGCGTGTTGCTCGCCAAAAAGACAATTTTGTCGTATCCAATCAAGCAGGCGGCATCAGTAAAGATACCTGGGTATTAGCCACCGAACCTGATAAACCAGTCAGTTTATGGCTACAACCACGACGCAACCAATTAATTGATGCCATCACCGAGCCATTAACCAGTCGCTCAGCAGATAATTTATTTTGGGTAGGTCGACATCTTGAACGCATAGAAGCAACAACTCGATTATTACGGACTATACTCAACAAACAACGTGAATCATTAGAGTTTAGAGATCCTCTTGATAATGAATGTCTCAATGTATTCTTGAGAGCACTCACCCTAGTAACAGGGACTTATCCAGGCTTTATTAAAGATGGCGATGAACGCCTTAAAGCACCCAATGAAGAATTACTGTCCCTAATTAAAGACAGTCATCGCAAAGGATCTTTGTCGGCCAGTATATCCGCATTTGTACAAGCAGCCTTTAGCAGTCGTGACTTATGGTCACAAGATACCTGGCGCAGTGTTGATAATATTCAACGGCGCTGGCAGCAACGGATTACTCATAATCAAAATCTTAGCCTCGAACAATTACCACTGACGCTGAATGATTTAATAACTGGCTTAGTCGCCTTTAGTGGCTTAACCAGTGAAAGCATGACCCGTGAAGCAGCTTGGTTAATGCTTGATAGTGGGCGTAGACTTGAACGCGCCTTAACATTAATTGCTCTACTACGCTCAACCGTTGTTTTACGACACCCAGAAGCATTACAAAATCAAATATTAGAAGCAGTATTAGTCACTACCGACAGTTTAACGATTTATCAGCGTCGCTATCGCTCCTTTATTCAATTACCCATGGTGATTGCCTTGCTGCTGCTTGATGAAGCTCATCCTCGTTCAGTCGCTTATCAACTGCATCAATTATCAAACCATATTAATGAATTGCCACGAACAACCGGAAAGAGTCAGTTGAGTGAAGAGAGTCGTTTACTGCTCAAAGCCTACACGGATTTACGTCTATGTAATATCGCTGAATTATCACAACTTAATGAGAATGAAGGCATTTACACAGCATTAGATGAACTACTTGCCAATACAACAACTTTATTATGGCGCTTTGCCGATGTGCTTGCAGAGGCCTATTTTAGTCATGCTCAAAGCTCTCAATTAATGGTCCCGAATACCTCTGAGGATGAAATGTGAAATACCGAATAACGCACATCACGGCCTATCACTACAGCCAAGCAGTGGGGCTTTGCCAGAATGAAGCACGATTACAACCTCGCAATTTCTGGCGTCAATATTGCGATAGCTGTCGTATTGACATCACACCATCTCCCTCCGATTTTCGTGAGCGCATGGATTTTTTTGGCAATCGTGTCGCCTATTTTGCTATTCAACAACCCCACACGCAATTAACGCTAACGGTAACCAGTGAAGTCACCCTTTTCCCAAAACAACAGCACTTGGGTTTATTTGATCCTATGAGCTGGGAACAAGTGCGCGATTTGTTACAAGAAGCACTACCGCCGATGCAAGCGCAGGCACAAAGTCAACAAGGCCAAAGTCAAATTCAAGTACAACATCAAGATCATGCACCCGACTTATTGGATGCTCAACAATACTTATTAGATTCACCTATGGTGACAACATCTCCAGAACTAGCTGATTATGCGCGGTGTTCGTTTCAGCCTAATCGGCCTTTATTAGAAGTGGTTCATGACTTAATGACCCGTATCTACCAAGATTTTACCTATGATCCAAACTTTACCACCATTGCCACACCACTTTCAGACGTACTGCATTTTCGTCGTGGAGTCTGTCAAGATTTTGCTCATCTAGCCATTGCTTGCTTACGCTCTTATGGTATCGCCGCACGCTATGTCAGTGGCTATGTTGAAACTTTACCAGAACCAGGCAAGCAAAGACTCGTAGGCGCAGATGCTTCACATGCTTGGTTTTCTGTTTATAGTCCACGTATTGGTTGGCTGGATTTTGACCCTACTAATAATACAGTGCCCTTAGATCAACATATTACTCTAGCTTGGGGGCGCGATTATGCTGATGTAACACCCCTTAAAGGTATTGCATTCGGGGGTGGTCAACACACTTTATCGGTGTCAGTGGATGTATTGAGATTGGAGTAAGTAATCGAGGCTGTAAAATTATTTTTGTGGGATAGCCTTTAATACGAGGCTAAAGGCTATCCCACATCATATAAAAACAATGACTTAAAAAATTAAAAAATATCATTCCCACGCAAGAACGACCACATTGTGGCAATGGTCGTAGGGGCTTATGCAATACACCCCTACGGGAGTTTTTAACGGCTTAACTACACAATCTATTCAATTTTATTTATTACGGAGAACTTATGAGTACTATCCATTTTGTAGGCGGGGAAAAAGGCGGGGTCGGTAAATCGGTGGTCGCACGTTTATTAGCGCAATACATGATTGACCATAACTTACCTTTTATCGGTTTTGATACTGACAAATCACATGGTTCATTATTGCGTTTTTATAGCGATTACGCAGCACAGACTATAATCGATGACTATGAAAGCCTAGATGCCATTATAGAAACAGCTAATGAACAACCTGAGCAACGTATATTAGTTGATCTTGCCGCACAAACCCACCAACCCTTAGCGCGTTGGTTAAATGAATCAGGCGTATTAGAATTAGCCGAAGAACTGGGCATTAAAATCTGCTATTGGAATGTCATGGATTCAGGCAAAGATTGCGTAGATTTATTAGATAAATTACTCACTCAATTCGGCACACACCTTAATTATGTATTAGTACAAAATCAAGTCCGCGACGAGCAATTTAATATCCTAGAACACTCTGGCGTTAAAGACAGGGCATTAGCTTTTGATGCCAAAGTCATGACCTTAAAACGTTTACATAGCCCTGTCATGACCAAAGTTGACAGCAACAGTTATAGCTTTTGGGCCGCCAAAAACAAAGATACCGAGAGCCTTCATCCTTTAGGTTTGCTAGAAAGACAACGCATGAAAATGTGGCTAAACCATGCTTACCATGAAATTGCGAATATCGGTGTTTAAAAGCCTTTGCCTAGCACTTAACAAACATTAAACATAGCTACCGATGAAATTAAGAGTCAGTTGTCAACTACGTTTTCAAATACTGGAACCTAGCGTATTAATTTTTATACTGCGTCCTTATCGAGGCGGTCAGCAATGGATTAATCGTGAAGTTTTTAGTATCAAACCTTTATTGACTACCTTAGAAAGTACTGACAGTTTTGGCAATTCTTGTCAGCGTTTGTTAGCGCCGACGGGTGATTTATTTATTTATAGCTCATCTGACGTCATCGTTAATAATTATATTGATATAGCGCCTAATGCTCACTTTGTAGAAATCCAACAACTGCCTGATAAAGTACTACCTTTTTTATTACCTAGTCGCTATTGCGAATCGGATCGTTTTGGTGATCTTGCCAGAACGATAACTGCCAATGCTTGTCCGGGCTATGATCAAGTCCATGCTATTTCCGACTGGGTTAGGCAAAACATACAGTATGTGCCCGGCTGTAGTGAATTTCCATTATCCGCCTCAGAAATTCATCATATAGGTCATGGGGTATGCAGAGACTTAGCTCATGTAGCCATAGCACTCTGTCGCAGTATTAGCATACCGGCAAGATTAGTGGTTGGTTACCTATATAAACTGCAACCTATGGATTTACACGCTTGGTTTGAAGCCTATATTGGCGGGCGCTGGTATATTTTTGACCCTACACAATTTGACCTGTGTGGCGGCAGAGTTATTATTGCTTATGGCCGTGATGCAGCAGATGTCTCTATATTTCATCAATTTGGCTCGGGTTGTCTGCTAAGTAACATGGACGTACGCGTTGATTTACTGGATAATTACCCCATTAACACTTTTTAGCATCCCCAATCATCATGACTTATTGTATTGCAGCGTCTATTAATGAAGGACTCATTCTAGTTTCTGACTCACGTACCAATGCCGGTATTGATAATGTCAGCACCCACGGCAAAATGCACGCCTTTGAAACTCATAGTGATCGTAAAATAGTGTTACTCTGCGCAGGTAATCTAGCAACGACACAGGCCGTTTTGGAGCAATTACACCGAGACAAACTTAAAAATGCCACGATTAACTTAAATAATGTAGAAAGCTTATTTGAAGCTGCCGAATATTTAGGCCGTGTCAGTGTCGACAAACAAAAACAACACACCGGTGGTAAAGGACAATCGGCATTTAATGCCTCCGCCAGTTTTATTTTAGCAGGTCAAATCGGCACAGAAGCCCATGCCGCTTACATGATTTATGCTGAAGGCAATAGCATAACCAGCTCAGCTAACACACCTTTTTTACAAATTGGCGAAAGCAAATATGGCAAACCCATACTCGATCGCTTCCTAAAACTCAATACCCCGATTGATGAAGCCGCACGTTGCTGCTTAGTGTCTATGGACTCTACCATACGCAGTAATGCCAGCGTTGGTGCGCCTGTAGAGTTACTCATTTATCATAAAGATAGCTTTAGTCTCGATGAATACTACTGCTTTGATGATGATAATGACTATCTACTGCACCTAAGACGCAATTGGGAAACTAAGTTGCGTGAAGCCATATCTTCCTTACCTTTGCTGGATAAGACCTTAGCAACACCCATAGTGATGACGCTGTAACTCATCACAATATTGTAAAAGCCAAGCCAAGTAGGTCGGGTTAGCGATAGCGTAACCCGACCTACCCGACCAGTCACTTTCGTTTTTTAAGCAAAACTCATGAGTTTTGACTCCTAAAAGCAAGCAACACATTGTGGTTTAACGGCTATATCGCTGAATGTTGGAGTCAAAACTCACGAGTTTTGCCTAGGGCAGCCATGTAGGTCGGGTTAGCGCCAGCGTAACCCGACATTTCGAAGCCCTTTGATTATACATAAGCAATATCATGATTACTGATGGGCTAGCTTAGCAAAATTGTCGGGTTACGCTATCGCTAACCCGACCTACATGGCTTACCAATAACCTCAACCACGAAGTAACAAAAATATAAATCCTTTGTAATAAATAACTTACATAAATATATTTTACCTTCACCAAATTAATCTACTTTGTTAACTGTATAGTAAAAATAGTTTGTTTACTTTTTTATTCCATGCAATACTTATAAAAACTTAGCATTATTACTAGTTTTACCTCCCCTTCTATAATACCAGTTAGCACACCTAGATTTCCTACCAGCTCCTTAGCTGTTTGGTTTTTTCTGAGCTTTATTACTCATAGCAACTGAGCTTGATGTTCTAGTTAACTAATTTATGCACCTAGCTCAGCGATTTTTCATTGTATTCGTCGATAGAATATCAAATCGACGAAAAGAATATTCAACCGAGCCAAAAGAACATCAAATCAATGAGAAGAATATTAAGCTGACCCTAAAGAACATTGAATTGCTGAAAAGAACATTCAATTAACCCTAAAGAACATTGAATTACTGAAAAGGACATTCAATTGCCCCTAAAGAACATTAAATTACTGAAAAGAACATTCAATTAACCCTAAAGAACATTGAATTACTGAAAAGGACATTCAATTACCCCTAAAGAACATTGAATTACTGAAAAGAATATTCAATTGCCCCTAAAGAACATTAAATTACTGAAAAGAATATTCAATTGCCCCTAAAGAACATTAAATTAAAGGATAGATAACTAGTAGTAAATCGTGCCAAACAGGACATATTCACTTTAACACTCACATCAACATAACAGGTATCACTATGAAAAGATCCAAACCCGTTTTCGATTTTGCCCAGTATCCTATGTCAGAAAAAGTGACTTTCTTTCGCCATGTTAATGACCAGTTATTTGGCAATCCGCTTTACCCCACACCTGACATTACCTTTGCCGATGCAAAAGCAGCGGTCGATGCCTTAGAAGCTGCAATACTGGCAGCAAAGCATGGCGGGGCAACCGCTGTGTCAGCAATGCATGATGCAGCGGAGCGTGCAGACATGATTTATAAAACCTTAGCTCATTATGTAGAACGCACAGCCGCAGGCGATGAAACCAGTATATTAAGCAGTGGTTTTCATATTTCTAAACAACCGGTCTTAACACCTAAATCAGAGCTCACAGCCTTTGATGGTGAGCATTCAGGTGGTGTTAGATTAGTGGCTAAAGCCTTATTGGGAGCTGTAGCCTATCTATGGCAAATGGCTATAGATGACGGGTCAGGAACGGGGCTGGTTTGGATTGCTATCGGAAGTACTACACGTGCCACTTTTGAGATGAATGGTTTAGAAATCATGAAGCGTTATAAGTTTCGTTTTGCCGCAGTAACGCCTGCAGGTACCACTGATTATTGTGAGCCGGTTACAAAGATCATCGTCTAATTTAATACCAAGGTACACTCATTAAGCATAGGGCGTATGCAATATACCCCTACGAAGGCATTACCACACTGTTATGTGTTTTGCGTGGGAACGATAACAGTGACTTAACCAAATAAAACCGTATTATTGGTACATATCTCACCGTAGGGACAGGTCGCGACCTGTCCCTACATTCCGATCGTCATCTTCTTATACGCATCGTTTTTAATCGGAGCGTGGGAACAATAAAACTTGCGTAGATACCTACACTCTGACTAGGGCTGAGACTGTTAGGAGCTTATCAAACTCTAGGCATAGTGGTAGTCGATAACTCAGCGAGAGTTTATGTGATAATTAATACTATTTTTTTCAAGTGTGTTCTCTGTCACTATCGCGTAATATAGTGACAACTAGCGTTACTCGATAAGTAATGCACTTTTTGATTTTGATAGCATTGGATAGACTCCCTAATAATGAACACCCCCCCAATTCCTTTAGCCCAGCGTTTTAGAGGCTATTTGCCCGTCATTGTCGATATAGAAACGGCCGGCTTTAATCCTAAAAAAAATGCCTTATTGGAAATTGCTGCGGTTATCGTTGAGATTAATAGTCAAAATCAGCTAGAAGTCACCGAGCGTTATACAACTCATGTTGTGCCGTTTAAAAACTCTGAACTAGACCCTGCGGCACTTAAATTTAATGGCATAGATCCACACCATCCATTTCGTATGGCTATTGAAGAAAAAGATGCCTTGGAATTGCTTTTTAAGCCTATTAAGCTAGCGGTAAAACGTAACGAATGTTCGCGTGCGATTTTGGTAGGTCATAATCCGGCTTTTGATATATCTTTTTTGAATGCTGCGATTCATCGTACACAAATCAAACGCAGCCCTTTTCACCCTTTTAGTACCTTTGATACCGCGACTTTAGGCGGTTTAGCCTATCAACAAACCGTGCTGGCTAAAATTGCTCAAGCGGCGGGTTTAGAGTGGGATAATTCAAAAGCACATTCCGCCTTATACGATGCGGAAATGACTGCCGAATTATTTTGTAAAATTATTAATCGTTGGCATTATTTTGAGGCTAAGGAAATTCAAGCGAATGAATAAGCCTAGAAATGTTTTTGAAAATATTCTTGTAGAGGGGCGACAGATTCGCCCGGTATCTTTGGTAATTGCATTACTAGGCGAATCTGTCACCCCTACAAATCTATAATTAGCTGCTTTTGACTCTAGGAATCACCTAAAGCCTTTAATTCTTAATCCATGTATTCAAATACTGTTACTATTTCCTTTACACCCGGCTGTAGCTGAGTAATTTTAATAGCAATATTACCTTCTTCTCTATGCACTAACCCCATTAGATAAACGACACCATTGTCTGTTGCGACTTTAATCATAGAAGGGTAAAAATCAGGAATAGAGCGTATTTGATTCAGCGCTGTCTTTACACCATCAGTGATTAATAAATCATTTCTTCGCGCAGCAACATCAGCGGGGTAATCGATAGTCAAATTATTATGCACGAGCTTTACATTGGCGATAGCCTGAACAATAGTGATGATATTTTTACTAAGCTCTTCACTCGGCGCTTGACCAGTCACCAAAACAGTAGCGTTAAAGACATTAATATTAACGTGGCACTGTTCTCTGACATGACGCTCTGAATTGAGCTCTGAATAAGCTTCCGCTTCTATCATTCGATCAGATAATATGACGTCTCGCGAGCGACGCTCTTCTGATAACAATTGCTCGGTTATTGCAGGTCCTTTGGGCTTTACGGTCGTACAGGCGACTAATAATAAGTTCTGGCAAAGTAGCATTAATATAAAGATTTTTTTCATAATTTAACCTGAAGAGTTAACCGAATAACTGATGATCAATCAAGTCACACAAGCAATGTGTGATCAGCACATGAACTTCTTGTATGCGGGCGTTAGAGCTTGAGGGAACACGGATTTCTATATCCGTTTCATGAAGTAAAGGCGCGATCATGCCACCATTATTACCTGTCAAAGCAATCACTAATAATTCTTTATCATGTGCCGTACTAATGGCTTTGGCAATATTGGAAGAATGATTGCCATCAGTAAACGTTAATAAAATATCACCACTTTGCCCTAATGCACGTAGTTGTTTGGAATAAACATCATCAAAGTGATAGTCGTTGGCTATGGCAGTGATGACTGCTGCATCGGTATTTAGTGAGATAACCGGCAATGAGGGTCGATCACGTTCAAATTGATTGAGCAAAGCAGAAGAAAATAATTGCGCAGTAGTTGCTGAACGACCATTACCACAAGTGAGTATTTTTTTATCATTAAGTAGGGCGGAAACCAGTTGTTGTGATGCATATTCTATGAGCTCACAAAGGCTAGACATAGCCTCTTGCTGGGTTTGAATGCTATCAGAGAAATGATTAATGATTCTATCTTGTAAATTCATGATGCGATAAGTTGTTTAAAAAGCATTTTGTACCCACTCTATCTTACTATCGCCGGAAATAGCAATAACATCAAAGCGAATTGGACAGTTTAATGGGCTAGTTGATAAGTAATGATGTGTTGCCGCTATTATACGCGATTGTTTGGTTCGTGTGACGCACTCCAATGCACTGCCATATTTATCGGATTTACGGAATTTAACTTCAACAATAACCAATGAATGTTGATCTGTCATAATTAAATCGAGCTCACCCTGTTTGCAACGGTAGTTGCGGCACACCGATTTAAGCCCTTGCTTAAGTAGATAGTCGTGCGCTTGTTGTTCGGCATTTTCACCTCGGATCAAATGGTAAGCTTTGGTTTTTATTTCTGTAAATAACACAATCTAGCTCCTTATTGTATCTCAAGGGTAATGAGCGGCTATGTTGCTGATATAATTAAGCCCTAGTAGGGGCACTATCCAAATTTAAGGTTTTTTATAGAGTGTGAGGGCGACTAAAGCCACTTCCACTGTAAACTTAATACCCTGAACTTTGGGTAGTGACCAGTTGGGTGCAACTGTATAGCCCACCCTGTTTATTTTTAGGAGTTATGTGAATAAGAACACTGAATCATCAAATGAGATTGGCAAATTATACGTGGTTGCTACGCCAATAGGTAATTTAGCTGACATTAGCTATCGAGCCATTGAAACTTTAAAGCAAGTCGATCTGATTGCAGCAGAGGATACTCGCCATGTAAAAATGTTGCTTCAACATTACGGCATAACCAATAAGTTGGTTTCACTACATCAGCATAATGAAGAAAAATACTCTCACGTATTATTAGATAAATTACGTTCGGGTCTTTCTATTGCCTTAGTATCAGATGCAGGAACGCCTCTATTGAGTGATCCAGGTATGCCGCTGGTTAAGTTGGTCAAAGATTCTGGTTTGGATGTTGTACCTATTCCAGGCGCATGTGCTTTAATAACTGCTTTATCAGCAGCCGGTTTGCCTGTTACTCAATTTTCTTTTGAAGGTTTTTTACCGAGAACCTCATCAGCACGAAAATCGTTTTTCAAAGAGCGTGTCTTGCTAAGCAAAACATGGGTGTTTTATGAGTCTTGCCATAGAATTTTAGCTACCTTGCAAGATATGGCGGAGATTATTCCTTTAGATCGTCAGATTGTTATTGCCAGAGAGCTAACAAAATTACATGAAACCATTGTAAAAACCAGTTTAGCCGAGGCATTGGAACTGGTAGAACATGATGATAACATGAGAAAAGGAGAGTTTGTGGTTATCGTTGATGGCGCTGTTGAGGATAAAAAAGACAGTGAAATGACAATTGAACAAATAAAATTACTGCAGGTATTATTAAAAGAAGTCTCCATTAAGACTGCTGTTGCAATGGCTGTCGAACTGACGGGCGTTAGAAAAAAAATATTGTACCAAGCAGCATTAACGATGAACCAAGAAGATGAGCTATGACTTTAATGTAATAGCCAAAGTTTAAATTAACTCTAATGATCTGTTTGCTAAATCATACCGGGTAAACTTTGTTTGTTTAGTATTAACTCAATTATTCCAGTATACTGCCCCTTGAAAGAGTTGGCTGGACAGTCGCTGTTTTATCATTAGGATAAGATGGAGGAAAGTCCGGGCTCCATTGGGCAGAGTGCCAGGTAACGCCTGGGAGGCGCAAGCCTACGGAAAGTGCCGCAGAAAATAAACCGCCTATCTTTAATTAATTATTGATAGGTAAGGGTGAAAAGGTGCGGTAAGAGCGCACCGCGCAACTGGTAACAGGTGTGGCAGGGTAAACCCCACTCGGAGCAAGATCAAATAGAGGGACAGACGCGTGGCCCGCGCGGTTCCTGGGTAGATTGCTTGAGCTGTAGGGTGACTTACAGCCTAGATGAATGACTGTTCTCGACAAAACCCGGCTTATAGGCTGACTCTTTCTTTTTATTATTTCTTATAATCATTATTTAGGATTATTTTAAGCATTCGCTTTAGGCTTTAAATGTTTTGACATTTTTAATCCAATCCCTTACTTGGCATTACACACTGACAAGCTTAGCTATATTCACAAGTTTGTAATCGCTAAACACGCTCTTTGTAAACAATAAACATCTTGGTTAGTATTGCAAACGTTCATATATCAAAATCCGAGGCGTTAAGATTTCTTATAAGCTTTATGCATTATGCGCTTCACACTGTTATGGTTAATACCCGGAATCTATTAGCTTTACTTGCCTAATCGATAAGTCTATTAGATGGCCAATGTGAGTAAGTCGATGTCGATCTTACTCTAAAGACCAATTGTAATGTAGAGACATGCCCCTAAGGTGTTATATATAATAATAGCGCGCATTCCAATGTCATTAAGTTAAGGATTTGTAGGGGCGACACATTCGCCCAGTATCCTTGATGACTGAGTTACTGGGCAATTTGTCGCCCCTACAGATTATTTGCTTTCCCCCAGTCCTTAACTTAATGACATTGGCGCGCATTCCTTTTGCCTATGTACTTGAACTTGCTCACGACCTTAATCAGTTATCACTCATTAAACATGCATCCTCAAAAGAGCTAATTGAATTCAGTAAATAATCCATCTATTAGTTTAGCTAAACATTAGCAACGTTTATGGTTTAGTACACCACCATGTTATTATCATTAATTTTTTCGTTTATACATGCCTGATAACTACTCTCTCGATCGCGACTATTCACTAGATGCTCTAAAGGTTCCACCTAATTCAATTCAAGCTGAGCAATCGGTATTAGGTGGACTTATGTTAGATAATCAAACTTGGGATTCTATCGCTGACAAAGTTGTTGAAATTGATTTTTATCGCCGTAGTCATCAACTTATTTTCAGAAAAATAGAAGAGCTCGCAGAAAAACAAATACCTTTTGATGTTATTACATTATCCGATGCACTAAAGGCTATCGGTGAACTGGAAAATGTAGGTGGTTTAGCTTATTTGATTATGCTGGCCAAAGACACACCAAGTGCAGCTAATATAACTGCTTATGCCAATATTGTTAGAGATCGATCCGTCCTAAGACAGCTGATACACATCGGCACTCAAATATCTGATTCTGCGTTCCAAACTGAAGGTCGAGATACTGCTGAACTACTAGAAAATGCTGAACGCCAAGTTTTTCAAATTGCTGAACAACGCCAACGGGGTCAGGGTGGCGGCTTTATTCCCATCAAATCTCTATTAGCTAATGCTGTTGATAAAATTGAAACGCTATTTGAACAAGAAGGTGCGATCACTGGAGCGGGCACTGGATTTACTGATTTTGATGAATTAACTTCCGGCCTTCAACCTGCTGACTTAATCATAGTTGCGGGTAGACCCTCTATGGGCAAAACCACTATTGCCATGAATATGGCTGAAAATATTGCCCTTAAAGCCAACAAACCGGTCGCTGTATTCAGTATGGAAATGCCTGGTGATTCTTTAGCAATGCGTATGATGTCTTCTTTAGGACGCATCGATCAGCACAAAGTTAGAACGGGCAAACTGGATGATGATGATTGGCCACGATTAACCTCAGCAATTAATCTACTAGCTGGCACTCAATTATTCATTGATGATTCCCCTGCATTAACCCCCACAGAGGTTAGAGCCCGAGCTAGAAGGCTTGCACGTGAACACGGTCAATTAGGTTTAATTGTTGTTGATTATTTGCAATTGATGCAATCTCCTTCTAGCGGTGATAATCGAGTACAACAAATTTCTGATATCTCCAGAGGCCTAAAAGCGCTAGCAAAAGAACTCAATGTACCTGTAGTTGCTTTATCACAGCTAAATCGTAACTTAGAACAACGCCCTAATAAACGCCCAGTGATGTCTGATTTGAGAGACTCTGGTGCGATTGAACAAGATGCTGATTTAATAGTTTTTGTTTATCGTGATGAAGTTTATAACGAAGACAGCCCTGATAAGGGCATAGCTGAAATCATTATTGGCAAACAACGTAATGGCCCTTTAGGAACAGTTAGACTGACCTTTTTGGGACAATACACACGCTTTGAAAATTTTACAGGGACTTCTTATGGCTCTGGAGACTATGAATGACCTCTCCAGCGTATGCAATCGTTAATTTAGAAGCCTTACAACACAATTATCAAATTGTTCGACAATACGCCCCTAATTCAAAGATCATGCCTGTTATTAAAGCGAACGCTTATGGTCATGGAATGCTACGTGTCGCTTCAACATTAGAATCAGCAGATGCTTTTGCCGTAGCTCGTGTAGATGAAGGAGTGCGCTTGAGAAAAGCTGGAATAAAAAACAAAATTACTGTTTTAGAAGGTTTCAGTTGTATCAATGAACTTGATGCACTTTTGGCTTATCAACTAGATACTGTTGTTCATTCCCTCACACAGTTGGATATGCTCGAAGCAAGAAAGGATATCAATGTTTGTACTATATGGTTGAAACTTGATACCGGAATGAATCGATTAGGATTCCAACCTGCTGAATTTGCTCACGCCTACAAACGGTTAACAGACAGTCAGTTAATACAAGGTGACATCATTGTAATGACGCATTTAGCAAATGCTGATGATATACATGACAATACAACCGTAAAGCAAATTAATCTATTCACTAATACTTTTGAATCAATAGTAGCTGAACTAGGTATTAATAATGAACAAAAACCCTCTAGTATTGCAAATTCTGCTGGTATTTTAGCGTGGCCTGACTCATTAACTGAATGGATACGTCCTGGCATTATGCTTTATGGCATATCACCATTTCCTGAAAATACTGGCGAACAATTTAATTTGAAGCCCGTAATGAGCCTACATTCGCGACTGATTGCTATTAAGTCTTTAGAAAAAGGTGATAAGGTTGGTTATTCAGGAACTTGGATCTGCCCAAAACCAACAAGACTAGGCATTGTTGCTATTGGTTATGGAGATGGTTATCCACGTCACGCAAAAGCAGGTACACCAGTTTTGGTTAATGGTTTACGCGTTCCTTTGATTGGCAGAGTATCTATGGACATGATTACAGTCGATCTTAATAGCCAACCTGAATCTATGACGGGTGATCCTGTTACGCTATGGGGTAATGGTTTAGCTATTGAAGAGATTGCAAATTACGCAGATACTATTCCGTATACTTTAGTGTGTGGAATAACTCAACGTGTGCGTTTTGTTGAGCAAACAATAATAAATTGAAACGTAGGGAAATGATGAAGATCTTTAGAAAATAGCCCTATGACTTATTCAATAGGGCTATTGAACTTAATTAAATTAAGCTTTTTAATGCTTCGAAATCTTTCTTAGCATCTTTCAATTCTTGTTCAGCTTCTTGTAAAGCTGATTCTTTAGCATGTGACATAGCAGATTTTAATTTTCTGTTTGCTTTTGCACGTGCATTATCTACTTTATCATTTGCATTAATTTCTTTACTAAAGTCAATTGCAGGCTTAATTAAAGCTGCGGCTTCTTCATTTGAAGCTCCTTTAGAAATTCCTTCAATTGCAGCTTGAATTTTTCCAGCAACGATATCAATTGCTTCGGCTGGCTTATAAGTAATTCTGCCTGGATCTGACTCAGCAAAAGTTGATGTAGAAATTACTGCCATAGCTGTTGCCATTAATAAAGATAGCAAAGTTTTTTTCAAGGTATTCATATTTAACTAACCTTTAAGTTGTTGTTATTTTAATTGTACTAAATAATCCAAAGATTATTTATCGAATTAATTCTAGCATACTTTGTAAGTAATTAGTCTACAAAGCTATTAAAATTAAAAAATTTGAGTGGATTATTATACATAAAGACAACATCAGACTCAGTATATATCTAAGCCTGATGTTACTTTATAAATTAATTAATGAGTTTTATCGTAAGTAGCTTTCATTTCTGAAAATGACTTTAAAGCTGTCGCTAAACCAGTTTCTGCAGCAACTGCATCGCCCGCTTCTACAGATTTACGAGCTGCTTTAAGTATATCTGTCGCTTTTTGACGTTGACGCTCTGTGATTTCAAAACGAAATTCTTTTGAAGCTTGAGAAGCTTCTAAAATTGTTTTAGAGGCACCAGGTAAATCACCAGCTTTGATTTCCGCTTGTGCTGCAGCAATACCAGAAAGAGTGTTTTCAATCGCTTCTTTTACCGCAGCTTCACCTTTAGGTTCAGCCATTGCATTTGTAGATAAGGCCGCTACTGAAGCCGCCATTAGAACTGTTGTTAATACTTTATTTATTGAACGCATTATTTAATAAACCTTATATTGATATTTAAATTACATTATAACTAACCATAAAAACAGACTTATCAATGAATGACTACTCGGCTAATATCCTAGTTAACGCGCAGAATTTTAACACAAAAATTCAAATTAAAAGAAAATGTTACAAACCCTTGAACATAAATAATTTTTAAAATTAAACAATCAATATTTACATCATTAAAGGTAACTTTTATTCCAACATTTTAAATATGTTCAATTGACTATTAAGATAAGGTTTCGCAAAATAACTCAAGAATTCTACTTATTAATTTTCTATTTATTCCTTATTAATTAGAAATCTTTATATTCATATAATATTTATTTCTATTTTCTTTCCAAAAAAAAACCCCCACTACCAAAAGGCAGTGAGGGTTTTCAATTCCTTAACAAACTATTGACTAGCTTGTTAATTCCTTCATTAGATGAAAGTTGGAATTAATGGAGCATCGATAGTTACCAATTGACGGTTACCAGCTGCATCCCAGAAGAATAACAAACCAGCAAAACGGCTATCTGGATCATAGATCAAGTCAGCTAAACGGTAAACTTCCCATGCAGCGTCAGACGCAGTTACTTGAACTGTTCTTTTTTGACCAGGAGCAAGTGGGCTGTTATCACTAACAGTCAAACCTTCTTCAGCCAATAAATCATCAGGATAACCTGATTCGTCTTGAGCAACATTAGCATCCATAAAACGTACACCAGCAGTGTTGAATTCGCCTAAACGAACTGCTGAATCACCATTGTTAGTGATAGTCATGGTCATTTGCATTGCACGACCTGGTACACGGTAAGTAGCATCTTCAATCTTAACAGCAACTGTTGGTACAGGCATTTCGATTGATTTAATACCACGTAACAAACCAGCTTGTAAAGGAGTAGTAATAGGGAACTTGTCGTTAGTGCTGCCCATAGAAGCGGCAACGATAGCGATAGCACCTACTGCAAAACCCAATGCAACTTTACGGTCAGCACCAGTGATTAATGAATCAGCTTTACCAGCGTCAACAGCAATCAAACGTGGAACGAACATTGGTTTACGTGCCCAGTATGCTACCCAAAGGATACCAAAACCATACCATAAAGCATGCCAGAAATAAGTGTTGCTTAAGTTATAGTTTTCTAAGTCAACAGTTTCGCCAGTCAAAGTAGTGATTGGGTTAACAAATGAAGACATAGAACCAGTAACAGTTACCCATTTACCTGGACCAATGATTGGACCACCGCCTTTTACGTTCAACATAGTGTGAACGTGCCAGTCACCTGGACGACGTGCTTTCAACAATACTTTAAACTCATAAGTCTCACCAAGTTCTAAAGAAACTGAACGTGGAACTAATTGACCACCGATCCAAGATCCTGCACGAATAAATACAGGACCTGGAATACCGATGTTCAAGAAAGAGATTTCGGGTTTATCAACAGTTTCAGGCCATCCAGTAAAAACGAAAAATTTACCTGAAATTGTCATTGTATCATTAACTGGCACTTCTTCTTTTGACCAATTTAAGTCAAACCAGTGAATAGTACGCATACGCATGAATGCCGCTTGCGATTTTTCACCATGAGCTGATGCAGTTGGTGTGTAAAACATCGCTGCTGTCATAGTGATCAGCAGTGCGACAAAGGATAATTTAGCAACCTTGTCTTTGAATATTTTCATATATCCTCCTCTATAATAGAGAATCTATTGTTCTTAGAGTATCCAACAATAATTTAACATTATTATTAGTCTTTTTATTTTTACTGTAACTATCTTAAGAAGCTTCGACGAAAGCTGTGCTTCCGAACCATTTTCCAAAGAAATGCCACAAGAAGTATATTATGATACTCACGAAACCAGAGAAGAACGCTGATACTGGAGCAACGTCTTTACCGAAGGTTCTTAATGTACCTTTTTCTACCATTCTGATATATTCAGGAGTACCAGTTCTAACATAGTGGTAACCTTGTAAATCAGCTATAGTCATCATCATGCCGTTATATTCAACTGGCACGTGTAATGGAGCAATAACTGGCCAGTTACCTGGGTAGAACAATAAGCCATAAGCTAATCCACCAA
>QVQD01000054.1 GCA_003584875.1 Methylococcales bacterium
GATCGCTTTAACTAAAAGAATATTGACTGCATGAAATCAAAGCCTATTTTTAATATTTAAAAAAAGGAGAGTTTCGTGCAGGGTATAGACCTGAAAATAGATGATATTTAAGGACTTGACTTATCTATGACAGGTCGGGTTAGCGATAGCGTAACCCGACCTACCCTACTACCAACTCTTATCGGCTTTGGAACGATAAAAAACATCGTAGGGGCGTATTGCATACGCCCAACATCGAAAAATTAATGTGATAGACGTTATTTTATAAGGGCGTATGCAATACGCCCCTACAAGCTATCTCACAATATTTTTGTTCATGCGTTGGAACGATAACAATTCTCCTGAAGCTGTTACAATGGCGCCTTTTTTGAGCCTTAAGAAGTTAAAGAATGGACGTCATCCAACGCATCGCTGAAGAATTATCTGTTAATAGCAAACAAGTAAGTGCCGCTGTGGCCTTATTGGATGAAGGCGCAACCGTGCCTTTTATTTCACGTTATCGTAAAGAAGTTACCGGTGGCTTAGATGATACTCAGCTTAGACAACTCGAAGAGCGCTTAATTTATTTGCGTGAACTCAATGACCGGCGCAAAACCATATTGGACAGTATTCAGTCTCAAGGTCAATTAACAGCGAGCTTAGAACTAGCTATTAATGAAGCTGATACCAAGACCTTGCTAGAAGATTTATATTTGCCTTATAAACCTAAACGCCGCACTAAAGCCCAGATTGCGCGTGAATCGGGACTAGAGCCTTTGGCTGATGCAATATTAGACGATAGAAATTTAATCCCCGAGCAAGTGGCAGCAGTTTATATCGATGTAGATAAAGCAGTGCCTGATGTCGGCGCTGCTTTGGAAGGTGCTAGGCAAATCATTATGGAGCGTATTTCAGAAGCCGCAGAATTATTGGCTGAATTACGCGAACGAGTCTGGCAAAAAGGCGCTATTCATGCGACCGTTATTGCAGGCAAAGAACAGGCTGCAGAGAAATTTAAAGATTATTTTGATTATCAAGAAGCCATCAATAAAATCCCTTCACATCGTGCTTTGGCTTTGTTTAGAGGACGCAATGAAGACTTTTTAAGCTTAACGCTCAAGCCTGGCGTTGAGGACAAAGAAGAGCACGCGCTCTGCGCTCAATTTGTCGCGCAGTATTTAAAGGTTAACGATTTGTCAAAACCTGCTGAAGCGTGGCTTGCAGAAACCGCTAGATTTGCTTGGAAAATTAAACTATTTACTCGAATCGATTTAGATCTAAAGCTAAGGCTACGTGAAGCAGCTGAATTAGAAGCGATTAGGGTTTTTGCTAGTAATTTAAAAGATTTACTATTAGCCGCGCCCGCAGGCCCTAAAGCCACTATGGGGTTAGATCCCGGTATCCGCACTGGCGTTAAAGTGGCTATCGTTGATGCTACCGGTAAATTGTTGGAGACTGATACTATTTATCCTCATCCACCGCGTAAACAATGGGATGAATCTATCGCCACTTTGGCAAAGCACATAGACAAACATCAGGTTGATTTAGTGAGTATCGGTAATGGCACTGGTTCTAGGGAAACCGATCAGTTAGTTGCTGAGGTCATGAAATATCATAACCAGCTTAAGTTTACTAAAATTACCGTGTCAGAAGCCGGTGCTTCGGTTTATTCGGCCTCTGAATTAGCGGCTAAAGAATTCCCAGAATTAGATGTGTCATTGCGCGGCGCTGTTTCTATCGCTAGACGCTTACAAGATCCGCTCGCTGAATTAGTTAAGATTGATCCTAAAGCCATAGGCGTTGGGCAATATCAGCATGATGTCAATCAGTTTCAATTGGCGAGAGGCTTGAATGTGGTCGTTGAGGATTGCGTGAATGCCGTTGGTGTTGATGTGAACACTGCTTCGGTGGCCTTGTTAAAGCAAGTATCGGGTTTATCAGCGAGTGTGAGTGAAAATATAGTGGCTTTTCGTGATGAAAATGGCCCCTTTGCTAATCGTAAACAATTAAAGAAAGTGCCGCGTTTGGGTGAAAAAGCTTATGAACAAGCGGCGGGGTTTTTAAGAGTGATGAATGGCGATAATCCACTAGATGCCTCAGCCGTGCATCCTGAAGCTTACCCTGTCGTTGAAGCGATTATCAGCAGTACCGGCAAATCTATTCGCGACTTAATTGGTCAAAGTGGTTTTATACGGTCATTGAATCCCGCGCATTACACTAATGAACATTTTGGCTTACCGACAGTAACTGATATTTTGCAAGAACTAGAAAAGCCCGGACGTGACCCTAGGCCAGAGTTTAAAAGCGTTGCTTTTAAAGCGGGTATCGAAAAAATTACCGATTTAGAGCCCGGTATGCGTTTGGATGGAGTGGTCACTAATGTGGCTAACTTTGGTGCTTTTGTCGATATCGGTGTTCATCAAGACGGTTTGGTACATATCTCACATTTATCAGATAGCTTTATTAAAGATCCAAGGGAAGCCGTAAAAACCGGTGATCTCGTTAAAGTAAAGGTATTAGAAGTCGACGCCTTGCGTAAGCGAATTTCTCTTTCGATGAAATCAGATGTCGATGCCTCAGAAATTAAAACAGAACGCACTAGCACTAAGCCAGTCCATAAGCCCAAACAGTCAGCAGCGCCCGCACCAGTCAATAGTTTAATGGCTAATGCTTTTGCAAAAGCCTTGAAAAAGTAAAGTTAGTTCAGTGGGAGAGGCTTTAGCCTCGATTTTAGCCAATCATAATTGTGTGGATTAATAAAACTTATTGAGTGGTGCAGCTTTAATGGCCTCTATGCTCCGATTGCAGAGATTACGCTTTCGAGACTGTGAAAGTATTATGATTTTAGCTTCCCCGCTTTGTAAACATAGGCATCTACACAAGTTTCTTATCGGCGTGGAAACGATAAAAATCACCGTAGGGGCGTATTGCATACGCCCAACATCGAAAGTCCAATGTTATAGAGCTTATTTTATAAGGGCGGATGCAATACACCCCTAGGATCTTCACCACAAATTATCGTTCGCGCTTGGGAATGCTAACAATTATTTGTGTAGATACCTATGCTTTGTAAAAGGGGGACTGAGGGGGAAATAAAAAGAATACTTTCACAGTCTCTTTCGCTTAATCCCTGCCCTACATAATACGGAGTTCTCGCTGAGTTACAATCATCCAACCTGTATATGACACCCCAACCTCTCCTTGCCAAGAGAACCCTATTTCACTGAACGCGCCTCCTCATTGTCGAACCTGTGCTAGCATCTAAACTGCTTAATTAAGCAAGGGCTTAATCACTTCCAATAGTTGCTCCTTAGAAAACTCACCAGCATGTTGATGGATAATTTGTCCTTGTAGGTTAACTATCACGGTAAAAGGTACGGCGTCTATATGATTGCCTAGTTGATGTGCAATGCTGATAGCGGGCATGTCGCCAACTAATATGGGGTAATTGATGTTGATGGTGTTTAAGTAGGTTTGTACGGCTTCTGGGGCATCTACCGCTATACCGATAAATTGCAGGCCTTTATCAGCGTATTTGTTTTGTAGTTCGATAAATTCGGGGATTTCTTTGAGGCAAGGCCCACACCAAGTTGCCCAGAAATTAATTACGCGTATTTTGCCTTGCCATTCTGAAATAGAGTGTAGCTTGCCCGTGACATCCGCTAAGCTAAATTCGGGTAAGGCGACAACACTAGGTTGCGTTGGAGTTGATAAGCCTCTGGCGAAAATGCCGGCGCCTAATGCCAAGATAGCGGCAAAGATGATTATTCCAAATAGTTTCATAATTTGACCTGTTGCACGGTTTGGGTAAAGGTTTCGGCATCTTGAAAGCCGATGACTCGGTGCTGTGGACTTTCTTTGCCATCGGCACCAAAAAATAAAATGGCCGGCGGCCCGATAAGATTGAATTTTGCTAACAATGCTTGGTCGTCGGCATTATTGTTAGTGACATCTGCTTGTAAAAGCACGACACCGGCTAAGGCTTGCTTCACTTTTGCATCCGTAAAAGTATAGGCTTCCATCTCTTTGCAAGAGATACACCAATCCGCATAAAAATCCAACATGACTATTTGATGACGAGCATTAGCTTGCTGAATTTCAGTTTCCAAAGCGGCTAAAGAGGCGACTCGTTTAAAATTAAGGCCTTGTTCTGCGGCCTGTACATTGTTGACGCCCATACCTTGCAGTGGTTTTAAGGGATTATTATTGCCCATGCTGAAACCGATTAATAACAACAAGCCATAGGCGAGCATCATTAAGCCTAGGCCTTTCCATAATTTCTGCCAACCTGAACATTGTTCAGGCAGTGGATCAATGGCCTTGAGATAGATCGCTGGCAATATTAGTAACATAGCCCAGAGTAACATGATAATCGTAGCTGGCAAGATACGGCTCATCATCCATACGGCTACCGCCAGCATAATAACGCCGAATACGGCTTTAGTGGCATATAACCAAGATCCGGCTTTGGGTAATATTTTTCCAGCAGAAGCGCCTAATAACAACAAGGGCATGCCCATACCCATACCCATTGCAAATAAAGCACTGCCACCCAAGACCGCATTACCGGTTTGGCCGATATAAATCAATGCACCTGCTAAGGGTGCGGCGACACAAGGGCCTACAATCAACGATGATAAGGCACCCATAATCGCTACGCCCCATAGTGAGCCATCACGATGCCTTACGCTGGAATTATGTAATTTGGTTTTGAGTGAGTTGGGTATTTCTAGTTCGTAAAAACCGAACATGGATAAAGACAGCAAAACGAATATTCCGCTAAACAGACCAATGATCCAAGGTTGCTGAAAAGTTGCCTGTAAGTTGCCGCCGAATAAGGCGGCAAGGATACCAAACAATGTATAGGTCAAAGCGGAAGCGATGACATAACAGAGAGACAATAAGAAGGCGCGACTGGTGGTAATATGATTGCCATGCCCGACAATAATGCCAGATAAAATCGGAATCATGGGGAAAATACAGGGTGTCAACGATAACAAAAGTCCGAAGCCGAAAAAGCTTAGTAAGGTCATGGCAAGGCTGTCTTGTTTAAGCGAACTTACAATTTGATCTTGTTCAGAAAGTTTAGGTGTTATGACTGCATCGTTAATGGGTGCGGCGGGAAGCTCCAAATCAATTTTTTGGCTCATCGGTGGATAGCAAACACCACGATCAGCACAACCTTGGAAATTTGCTAATAAGGTAACGGTTTGTGCAGTGGCTTGACTTCGTAGAAGCGGCAGCTCAAAACTTAATTGTTCGTGGAATATTTCAACTTGACCAAAGGCTTCATCATGAATAGCTGTGCCTCTGGGGATAGTGTAATCGCCTAAGCGACTGCCAGCTATACTGCTTAATTCTAGGCGAATTTTTTCACGGTATAAATAATAGCCTGGGGCAATTTCCCAAGTAACCTTTAGCGCACCTGTGTCGTTAACAACTGCAAAAAAACGAAAGGCTTGTTCTGCAGGTAATAAGTCCGCTTGAGTGGTTTTGGGTTTAAATAGGGCATCAACTTGCTCAGCAGGATTGATATTTGCAACTGGAAGAGCTAGTTCAAAAGTTTTTTTCTGGGGTGGATAGCAAACACCTCTATCGGCGCAGCCTTGGTATTGCACCAGCAGTTGTATAGACGAAGCTTCTGACTGACTTAACGATAGTGGAATAGTCAGCTTGTTATGATAGACAACCATATCGCCAAAGTTTTCATCATGCTTGGTTTTTCCCTCAGGAAAGTTAGGCGTTACTGACTGAATGGCATCGGTTTTAGAGATGAATTTCATCTTGTCGCGATAAAGATAATAGCCGTCGGCGATATCCCAAGTAATTTCTAGCTGATCAACACTGACAGCTTTCGCGGAAATCTTAAAGGCTAGCTCGGGCGACAATAGTTCATCATTAGTTAGAGCGGAAACTGACTGAGTTAACAGCAGTAAACAAACAAAAATCAGGTTAAAGAATGGCATAAATCTATCCAGTTCAGATATTCGGGTAAGCCGTTTTCTATAGATACGGCAATTATTTCAGGAACTTCGTAAGGGTGTTGTGCTTTTAAACGGCTTTCTATGGGCTGATATTGATCTTTATGAGCTTTAATCAGTAATAAATATTCTTGAGCCGAAGTTGCTTGTCCTTGCCACCAGTAAATAGAACTAATGCCAGGTAAAATATTCACACATGCGCATAATTGCTCGTTGACCAATAAGTGAGCAAGCTGTTCAGCGCTGTCTTTATCAGGACAAGTGCAGAGAATAATTTGATAGGGAGTGGACATTCTGGTTAATAGCAATTTAAAAAGGCATATTATCCTAGAATTTAAAACGAATTGCCTTTATATTGTTGGCAATTAAAAACGAGTTCAGGCACGGCCTGAATTTAGCCTTTCCTTTTGCAATAGAGCGTTACCGATGAAAGTTTTTCAAATGTTGTTTCTGGTAGTATTGATTATCCCTTTTGCAGAAATTTATTTATTGCTTGAGGTGGGTGGTGTTATAGGCGCTTTCCCGACTATTTTTCTGGTCGTATTTTCTGCTGCATTTGGGGCATGGTTATTGAAGCAACAAGGCTTTTCGACTTTTAGGAAATTTCAAGAAAATATAGCTCAAGGCAGAGTGCCTGCTTATGAAATGATTGAAGGACCCATTATTTTGCTGGGTGGCGCCTTATTATTAACACCGGGGTTTATTACCGATATTATTGGCTTTGCTTGTTTGGTGCCCAGTTTACGAAAAAAAATAGCACAATATGTGCTTGAAAATCATCTTATTCAAGCTAGTAGTATTTTTCAACAAAAAACGGCTAAAGAAAATGTCTTGGAAGGCGAGTTTCGTAAAGACGACTAACAAAGGCAAAAGTTGGTAAAAGGTAAAAGCAGTGTGCTTTTGAACCTTTCGCCTTTAGTCTTTCGCCTTTAGCCTTTAGTCTTCTAGTTTTACTCAGGAGTATTGGTGTTTTCTGAAGTGCCGCAGGTGTTTTTGCCCATTCCAGAATAAGCTGGACACCAGCCTGAAAATCCAGTTCCAACCAGAACCATACCTATAAGTAATAGGGGGATGGAAGCTGTGAAAATGGAAATTGCAATTGAGGCAGCGCCGGCGTATAGACGGTATTGCTTTTCCTTTTCGCCTATATTGTGCTCAAATTTAGTCATGCTTTTAAAATCAAAACTCATCTTATTCTCCTTCTGTGTAGTCGTTATTGTGGTAGCTAAACAATAATGAACTCGAACATTGCAAAGCTAATGGCAATATACACAGCTCTAAAAAATGTGCAAGTGATAAAACAATAATGGATGTAACGACAATAATAAATTCTTTAAATGATGCTCAACGACAAGCTGTGACTGCGCCTTCTCAGGCCATGTTGGTATTGGCGGGAGCGGGTAGTGGTAAAACACGTGTATTAGTTCATCGTATTGCTTGGCAGATCAAGGTTGAAGGAGTGTCGCCGCATAGTATATTAGCGGTGACCTTTACTAATAAAGCGGCTAAGGAAATGCGCGGCAGAATAGAAGATTTGCTGAGTATTTCTGCACATAATCTATGGATAGGTACTTTCCATGGTATTGCTCATCGGCTATTAAGGCGGCATGCTCAGCAAGCAAGATTGCCTGAAACTTTTCAGGTAATGGATTCTAGTGATCAATTAAGAGTAATTAAGCGCTTGTTAAACACGCTTAATATTGATGAAAAGCAATGGCCCCCTAAAGAAATCCAGTGGTACATCAATGCCCAAAAAGATGAAGGTATTCGAGCTAAGCATTGTGTCGAAACGGGCGATACTCATGAACGGCAGAGATTAATCATCTATAAAGCCTATGAAGAGCTTTGCGATCGTTCTGGATTGGTCGATTTTGCAGAACTGCTGTTGCGGGCTCATGAATTATTACGCGATAACGCTGACGTGCTTGAGTTTTATCAACAACGCTTCAAACAGGTGCATGTTGATGAGTTTCAAGATACCAATACCATCCAATATGCTTGGTTACGTTTATTAACTGACGGCAAAGATAATCTGTTTGTCGTCGGTGATGACGATCAATCTATTTATGGCTGGCGCGGCGCTAAAATTGAAAACATCTATAGCTTTCAACGGCATTATCCTAATCATCAAGTCATCAAGTTAGAGCAAAATTACCGCTCTACCGGTACTATTTTAAAGGCATCAAACAAGGTTATTACCAATAATTCGGGACGAATGGGTAAAGAGCTTTGGACGGATGCAGGTGATGGCGATTTAATTTCTTTGTATGCGGCCTTTAATGAGCAGGATGAGGCTTATTTTGTAGTTGATCGAATACGAGCATCAATTAATGAAGGGGGCTTACGCAGTGATAACGCTATTTTGTACCGTTCGAATGCTCAGTCTCGCCAATTTGAAGAAAAATTGATGGCCACAGGTACACCTTATATCGTCTATGGTGGTTTACGCTTTTTTGACCGTGCAGAAATTAAAAATGCCTTGGCTTATTTACGCTTGATTGCCAACCGTGATGATGACGCTTCTTTTGAACGTGTCATTAATACACCCACTCGAGGAATTGGTGCTAAAGCCGTGGATGAAATGCGAAATATCGCTCGTGATCAGAGTGTGTCTTTATGGGCAGCTGCCATTTTATTGATTAATCAACGAAGTATGTCTGCGCGTGCGACGAATGCGCTGATTGGCTTTTTGGAGTTGATTAAGTCTTTATCTAAAGAGGTCGAAGAACTAGCCTTGGATGAAAAGGTCAAGCGTATCGTTCATAAAAGTGGATTGATAGCCTTGTATCAAAATGAAAAAATGGATAAAGGCGAGGAGAAAATAGAAAATTTAGAAGAGCTAGTCAATGCCGCTAAGCTATTTGAATTTGATAAAGATAACGAAGAAAAATTGGGCGAGGTGGATATGTTTCTGAGCTATGCCGCCCTGGAGGCAGGCGTTAGTCAATCAGAAGAGTCAGAAGATTGTGTTCAGCTTATGACTTTGCATAGTGCTAAAGGCCTAGAGTTTAAGCAAGTTTTCTTGGTAGGTTTGGAAGAAGGTTTGTTTCCATCGCAACAGTCTGTCGTTGATACGGGTCGCTTAGAAGAAGAGCGCCGTTTATGTTACGTAGGTATGACTAGAGCAATGCAGCAACTATATTTGACCTATGCAGAATCTAGACGTTTATATGGCCGCGAAACCTATCCCAGGCCTTCTCGTTTTTTACGTGAAATTCCTGCTGAATTATTACAAGAAGTTCGGATGCGTGCGACTGTTAGTCGGCCTGTGAGTGCAGTCCAAGCTAAGCCAGCAATGTTTCAGGCTCAGAGCAATTACAAACTGGGGCAGCGTGTTCATCATGCTAAATTTGGTGAAGGTGTCATTTTACAAATAGAAGGTGAAGGTGCTCAGGAGCGGGTTGAAATTAATTTCAAGCAGGTTGGCGTTAAATGGCTAATGCTGGCTTATGCGAAGTTGGATGTTTTATAGATTATGCGTTGCGCTGTGGGTGTCGAGTTAATATTATTCGTTGCTTAACCCATGGTTCCTAAGCGCTGCCTCACTTCCCACAGTTAAGCTTTTGTAGTTCGGAATAAGTTCAAATATTCCTTAACTGTGGGCAGTGACGCGGAGCGTGGAAACGATAAAACTGTAGGGGCGACAAATTCACCCAGTACTGATTGTTTAACGCAGCCAAAATAAGTTGAGTATTTTGTTATAAAGCAGTTTTAACGATTTCAAAAAAGCTTTAGTCTAAGTTTTACGGCAAAAAAAAGGGGCTAAAATAGCCCCTATAAAATGAACGCACCTCAAACTTGTCCAGCAGGTTTATTCTTGTCAATGTTGGTTATAATTGGTTTAACATCGACTTTTTCCTGCTTAGTGATAATTTCTTTATTAATAGTCAGACTTTCAACGTCTTGTGGTGGTCTTGGATCCCTACCCGCCATCAAGTCATCTATTTGATCTTTATCTATGGTTTCCCATTTCATCAAGGCGTCAGCCATTTTATGTAGGATGCTGATGTTGTCCTGTAAAATGGTTTCTGCACGTTGGTAGTTACAATCTATGACCGCACGAATTTCTTCATCTATATGTTCAGCAACGATGCCAGACACTTTACTGCCTTGGATTCCTGGGTGTCCCATAAATGATTGTCCACCTTGTTCGCCATAAACTAAGGGACCTAATTTGTCTGAAAATCCCCAACGAGTCACCATGTTACGAGCCAGTTCGGTAGCACGTTCGATGTCGTTAGATGCACCCGTTGTTACACGATCGCCACCATAAATCATGAGTTCAGCAATACGGCCTCCAAACAAACTGGCTATTTGGCTTTCTAGCTTGCGTTTGCTGGCACTATATTGATCTCTCTCAGGTAAGAACATGGTGATACCTAAGGCTCTACCTCTAGGCATAATGCTCACTTTGTAAACAGGATCATGATCTGGAGAAGATTCACCGACGATACAATGGCCTGCTTCATGATAAGCCGTTAATAGTTTGTCTTCTTCGCTCATGACCATAGTGCGTTTTTCAGCGCCCATGAGTATTTTGTCTTTTGCTTTTTCAAGATCACTCATGCTGACTTGCACTTTGTTTGATCTAGCTGCAAATAAAGCCGCTTCATTAACAACATTGGCTAATTCTGCACCTGAAAAACCAGGTGTACCTCTAGCTATGTCTTTTAACTTAACGTCATCAGCAGCAGGTACTTTCTTGATATGTACATTCAAGATTTGTTCACGACCACGAACATCTGGTAAACCTACATTAACCTCACGGTCAAAACGACCAGGTCTTAATAAGGCTTTATCTAAAACATCAGCACGGTTAGTTGCTGCAATGACAATAACCCCTTCGTTACCAGTGAAGCCATCCATTTCGACCAACAATTGGTTCAATGTTTGTTCACGTTCGTCATTACCACCGCCCATACCAGCTCCGCCTCTTTGGCGACCGACAGCGTCTATTTCATCAATGAATATGATACAAGGAGCGTGTTCCTTAGCTTGGGCAAACATGTCTCTTACTCTTGACGCACCCACACCCACAAACATTTCGACGAAATCAGAACCCGATACCGTAAAGAATTTAACACCTGCTTCCCCAGCAATAGCTCTAGCTATTAAGGTTTTACCTGTTCCTGGAGGGCCCACCATTAATATACCGCGAGGTATTTTTCCACCTAGCTTTTGAAATTTTTGTGGATCTCTTAAGAAATCAACTAACTCTGTTACTTCTTCTTTGGCTTCTTCGCAGCCAGCAACATCTGCAAAAGTGGCTGTTAATTTATCTTCCTCAAGCAATTTGGCTTTGCTTTTTCCAAAACCATTACCGCCAAGGCCACCGCCTTGATTTTTTCTTAGATAAATCACCCATACCGCTACTAAAAGTAGCATGGGAAACCAAGAGATGAACATTTGCATAAGAATCGATTGTTGTGCAGGCGCTTTGGTTCTGACTTGTACGCCGGCACTCAATAGATCATCAATTAAATGTGGATCATTAGGATTGAATGTTTCTAAGTTTTGACCATCTGCAGTTCTTAACTTGATAGCAGGCCCAGATATTTCTACTCGATCTACTAATTTATTTTTTACTTTGTAAATAAAGTCAGAATAGGCGATCGATTCGTCTATGGCCGGCGTTGTATTTATGCGGTTATAGATAAGAATTGCACCTACTAAGACCACGCTCCAAAGTAGAGTGGTTTGTATGTATTTTTTCATAGTTCTAATCTCCAAATCCCCGAAGGGTTAACTGTAGTCTTTCTATTATCTACAACTGCATTCAAAACGGTATGTTTCGATGCTATCTTGTTATCAGTCTGGGTTTTACTTAGTAATCCTACTGATTTTGTAGGATTTCATAGTAGCTTTCTTTAATGCTTTTGTACATTATAAAAAATTCATTAATTGATCGCCAAAGTGGCGTTTTATCTTATCTAAGGCGATGACTTGAATTTGCCTAACTCGTTCGCGAGTTAAATCCAGTTCTAAACCAATTTCTTGGAGAGTCATTTCTTTATCTACTTCAATACCAAAATGACAGCAGATAACTCTAGCTTCTCTTGGATTAAGTATTTTTAATGCCTTATCAAGTATGTTATCAAGGTCTGTTTTTGCTATTTCTGTAAAAGCGGGTGTAAATATTTGTTGTTCTAAATAGTCTATGGGTGCAAATGAAGTCTCCCCGTCTTCAATTGAACCTTCAATAGACATCGCTGTTTGGGACATTGATAAAACAGCGTGAATTTCATTGTCAGATAATGCAGTTTCCTCGGCTAGTTCTTTAGTAGTCGGTTCTCTGCTTGTGCGAGCAATGAATTGTTCTTTGGTACGATAGACTTTATTAATAGTTCCAATTCTTCCGCAAGGAATTCTTACGACTCTTTCGCTTCGTGACAGTGCCCTTGAAATAGCTTGTCTAATCCAATAGCCTGCATAAGTTGAAAACTGAAAGCCTAAGCGATAGTCGTATCGGTCGATAGCTTTTAATAAGCCTGTTTGGCCTTCTTGGACAAGGTCATCAAAATCTAAAAAACTACCTTTGTATTGATTGGCAATAAATAACACTAGTCTTGTATTGGCTGTCGCTAATTTTTTTCTTAAATTAAGCCAGTTGTGCTCATAAAAAACGGCATTAGTGTAATGTTTATGCATATCACTACTGGATAGAAATAAAAAATCTTCATCATAATTCGCAACGCTTGTTAGCCATTGGTTAGTGCTTATAGGCTTATGATGATTTGATGTCTCTAGTCTCTTTTGAAGTATGTTGTTCTTGCTTTTAGAGTCATTTGAAAAAGGCTGACAATAAATTTCTCTATATTTATAGCTATAAGCAAAGATGTTGATCAGTTCAGTCAAGTCATGGAAAGAAAAGGGAAAAACCTGTAACGCTAAAGTTAGATTTTCTTTACCCAGCTTTTCGTTGCTGTAAGTTGACGTGTTATTACTTAAATCAACAAACAATTTTTTAATGTCTGTTAAATTTGATGACAGTGCAGGTTCGCTGCTAAGGTCATCTTCCTGCTCGATATATGAGTCAGTTTCTTTATATTTGTTGATTAACCAAAGCGCTGTCGCAGGAAATTGAGCAAGTGACTCAATGAGGTTTGCTTTTTCGATGCTTAACAACTGCGATATTTCAAAATTAGTATTATCTTTAGTTATAAATTCTTTAATATCGTTATCGGCTGTTTTTATGGTTTCAATGCCATTGTTAAGTACTAAGGCATTAAGATCTTGTTTTAATAACGGCTCATTGAAATAAGACATGGCAAAACTCCCGTAAACATCAAATAATTAAAGCCTAGGCTTTGGTAGTATTGTGTCGCTTTTATTAACAATCTATTTATTAATAAGTTAACAATAATGTAACAACTTAGTAATGTGTTGTCAAAATATAGTTTAACAAAACATGAACAAAGAAAGTTAAAGCTGGACAAAGATGTCTAAGGGAATGATTATTTTGGTTTTTTTGAGATAAGCGAATGAGTATTTAGGTGAGGGTCTGTGGGCAGGTTTTGCCTTCAATGCCGACTGGGTATTGAAGGCTGAGTTACTTAATCTCTAAAATTGTCATATTGCAAAGGCATCTCAAGCTTTTCATCTCTGAGCATTTGAATAACTTCTTGCAGATCATCGCGTTTTTTACCGGTTACACGAACTTTATCACCTTGTATAGCGGCTTGAACTTTTAGTTTTTTGTCTTTGATCAGCTTAACTATTTTTTTTGCGAGCTGTGAATCTAAGCCTTGTTTTAAAGTAATTTCTTGACGCATTAATTTACCACTACCTTTAGCGTCACCAACCTCCATGCAACCGACATCAATGCCACGCCTACTAAGTTTTGAACAAACTACGCTAAACATTTGTTGTAGCTGAAATGTTGATTCAGAAATCATGGTTAGTTTGTCATCAGTAAGTTCAAAGCTCGAGTTTGTGCCTTTAAAGTCAAAGCGAGTTGTTACTTCTTTGCTGGCTTGGTCAATTGCGTTTTTTACTTCGTGGCTATCAAATTCAGAAATAATATCAAAAGAAGGCATAGTTTTTTAATTCAGGTTTGTTTGAGAGTTATGGATTTAGTTTAGCTCTAGCTAGCAAGTCATCATGTGATTGCTTGTAAGAAGCTAAAATTTGCGAGTCATGATGTAAAGCAGTTCTATTATTATATAGGGTGAGCTTGTTATTTAATTTACACATTAATATTAAAGCATATCGTGTGATTTAATATTAGGGAAGCTGTTAAATAAAATAACTGAGACATTTAAGTCTTAGAGATCAGAATCATAGCAGGCGTTTTATAATTATTCGCGCAATCCTTTACACTGTTTGTTCAATCACCACCTCTACCGATTTTACAAGCTGATAACTCACTTAATATTTTGGCATCGATACCGAATTGTTTTACTACACATCGATTTTTTACGGTGTGTTTTCTCAAACAAGCGCATAGTGTATTATGTAAGCTCATGAAAAGTGTTCACAAAGTCACAGCATCGAAACAGCCCCTAACTTATGAAGATACTCAACATCAATTTCAAAAACATCAATTCACTGGAAGGCGAGCATAGCGTCGATTTTGAAGCTGCTCCTTTTACCGACACCGGTGTTTTTGCGATTACAGGGCCCAATGGCTCAGGAAAATCGAGTATCTTAGATGTGATTACTTTGGGTTTATATGGAGAGACCTTTCGCTTTAATCGCCCTGCCGATCATGTGATGACTCAACAAACCCATGACTGTTATGCAGCGATTGAGTTTTCTCTGGATGGTGAAAAATATCGCTCTAGTTGGTCTGCAAGGCGAGCAACAGATGAAGCTAATCAGGCCTTGCTGCCCATTGAAATGCGTTTATATCGAAGCTCTGATGGCGAAGTATTAGCCCAATCCCCACAACAAGTTTGTAATCAAATAGCCGAAATCACCGGCATGAATTTTCGTAGCTTCACGCGTTCAATTTTATTGGCGCAAGGTGATTTTTCCGCTTTTCTAAATGCGCTAGACAATGAGCGCATGGATATATTAGAAAAAATCATCGGCAGCGACATTTATGATGATTATAAAAAAGACTTATTTAATAAGGCTGAAAAATCACAAAAAATATTAGACCATCTAAAACAAGAGCTAGATAGCATCGCTTTTATGGATCCTGAGAAACAAGAGGCTTTTGAACAGGATTTGAATGATTTTAATGAGCAGTTAAACGAATTACGAGAAGATCAGCAGCATACAAAGCAGCAGCGTGCGCAATTGAAGGCCATCACCAGCTTACAAACAAGCATTAGCGATCAAGAAAATGAACTTAAAACCGCTCAAACTCAACTTGAAAATCTAAAACTCAAGCTTAGCAAACTCAGTGCGGGTCAAGATGCCTTAGCCTTTAAAGACGACATTAATGCTATTGCCGAAAAAGAACAGTTCATACAAGAAAAGCAAGCGACGTTAAAAGATTTTCAAGTCGAACTTAGCCAACTTAAAACCCAATTAGGTTCTGAACAAGCCGTACCTGAAGCATTAGCTCAAAGATCATTAAATGATCAACAGCAGACTTTAGATAAAGCTAAGGCTCAATTAAGCCAAACCGAGTTAAGTATTCAAACCGAAACCACGCAATGGCAATCTTTATCCGAACAGTACGGCGATAAACAGGCAACACTGAGCCAATTAGCACAATGGCTACAAGATCATGCCCTTGATGAAAGCTTGTTGACTGACTTCCCTGAACTAGGTGTATTAAAAAAGTGTCGCACAGATTTACAACAAACCACCAAAAAACAGACGTCATTTGGTAAGCATTCTAAAAAAGCCCTAACAACTTACAAAAACAACACCAATTCTCTAGCCGTCGAACTTCAAAAACAAGCCGAACTCACTGAAAAAATACCCTTAGATGAGCAAGAATTGCTTGATCTAGCCCAAGGCCATAGTACCGATGACCTTGATGCAGTTCGTTTAGAACAACAAGAGCGCGTTAAAGACTTACAACAACTTTATAAATTAGCTCAAAGACATCAAAAACTAGCAGCAGGCGGTGGGTTTTTCTCGTTATTTAAAGCCAGAGAACAACCCGATTTTGACATTGAAGTCTTAACTATAGAACTTGAACGCTTAAGACTCGAAATGTTACGTGAAGATAACATTAAAAAAGTACTTGAAGATGCGATAGTCAATGAAGCCTTGTTAAAGAAAATGGCTCCCTCACGAGTCCATTTAGTTGATGGCAAACCTTGTGCGCTTTGTGGCGGTTTACAACATCCTTATGCCAAGTTTCCACCCACACCCAGCAGCTCTAAACAAGCCTTAATTGACCAAAAAGCTAAAGTTCGGGCTTTAACAGAAAAAATAAGTACTGCTGATAGCCGTATCAACATTGCCCAAAAACAAATAGAAAGAAATTCTGCTCGAAATACCCTACGCCAACAAATTAGAGCTGAATGGTTAAACTTATGTAATCGTCTTAACGTGGCAAGCCCTGATCTTGATATTACTAAGTTATCTTTAATGCAGGAGCTCATACAAAAAGAAAACGACGAACTTGCTAACACCGCTCTCTTTATTAAACGCTATCGCAACAAACAAGCCGAACTTAAAAAATCTAAGGCTCAACTCGTCACATGTACAGCGACTATTGAGCAATTACAAATCAGTATTGAGCAACTCGGCTCAAGTAATGAAGGCTTAACTCAAGAACAAATAGATATCAGTACAGAGCTCAGCGCTTTTGAGCAGCAAGAGAAACAACTAGCTGACAAGATACTCACTCAACTGACCTTACTCGGCGAAAAAATGCCTAACTATGGTCAAGAAGATGCCTTATTCGATAAACTTAATGCCCGAAGACAAGATTATCATGGCTATGCTTTCCGCCATAAAAGCTTAATTGAAGAATTAGCCACATTAGAAACTCAGCAAACTGCCTGCCAAGCAGAAATTTTGCGCTGTAATGAATTAGTCACTATCTACAGTGAGCAACTGAAAAAAGAAGAGCATATCGCTCTACATTTAGCCTTAATCGAAAAACAAAAATTAATCGCAGATAAAGAACAAGCACTGGCAAACCTTGCTCAAGAAATTTCAGACTTACAGCGACACCTACAAGATAAATTAGCCAAGACAGCCTTTACTAGCGTACAAGAAGTGAGTGACTTATTAAGGACAATAGCTCAGCAAGCGGATATTGAACATAGCAAAGCCGCATTAGAGCAACATATTGAAGTCCTTAATAGAACCCTAGCAGATAATCAAAAGCAACTAGCGACTGACCTTGCTAACCTAGATTTATCATTAAATTTGGTAGATTTAGACGTTCAACTAAAAAGCATTAATGAAAAAATTGCGATCGCTGAAATGGAAGTGCAGCACCTAGAGAAACAGCTTAATGATCAACAAGGCTTGCAACAACACTATGAATCGCTAACATTGCAATTAAATCAACAAACCGCTATTTCTAAACCCTATTTTGCCGAAGTCGCTTTATTCGCTACGGAAAGTAGCGGCATGGCCTTTAGACGTCGCGTTCAACAAACCATGGCTGACCAACTATTATCGCAAACCAATGCTTTATTAGAAAAAATCAGCGGTCGGTATTATTTACGCAAAGGTCATAGCGAACAAGGACTCGCCTTAGAAATTGAAGATACTTATCAAGCCAATAATCGCCGATTACCTAAGTCCTTATCGGGTGGAGAAAGCTTCATAGTCAGTCTAGCTTTAGCACTCGGACTTTCTGAATTGGCCAATAACGGCCGCTCAGTCGAGTCTTTATTTCTTGACGAAGGCTTTGGTAATCTGGATGCCGATGCGCTTTATACTGTTATCAGCACTTTAGAAAGCTTACAGACTCACGGCAAAACCGTCGGCGTCATTTCTCATGTAGAAGCCGTACAAAAACGTATTAAAGCTCAATTACAAATCGTCAAAAAGCCCAACGGCATGGGCGAACTTAGAAAAGCGTCTTAGGTTGATAGGGTTGCTATTGCAGCATAGGTGAAATATCGCTTTGTTTTTCAGTCAAAACTCATGAGTTTTGACTCCTTAAATCAAAATCTCAGGATGATAACAGCACAGCACCCTCCCCACTGCAAGCCATAGGTATCTACACAAATAATTGTTAGCATTCCCGCGCGATAACAATCACATTGTGGTGAAGATCGTAGGGGCGTATTGCATACGCCCTTATAAAATAAGCTCTACAACATTGGACTTTCAATGTTGGGCGTATGCAATACGCCCCTACGGTGTTTTTTATCGTTTCCACGCCGATAAGAAACTTGTG
>QVQD01000205.1 GCA_003584875.1 Methylococcales bacterium
GAGCTTATTTTATAAGGGCGTATGCAATACGCCCCTACGATCTTCACCACAGATTATCGTTCGCGCGTGGGAATGCTAACAATTATTTGTGTAGATACCTATGCCTTAACTGTGGGCAGTATCTGTGGGACGTAATAAGGCTTTACTAGCGTAAGCGAGAAAAGCGTTTTCGGCATAAGTGCTGCACCTATGTCGGAAACGCGAGCAAGCGCTGCGCTTGGGTGGTCTTATTCTGGCCTACCAATGCTTGCCTGTGGACACTGATGTTTCGCATGGGAACGATAAAATCTTCAGCTTGGAAATGAGCATAACCTTACACTTATTATGGAATCTAACCTTATGGCTTTACCTCCACTAACAAAACGTGAACAAGTTCGAGAATCAGCTTTTAGCTTGGTTTGGTCCGAGCAATTGAATGATGCTTTTAAGAACATCGCTCCTTATTACGATCGTGGCAATCAAGTCGCTAGTTTAGGTTGCTGGAATTGGTTTTTACGTTGTTTTATGTCGATGATTGAATTGCAGCCTAAGCAACGTGTACTTGATGTCTGTGCAGGAACCAATGCTATCGGTATCGCTTTACTTAAGCGCGAACCTACGTTAGAAGTAGTTGCGATTGATCGTAGTACCGATATGCAAGAAGTCGGTCGCCAACGTGCCGAGCAGTTAGGTTTTTACATTGAAAGCGTGATCGCCGATGTACACACCTTGCCATTTCCAGACAATCATTTTGATGTTGTTACCTTGCAGTTTGCTTCGCGCCATTTGAAAATCGCCCACATGTTTGGTGAAATTAATCGAGTGCTCAAGCCGGGTGGACATTTTTATCATTGCGATATGTTAAGACCTAGCAATCGCGTCGTTGAAAAAGTGTACTACGCTTATCTACGCTTGTGCCTGAGTGGTACGGGGTTGTTGTTTCGTAGTAGTCCCGCTGCTTATAATTTGATTCAGTATTTTATTAGCGCTTTGGAAATTTTTTATTCAACTGAAGAGCTTTCTATCTTACTTGAAGAACAGGGCTATTGTGAGGTTTCAGCCAAAGCCATATTTTCTGGAATGCTGGGTTGCCATAGTGCGCGTAAGCCCCTTTAAGGAATTTGTAGGCCGGAATAAGGTTTATTCCGACCTACAGTAGATCAAACGACAGGTTATGAAGGAGATTAAACGGCAGACATCAACAGGCGTGCGGTTGCTATGGCTGCTCTAACGGTCTCTGGTGCTGTGCCGCCAATATGTTTACGTGCCGCTACCGAGCCTTCTAGGGTTAGGAAGTCAAAAACATCTGCGCTGATCAGTGCTGAGAACTCTTGTAATTCATTTAATGAAATTTCAGATAAATCACGTTGGCTATCAATACCTAGGCGGACTGCCAGGCCCACCACTTCATGAGCATCTCGAAAGGCCATGCCTTTACGTACTAGATAATCAGCAAGATCGGTTGCGGTAGCAAAACCGCGTTTAGCCGAGTTATACATATTTTGTTTCTTAGCGCTGATATGCGGAACCATGTCAGCATAGGCGCGTAGACAGTTAATCAAAGTGTCTGCGGTATCAAATAAGGGTTCTTTATCTTCTTGATTATCTTTGTTGTAGGCAAGTGGCTGGCTTTTCATCAGCATCAGTAATGACATCAAATGTCCCGTAACGCGGCCTGATTTGCCTCTAACGAGTTCAGGTACATCAGGGTTTTTCTTTTGCGGCATTATCGATGAGCCGGTACAGAAGGCATCAGGCATGTCGATAAAATCAAATTGAGCGCTAGACCATAAGATCAGTTCTTCTGAAAAGCGTGATAAGTGCATCATGATTAAACTGCCTACAGATGCAAATTCTATGGCAAAGTCACGATCGCTGACTGAGTCTAGTGAATTAGCAGAAGGGCGACTAAATCCCAAAAGTTCAGCGGTTATGTGGCGATCGATGGGGTAACTAGTGCCGGCTAATGCAGCTGCACCTAAAGGCATAATATTGACGCGTTTCTTGCAGTCTTGCAGTCTATCTTGATCACGAACTAACATTTCAAACCAAGCCATTAAATGATGGCCAAAGGTAATCGGCTGGGCGACTTGCAAATGAGTAAAGCCGGGCATAATGGTGTCAGTATGCTGTTCTGCCAAATTTAGAATGGCGTTTTGTAAGCGCGTGAGTTGATGGCTAATCTGTTCAATTTCACTGCGTAGATAAAGACGTATGTCGGTAGCAACTTGGTCGTTACGAGAACGACCTGTATGTAGTCTTTTTCCTGCGATACCAATTAAGTGGGTTAGTCTCGCTTCGATGTTCATGTGGACATCTTCTTGCTGGATAGACCAGTTAAACTCACCATTATTAATTTCATTACTAATTTGGTTGAGTCCAGTAATGATGGCGTCACAATCTTCTTTAGAAAGGATGTTGCAACGCATTAGCATTGTGGCGTGAGCGATGGAACCTTGGATGTCTTGAGCAGCCATGCGTTGGTCAAAATCGACAGAAGCGGTAAAAACTTCAACAAATGCATCTGTTGCCTCTGCAAATCGGGCGCTAGAGAGTTTTTCGGAATTAACTGTGGTCATCGTAGTGGTTATGCGGATTAACTTAAAAGAAGCGAAATTATACAGATAAACGCTTAATTATGAATTTAAAAACGATTTCTTAGAGATTTAAATTCTTTGAGCATCACTATCTGTTTTTTAAAATTGTTAATGACCAGATCGGCATAATTTTGTATAGTGGGCTAGTTTTTATTCTTATTAACGGGACGATGCTTTAGGATACGTTCCGTTTTGTATATTTGAGGTGAAGTGTTTGGCTAAGTCTGCATTATTGGTTTTAGAAGATGGAACGGTATTTAACGGTGTATCTATTGGTGCGGATGGATGTTCTGTAGGAGAGGTGGTTTTTAATACCGCGATGACTGGCTACCAAGAAATTCTCAGCGACCCCTCTTACTGTAAACAAATTGTGACCTTAACTTATCCACATGTAGGCAATGTTGGTACTAATAGCGAAGATAATGAGTCTGTTGGTGTATTTGTCAGTGGTTTGGTTATCAGAGACTTACCGTTATTGGCAAGTAACTGGCGTAATGAAAAAAACCTGCAAGAATACTTATTAGATAATAACGTTGTAGCTATTGCGGATATTGATACGCGAAAACTAACGCGTTTGTTACGTGATAAGGGTGCCCAGCGCGGTTGCATTATGGCGGGCGATGTCATTAGCCCTGAAGCTGCAAAAATAGCCATTGAGGGTTTTGCTGGTTTGAAAGGCATGGATTTGGCTAAAGAAGTTACAGTCTCTGAGAATTATGAATGGACTGAAAATATCTGGGATCTACAAAGCGGCTATACTAAAGCTGAGAACCTGAATAAGCATGTGGTTGCTTACGACTTTGGTATTAAAAGAAATATTTTAAGATTGCTGGTTAATCGTGGTTGCCGCGTTACTGTAGTGCCTGCAACGACTCCAGCAGAAATCGTATTAGCGATGGAGCCTGATGGTGTCTTTTTATCGAATGGCCCTGGAGATCCTGAGCCTTGTACTTATGCCATTGAAGCGATTAAAACTATATTAGCCAACAAAACCCCCGTATTTGGAATTTGTTTGGGTCATCAGCTATTGGCATTAGCCAGTGGTGCACAAACTGAAAAAATGAAATTTGGTCATCACGGTGCGAATCATCCTGTTCAAGAGATTTCTACTGGACGAGTTATGATTAGTAGTCAAAATCATGGTTTTGCAGTTAATGAGGCAAGCTTGCCGAGTAATCTGATCGCTACTTATCGTTCATTATTTGATGGCAGTTTACAAGGCATTAAGCGTATTGATTGCCCTGCCTTTAGCTTTCAAGGTCATCCTGAGGGTAACCCAGGTCCGCATGATGTTGAAGCTTTGTTTGATGAATTTATTGATTTGATGGATGCAAGATAGATCTGCTTAGCTTAGCGCCGCTTGAGACTATCATCCTCGCTAAAATTTTTAGGTTAAGTTATCTAACCTAACTCATGAAAGAATTAACATAGAGCAATACTTAAAGACTATGCCAAAAAGAACCGACATAAAATCGATATTATTATTGGGCGCAGGCCCCATTGTTATTGGTCAGGCCTGTGAGTTTGATTACTCAGGTACTCAAGCTTGTAAAGCGCTACGTGAAGAGGGTTACCGAGTTATTTTGGTTAATTCAAATCCTGCTACTATTATGACTGATCCCGATATGGCCGATGCTATTTATATCGAGCCTATTGATTGGCAGACTGTTGAAAAAATTATTGCTAAAGAGCGCCCAGATGCGGTGTTGCCAACTATGGGCGGTCAAACTGCTTTAAATTGTGCGCTTGATCTTGATAAACATGGCGTATTAGCTAAATATAATGTCGAGATGATCGGAGCGACTAAAGAAGCCATTAATAAAGCTGAAGATCGCCAGTTGTTTAATGAAGCGATGCACCGTATTGGTTATGAAGTCGCTAAATCAAAAACAGCTCATAGCATGGAAGAAGCTTTAGCTGCGCAAAAGGAGGTCGGCTATCCAACGGTCATACGTCCATCTTTTACAATGGGTGGTAGTGGCGGTGGCATTGCTTATAACAAAGAAGAATTTGTTGAGATTTGTGAGCGTGGTTTGTATCTATCACCTACCAATGAGTTACTGATTGAAGAATCTGTATTGGGCTGGAAAGAATATGAAATGGAAGTGGTGCGGGATTCTAAGGATAACTGCATTATTGTCTGCTCAATTGAAAATTTTGACCCGATGGGTGTGCATACTGGTGATTCAATTACCGTCGCACCAGCACAAACTTTGACCGATAAAGAATATCAAATTCTGCGTAATGTATCTTTGGCAGTATTGCGTGAGATTGGCGTAGATACAGGCGGATCGAATGTTCAGGTCGCTATTAATCCGGCTGATGGTCGAATGATAGTTATCGAAATGAATCCGCGTGTCTCGCGTTCATCAGCTTTGGCGTCTAAAGCGACGGGTTTTCCTATCGCTAAAGTCGCTGCAAAGTTGGCAGTGGGTTATACCTTAGATGAGCTGAAGAATGAAATAACTGGTGGAGCGACGCCCGCATCTTTTGAGCCAACTATTGATTATGTGGTTACTAAAGTACCACGCTTTACTTTTGAAAAATTTCCGCAAGCCGATGATCGCTTAACCACGCAAATGAAATCGGTGGGCGAAGTAATGGCGATAGGTCGTACTTTTCAGGAGTCACTACAGAAAGCTTTGCGTGGTTTAGAAATAGGTATTAGCGGTCTTGATGAAATTGTTGATCTGAGTGCGGATGATGCAAGCGACAAGATGCAAAGAGAAATGCGTCATCCAGGACCTGATCGTTTGCTATATGTTGCCGATGCCTTCCGTAGCGGAATGACGCTTACAGAGGTTCATGATGCTTCTAAAATTGATCCATGGTTTTTAGCACAAATTGAAGACCTTATTATTACTGAGCAGTCATTAGCGACTAAAACCTTATCAACACTGAAGGATGGCGAGCTTTATAAGCTAAAGCGTAAAGGCTTTTCAGATTTACGTATAGCCAAGTTACTGGATGCCTCGGAAATTGAAGTACGTAATGTGCGCCATAAACAAAATGTTCGTCCAGTATATAAACGCATCGATTCTTGCGCGGCTGAATTCTCATCTGATACTGCTTATTTGTATTCTACCTATGAGGAAGAATGTGAGGCGAGGGTCTCAGATAAAGAAAAAATTATAATTCTGGGTGGCGGTCCTAATCGAATTGGTCAAGGTATCGAATTTGATTACTGCTGTGTACATGCTGCCTTAGCATTGCGTGAAGATGGTTACGAAACTATCATGATTAATTGTAATCCTGAGACAGTTTCTACTGATTTCGATACCTCTGATCGTTTATATTTTGAGTCTTTAACATTGGAAGATGTATTAGAAATTGTTCATATTGAAAAACCTAAAGGAGTTATTGTTCAATATGGTGGGCAAACGCCTTTGAAACTGGCTCGTGCTTTAGAGGCTGCAGGGGTGCCAATTATTGGTACATCGCCAGATTCTATTGATTTGGCTGAAGATCGTGAGCGATTTCAAAAATTATTAGAAAGATTGGGTTTAAAACAGCCGCCCAATGGTACGGCTCGATCAGTTGATCAAGCCATTACTGCGGCAAAAGAGCTGGGTTATCCCTTAGTCGTTAGGCCTTCTTATGTGCTTGGTGGTCGTGGTATGGAAATCGTCTTCACTGAAGAAGGTTTGCAGCGCTATATGAAAGAGGCCGTCAGTGTTTCAAACGATGCGCCCGTATTGTTAGATCGTTTTCTCGATGATGCAGTAGAAATGGATGTAGACGCTATTTATGATGGCGAACGTGTATTGATTGGCGGTTTGATGGAGCATATCGAACAAGCGGGCGTGCATTCAGGTGATTCAGCTTGCTCATTGCCGCCTTATGAATTAGCTGAGCATCTACAAGATAAGTTGCGTGACCAAGTCGCTAAAATGGCTGAAGCCTTGGGTGTAAGAGGCTTGATGAATACTCAATTTGCCATTCAGGGTGAGGAAATTTATGTATTAGAAGTGAATCCTCGTGCTTCTCGCACCGCGCCTTTTGTATCTAAAGCGACAGGCTATCCCTTGGCTAAAATTGCTGCTCGCGTCATGGTTGGGCAAACATTGACTCAACAGGGCATTATGGAAGAACGTATTCCTGATTACTATTCAGTAAAAGAAGCTGTATTTCCCTTTGTTAAATTCCCTGGTGTTGATCCTTTATTGGGTCCTGAAATGAAGTCAACAGGTGAAGTTATGGGCATAGGTAAAACTTTTGGAGAGGCTTTCGCCAAATCACAGCGCGCAGCTGGTGTAAGATTAAACGATAGTGGAAAAGTTTTAATGAGTATCCGTGATGCCGATAAAGCAAAAGCGCCTGATGTTGCTAGGATGCTAGTCGAAAAGAAATATGAAATTGTTGCGACTAGCGGTACTGCAAGATTTCTTCGTGAAGCAGGGATTCCGTGTGAAGTTGTTAACAAGGTTAATGAAGGTCGTCCTAATACCGTGGATATGATTAAAAATGATCAGATACAGTTGATTATTAATACCACAGAAGGAAAGAAGGCGATTTCAGATTCTTTTACTATGCGTAGAGAGGCTTTGCAGCATCGGGTTACTTATTACACCACTATGGCAGGTGCAAAGGCAGCTTGTTACGCATTGGGAGAGTTGGACGCTGGAGATGTTTCCTGTTTACAGGACTTACATAAAAGTTTGATTTAAAGATATAGACATAGAAGATTGCATCTTTAGTCTTAATAAATAATTAATGGAATTTAAAAATGAATAAAGTACCTCTCACTGTCAAAGGTGCAGAAAAATTACGCGCAGAATTAGAAGAGTTAAAATCAGTGGTGCGTCCGCGTATTATTGCTTCTATCGCCACAGCGCGTGAACACGGTGATTTAAAAGAAAATGCTGAGTACCATGCTGCAAAAGAACAACAAAGCTTTGCTGAGGGTCGTATTGCTGAAATTGAGGGCAAGCTATCTAATGCACAAATTATTGATATCACCAAAGTTGACGCAAATGGAAAAGTGGTATTTGGTGCAACGGTAGAAATAGAAGATATTGAGTCTGAAAAAAGAGTGACTTATCAAATTGTCGGTGAGGATGAGGCGAGTATAAAAGAAGGTCGCATCTCAATTGGTTCACCTATTGCTCGGGCGTTAATCGGAAAAGAAATTGAAGATGTTGTGACGGTGAAAACACCCGGTGGCAATGTCGATTATGAAATTATTTCGATTAAATATATTTGATCAATTTAAAGCGAAGGTTATATTAGCTATCTCATTCGCTTTAACTTAAGCCTATTTTTTTGGATTTAATCGGTAGATAACGACAACTTGGCCGATGCTTTGAATAATCTCTGCGCCAGTTTCGTTATGTATTTGTTCGCTGATGAGTTTACGGCTATCGCGTTCTGCACGTATTTTAACTTTAATGAGTTCGTGGTGATCAAGTGCTAGCTCAATTTCTGCTAGTACAGGAGCTGTTAGGCCTGATTGCCCAATGGTTACTACTGGCTTTAAAGTATGAGCGTCAGCTCTTAGTTTTTTCTTATCTGTAGGGTTCACGCATTATTCCTGAATCAAAAATCACTTTATACTATACAACAGATTATGGCCCGAAGTAAAAGTAGTAGCCGTTGGATGCAAGAACATTTTGAAGATGAATATGTCAAAATGGCACAAATACAAGGTTATCGTTCGCGTGCTGTTTTTAAATTAAAAGAGATCCAAGAAAAAGATCAGCTCATTAAACCGGGCATGAATGTCATCGATTTGGGAGCAGCTCCTGGTGGCTGGTCTCAAATGGCAAGGGAGTTAATGGGTAAAAAAGATAAGCTAATTGCTTTAGATATTTTGCCGATGGATTCAATAGAAGGCGTAGATTTTATCCAGGGAGATTTTCGAGAAGAAGCGGTTTTAGAGTCGCTTTATGAGATTTTAAATCAGGCTCCAGTGAGTTTGGTCATGTCTGATATGGCGCCGAATATGAGTGGTAATAAAGCGGTGGATCAGCCGCGTGCTATTTATTTAGCGGAGTTAGCTTTAGATACCGCAAAAACAGTGTTATCAAAGAACGGTAGTTTTTTGGTCAAATTATTTCATGGCGAGGGCTTTGAAATATACTACCAAGAAGTTCAGCGTCATTTTACAAAAGTTATTATTAGAAAGCCAAAGGCCTCAAGGCCAAGAAGTAATGAAGTTTATATTTTGGCTAAGGGCTTTAAATGAAATTTAATGTCCCTATTTCTACAAAGATTTTAAATTGCTAGTAAGTTCTAAATAAATAACCAAAGTCAGGAGAGTCAAGTCCTGATATAATCAGCCAGTTTTTTTACCGAGAGCCATTTGGGTTAGGGTGTGTTTGTGAGTGATATGATAAAAAATATAGTCTTGTGGGTGGTCGTCGCTGTGGTGCTGATGTCCCTTTTTAATAATTTCGGTCCACAAGGCGAACGCGCTGATTCATCGTTATCTTATTCTCAATTTATTGAGTCGGTGAAAGCAGGACAAGTTCAGCAGGTAATAATTGACGAGCATATAGTTAAAGGCAAGATGCAAGGTGGTCAATTATTTAGAGTTTATGCGCCTACAGATGGTCATTTAGTTGATGATTTATTGGCTAATAAGGTTGATATCAAGGCTGTTCCTCCAGAACAACCATCTATGTTAATGCAACTATTGGTTTCTTTTGGGCCGATGTTGTTATTAATTGCAGTTTGGGTTTTCTTCATGCGTCAAATGCAAGGTGGTGGTGCAGGTGGTCGTGGCGCAATGGGCTTTGGTAAAAGTAAAGCCCGCATGTTGGAAGAAGATCAGATCAAAGTAACTTTTGCTGATGTTGCAGGCTGTGACGAAGCTAAAGAAGAAGTTGTTGAGATGGTAGATTTTCTTAGAGATCCTGCCAAGTATCAAAAATTAGGCGGTAAGATTCCTAGAGGCGCTTTAATGATCGGCCCTCCTGGTACAGGTAAAACCTTGCTAGCTAGAGCTATTGCTGGTGAAGCTAAAGTACCTTTCTTTACTATCTCAGGTTCAGATTTCGTAGAAATGTTTGTTGGTGTCGGTGCTTCTCGTGTCAGAGATATGTTTGAGCAAGCCAAAAAGCACGCGCCTTGCATTATTTTTATAGATGAGATTGATGCTGTAGGTCGTCAACGCGGTGCTGGTTTGGGCGGCGGTAATGATGAGCGGGAACAAACATTGAACCAATTATTGGTAGAAATGGATGGTTTTGAAGGCAACGAAGGAATCATCGTTATTGCTGCAACTAATCGTCCTGATGTTTTAGATAAAGCTTTATTACGCCCAGGTCGTTTTGATCGCCAAGTTACAGTAGGCTTGCCAGATGTTCGTGGTCGTGAGCAAATTCTCGACGTACACATGAAAAAAGTGCCTGTTGCTGATGATGTTGAAGTTAAATATATCGCGCAAGGAACGCCAGGCTTCTCGGGTGCTGATTTAGCTAATCTTATTAATGAAGCGGCTTTGTTTGCGGCTAGAATGAATAAGCGTGTCGTTAATATGTCTGATTTGGAAAAAGCCAAAGATAAGCTCATTATGGGTGCTGAAAGACACACCATGGTCATGGATGAGAAAGAGAAAAGGATGACGGCTTATCATGAGGCAGGGCACGCCATTGTTGGTAAGTTAGTGCCTGAGCATGATCCAGTTTATAAAGTTAGTATTATGCCTAGAGGACGCGCTTTAGGTGTCACTATGTTCTTACCTGAAAGAGACCAATATAGTGCTAGTAAACAAAAACTAGATAGTATGATTTCTAGTTTATACGGTGGTCGAATTGCCGAGGAAGTGGTATTTGGTTGGGAGCAAGTTAGTACTGGCGCTTCAAACGACATTGAGAGAGCGACTGAATTAGCTAGAAATATGGTGACTAAATGGGGCTTGTCTCAACGTTTAGGTCCATTATCTTATAGTGAAGAAGAGGGAGAGGTTTTCCTTGGTCGTTCAGTAACACAACATAAAACAGTTGCTGAAGAAACATCTCATACTATAGATGAAGAAATACGTTCATTTATTGATCGTAACTATGAGAGAGCAGAGCGCTTGCTCAAAGAAAATATTGATATCTTGCACGCAATGGCTGAAGCATTAATGAAATATGAGACTATAGATAAGTTCCAAATTGAAGATTTAATGGCTCGTAAACCAGTAAGAGATCCTCAAGGTTGGGATGATAAGCCTCCTCGTGGTGATGTTAAAGTCGATGAGATTAAAGGTTTAGACCTTAAAAAAGAAGAAAAAACCATTGGTCAAACTGCAGAGCAAGGTTAACTAAGAAAAATCGATAAACTAAAGGGGAAGCGCTCGCTTCTCCTTTTTTTTGTCTTCAGTATTTTGTTATCAAATTAAGACAAAGCAGTAAAAATGGTATGTCGTTCTCTATTTAGGGGCGAATTCATTCGCCCTGAGTTTTGTCGAAGGATGTGCGGATAAGCCGCTCATGGTTCGACAGGGCTCACTACGAACGGCTGATCCTTAAACTATATCGTCTCTAATTTGGTGTCCGTATTTTAGATCAGAAAATAATATATTTTCCAGATAGTGAGCAATAACATCATGGCAAGAAAGTATTTTGGAACAGATGGCATTAGAGGCAAGGTAGGCGAGTATCCTATTACAGCTGACTTTTTATTAAAATTAGGCTGGGCGGCAGGGCAAGTTTTTTCTAACGAAGGCCATAACTTCGTATTGGTCGGTAAGGATACTCGAATATCAGGCTATATGTTCGAATCCGCCTTAGAAGCAGGGCTAACAGCGGCCGGTGTAGATATACATTTGTTAGGCCCCATGCCTACTCCTGGAATTGCTTATTTGACCCGCACTTTAAGAGCGAGCGCAGGCATAGTCATTAGTGCATCACATAATCCTTATTATGATAATGGTGTAAAGTTTTTCTCGGTACAAGGCACTAAATTGCCTGACGATATAGAGGAAAAAATCGAGCATTATATTGATGCACCGATGACCACGGTAGATTCGTCAAAGTTAGGTAAAGCAAGGCGCTTAAACGATGCGGCAGGTCGTTATATTGAGTTTTGTAAAGCCAGTATCCCAACTAGACTAGAATTTAGCAGCATGAAGATTGTTGTGGATTGTGCGCATGGTGCAACCTATCATATTGCCCCGCATGTATTAAGAGAGCTAGGCGCGGACGTTATTGTTATAGGTGCTGAGCCAAATGGCCTTAATATTAATGAAGGTTGCGGTGCTACGAAGCCTGATAAGTTAGTCGCTTCAGTTTTAGAAAACGATGCTGATTTCGGTATTGCGTTGGATGGTGATGGTGATCGATTAGTTATGGTTGATCACAAAGGTGAAGTGGTTGATGGTGATGAGCTTATTTATATAATTGCTAAATCTAGGCAAGATGCTGGCAAAATGTCAGGACCGGTAGTTGGTACTTTAATGACTAATTTGGGTATGGAATATGGTCTGAAGAGTTTAGGTCTTGAGTTGCTGAGAGCCAAGGTCGGTGATCGTTATGTGTTAGAAATGCTCAGTGCGCATAATGGTATATTGGGTGGAGAAAATTCAGGACATATTATCTGTTTAGACAGAACGACAACAGGTGATGGAATTATCGCTGCTTTGCAGGTCATGGCAGAAATGCATGATAGTGGGCGTACGCTTCATGAACTAAAGTCAGGCATGCAAAAATATCCTCAAGTTTTAGTTAATGTTAAAACGGCTAAAAAAATGACTCCAGAGGCTGATGCTATCATTCAAAAGGCCGTAAAGATCGTTGAAGATAAGCTAGGTGATAAAGGTAGAGTCTTATTAAGAGCCTCAGGAACAGAGCCTTTAATTCGAGTGATGGTTGAGGGAGAAGATGCTAACGTCGTTGAGAATTACGCTCAGCAGTTGGCTGAAGAGGTTAAGAAAGCAATAGGTGCTTGAATTGAAGGCTATTAGCCTATATGATACTCGGTTTGTTTCTATATGTAGGTAATGTTGATGCGTCGGTCTCTAGTTGTTGGTAATTGGAAAATGAATGGAACTCGTGCTAGTGCAGAGTTGCTAGCAAAAGGCATTATTGCCGGATTAGGGTCGGATGTTGCAGATATCGCAGTTTGTGTACCCTATGTTTATATCCCTTATATTGCAGATTTGGTTAAAGATAGCCCCTTAGCATTAGGTTCGCAGAATATTGCTGACCAAGCTTCTGGTGCTTATACCGGTGAAATTTCTGCATCTATGTTGAAAGAACTTAATTGTCAGTATGCGCTAGTTGGGCATTCAGAAAGACGTTCTTACTACGGTGATACTAACGAATCAGTAGCTGCACGTTTTAGTCAAGCCCAAGCGCAAGGCATTATTCCTATCTTGTGCGTAGGCGAAACGCTTGAGCAACGCGAACAAGATCAAACTTTCGCAGTGATTGATGAGCAACTAGATGCGGTTATTAATTTAGTAGGCATCCCAGCTTTTTATAACGCAGTGATTGCTTATGAGCCAGTTTGGGCGATAGGCACAGGAAAAACAGCAACTGATGAGCAAGCACAGGAAGTACATTGCTACATTCGTAAATATATTGCTGCCAAAGATCAAGTTATTGCCGATAAAATACAAATTTTATACGGTGGTAGCGCTAAGCCAGATAATGCAAAGGGCCTGTTTGCTATGCCTGATATAGATGGCGGTTTAATAGGCGGGGCTTCGTTGGATGCGGAATCCTTTTTAAAGATTTATCATTCAGTTTAAGTGGTTAAATTCCCATGTATCAGTTAATAATTGTTATTCATGTGTTGCTAGGTTTAAGTATTATTGGCTTAATCTTAATGCAACAAAGTAAAGGTGCTGATGCGGGCTCTGCCTTTGGCACAGGTTCAGCAGGTTCAGTTTTTGGTGCTCAGGGCGCCGCGTCTTTCTTATCAAGAACAACAGCCATTATGGCAGCCTTGTTTTTTGTAACTAGCTTAGGTCTTGCGGTTATTAATGGGCATAAAGGTGCAGCAGTCGATTTAATGAGTCAGCCAGAAGTCCAGCAAGATAGCGCGGCTAATCCTGCTGCTAACGTAAAGTCAGAAGAAGTGCCTTCAATTACTGAAACTAAGTAGTTAGGTTGATGCGGAAAGTAACCTCTTATTATTACCTGCATTAATTTAAAAGTAGATTAGATAAGATACGCCGATGTGGTGAAATTGGTAGACACGCCATCTTGAGGGGGTGGTGACGAAAGTTGTGCCGGTTCAAATCCGGCCATCGGCACCAATCAGGCATCCAGCGAGGTGCAAAGAAGTACAAAAACCCGCAAGTTACTGGCTTGGCGGGTTTTTTATTGTCCAGAGTTATAGGATGATGAACGATAGTGAAGTGCATTGCTCTATGGAACTGATGCGCTTCACTATCGTTCAGCGCATCTTATAAAAATACTGGTTTATTATTGAGTCTTACCTTAAGTTGATAACTACGCGCGCTTTTGATCACGCCCGTTGTCGATGTGGCAACGCTGATCAGCGTATATGAGAGTAAAGCTATTAGTTTTATTCTGGAGCAGAGAATAAGCGCATAAAAATGTCTATGGCCATATCTTTGTGTTCGGAGGTTCCTGCAATAGGGTTTTCTTCAAGAAATGGACTTCGTATTATAGATTGTATAGCACGAAATCTTAAGCTAAGTTCATTTTCGTTGTAGTTATAAAATGTGCCGGTATTATCACGTTGGCAGGCCATTTTCCAAGGCTCTATCAAACTATCTGATTCGAGATTAACCAGTCCTGCTTTATCTGTACGCTTTAAAAACTGATTGAACAGAAACAGAAATGTTTTTCGTTGGATTTTTGTTAGATCATGAACGCAACTATTAATCATATTATTGATTAACACGTTTAAGGGTTGGTTTGCTGGATGCTTGTTAATAATTTCTACTAGGTTTGAATATAATTCTTTTCGTTTTAATAAAAAGATATAAATAAAGAGGTCATCAAATTTTTTAAAATGATGAAATATCGTGCCTATTGCGTAGCCAGACTGTTTTGATAGTTTTCGTGTAGATATCTCTGCTATATCTTCGTTTTCAGCAAGTTGTCTTAATGCTTCTATAATGTCTTCTACCGCTTTTTTAGATCTTTTTTGCTGGGGGGTTTTAAGTTCAAATTCTTTAAAATAATCCATTATTGTTATCCTTAATACTTTTAATGTGAGTTTGGTTTTTGATTAAATAATGGTTAATGTTTAGAAATAGTAAATAAGCTTCGTTTTTATAATAACTTGGGTAATATATTGATGAGTTGAATCTAGCACTTAACATATCGTCTTAAGTTCTATGGATTATATAATCCGATTATGAACTTAATCTAATAGGGATAGTTTACAGAGTACTTGAGGTTTAAGTAAGTTCCTTTTACCTTATTAATCGAACACTATTTCTTTTTTCTAAAGAGCATATATGGTTAATTCAGTTTCATCAAGTGGTTAAGCATCCAAAAAAACCGAGCGCTGCTAAACAGGTCTAAATCCATGTTTATTTAAATAATTGATTAGGGAAAGCCTAGATATATTCATAACAATTTAAAATCAAGCCTCAATTGTTTGAGGTGTTTTTATCTAAAGGTGAATCTCTAATAATGGGTTTATCATCCAATATTTTAGTCTAAGTCATTGAAGTAATGAAGACTCAATCAATAATTGAAATTAGAAAGACTTAGAAGCGCTTTATCCTCGAAAATAACATTAGTAAGCAAGCACTATGTCCACAATATTAAATTTTATAGGCAAGCTACCTATCCGGCATTTGTACTGCTCGAAACGCGGGAAACGCAACCACTTGCTGCGCTTGGGTTGTCTTATTCCGACCTACATTTTTAGATGGTTGGATGAGGAGATCAAGGTGAACCCCATCATTCACAACTCATCGACATTAAGTGGGCGTTTAAAAATATCTCGCCAACATAGCTTTTTCTGAACCTATCTTCGGCAACGGAATTTTAACTTCATAGCCACCACCTGATGCAACCTCCATGGCTTGACCATAGAGCCCCTCCATACGCTCAACAACAATATCAACATTTCCTTCTGGTAAGATTAATTCTAATCTATCACCGACTGAAAATTTGTTTTTAACGTCAATAGTCGCAAGGCCGGTTTCTTGATCATAGCTTTTGACCTCACCGCAAAACTGCTGTTGATGGCTTTTGGAATAGCCGGTGATATAGTTTTGTTGTTCGTGGGTGTGATGGCGTTGATAAAAGCCATCGGTATAACCACGATTGGCTAAGTTTTCTAAAACGCCGATCAGTTCAGGCTGAAATTCTCGACCAGCAAGAGCATCATCAATCGCTAGTCGATAAGTTTGAGCTGTGCGTGCCACATAATAATGGGATTTAGTACGACCTTCTATTTTAAGACTATCTACGCCAATTTCAACTAGGCGTTGCACATGTTCTATAGCTCTTAAATCTTTAGAATTCATGATGTAAGTGCCGTTTTCATCTTCCATGACCGGCAGTAATTCACCTTTGCGACCTTCTTCTTCGAGAAAATACACATGGTCAGCTAAGGGATGTCGTTCCGCACCTCCACAACTGGCATGACTAATATCTGACATCGATAGAGCATTGCCGTCTAATACATAATCACCTTCAGCATTTTCATGAGCGGGTAAGGTGTCATATTTCCAACGACAAGAATTAGTGCAAGTGCCTTGGTTAGGATCGCGGTGATTAAAATAACCCGACAACAAACAGCGCCCCGAATAGGCAATACATAGAGCGCCGTGAACAAAGACTTCCAGTTCAGTATCGGGGCAGCGTTGGCGTATCTCTGCAATTTCATCTAAGGATAATTCACGCGACAAAATCACTCGCTCAACGCCCATGCTTTTCCAGAAGTTAACGGTCGCATAGTTGACAGTATTCGCTTGTACTGACAAGTGTATAGGCATATCCGGCCAAGTTTCTCTTGTCATCATAATTAAACCAGGATCAGCCATAATTAATGCATCAGGCTGCATGGCTATAATGGGCGTGAGATCTTTAACAAAGGTTTTGACTTTGGTGTTATGGGGAATAACATTGGTAGCCAAAAAAAACTTTTTGTTAAGTTGATGAGCCTCAGCAATGCCTTTGGCAAGATTATCGGCTAAAAAATCATTATTACGCACACGTAAGCTGTAGCGAGGCAGACCAGCGTAGACGGCATCTGCACCAAAGGCAAAAGCATAACGCATGTTTTTAAGGGTTCCGGCAGGAGAAAGTAATTCGACTTGTTTCATGTTTAGCTGTGTAATTGATAGATATAAAGTATTCTATCGCAACCTGCTTAAGCTAGCCAAATTAAGGTCACAATCTATGTGGATAATCATATTTATAATCGCCATTCTATTTGTACTCGGTGGGCTGTTGTTGTTATTGCGCTCAGCTAAAATGCCTGTAATTCCAGATGGTGTGAAGGCTCAGCCTTATGAAGACGACGATTAGTAGGGGCGTATTGCATACGCCCTTTTAAATTGCTCTTACTTTAGGTGCATAGGTGTCTACACAATTAATGATCCCTACAGTTGACACAATTTTTCTTATTCTAAACTGCGTAATTACTGAGGCATTAAAGAGCATTCATAAATTAATGAATACTTTCACAGTCTCGCTAGCGCATCCACCCAACGCTGTTTCGAAGCTTTATTCAATAAGGGCAGTTTTTACAAGCATTTCCACAGCAACTGCCTCGTTTTAAATGAAACCACTGAGTAAACACCCAATTACCGTCCTCTATTAAATAATCTAACCCGACTAGCAATTTTTTATCTTTACGATAGGGCTGAGCTTTAGCAATGAGCTCTTGCTGGCAGCTTGTCTTTATAAGATGAGTGATTTTGTCTTGTATAGCTAGACTAAGGCAGGGTTCGCAAAGACAAACTTGTTGTGCGTCGATGCTTAATATTGATGGGTAAGCACTACACCAACAAGCCTCATTATGCTGTGAGTAGCCACAAGTTAATAATGCGGCGCATTTGGAACAGCGTTGTTCTTGCGTAGAGTGTTTAGTTTTCAATGATAGTAGGGGGAGTTGTTGTGGCGAATGTACGATTGTAGGGATGATATAACATTAGGCTTTAATAAACGAGTGTGCAGGTATTTTTCTCTAAAGCTCCATAGGATCTAAACAAGTTTTGGAGTCCAAACTCATGAGTTTGGACTGCATCACAAAGGTTTGTAAGCGTAGGTCGGGTCAGCGATAGCGTAATCCGACAAAGTCACTGCG
>QVQD01000158.1 GCA_003584875.1 Methylococcales bacterium
CTGGAATAAGGCTTTCGAGCGTAAGCGAGGAAAGCGTTTCAGGCATAGGCAGTGCTTAAAGCATTGAAATGATAGCGGTATATAAAAAGCTGAGCCTGAGCTCGGCGCTAGCAAAGCCATGCTGGGACTCAGCGTTCTCACTACATAGAAAATATTTAAGTTATGGCTCTACAAACAAATAACACACCCATAGCTGGCGTTGTATTAGCCGGTGGTCGTGCTACACGCATGAGTGAGCAAGATAAAGGACTGATATTATTTAAAAATCAGCCTTTGATCAGTTATGCATTAGAAGCGTTGAGTTCTGTTTGCCATCATACTTACATCAATGCCAATCGTAATCTCAGCGCTTATGAAGAATTTGGGCTAGTTGTTATTTGCGATCTAACCCAAAGTTTTGATGGCCCTTTAGCCGGTATCTTAACGACATTACTGCATACTGATACTGAACTATTAGTCGTTATGCCTTGCGACACACCATTTTTTAAAGCAGAACATTTACAACGACTACTAGATTCTCGTGCCGAATACGATGCTGATATTGCCATCGCTTTTGATGGTGAGCAACTACATCCATTATTTTTAGCTCTTAAAACTTCACTAACCGAAAACCTACAAGACTATTTAGCTAGTGGTCAACGCAAAGTTTCAGATTGGTTGCGACCGCTTAAGAGTGTTACTGTTGATTTTAGTGGCGAGCCTAACATCTTTATAAACATTAATACCTCAGATGAATTAGCTGCACTGGAAGCTCAGTGATTGATAGAAATTTGTAGAATTAATTATTAACTGGGTTTCAAACCCAGTCCAGCATCCGAGACTTCTTACACCACACGACAATGATACCCTATGACGTCGCCTTACTTTTTAGAGGTGACAGATTCGCTCAGTACATTCGTCTCTTTAAACGTGGCGAATGTGTCGCCCCTACAGTATAATCAGATGCTGGTCGGGGTTTATAGCCTCGACCGAAACGGTTTAATGCCTAAATAAATTCCGAGATATTAATCGTTAGGAACTGGGTTTCAAACCCAGTCCAGCATCCGAGAACTTTTAAAAAGACACATAACTACTGTACTGCCTTCTGCGGCTCTGGATATTTAAAATACCGACTTTTATCAGCAGGCTGCGATTTTTCAGGCACCGTCAGCTTAGTATTATCTACCATTGGACGCGACACTTTGGCTGTAGGACTTAACTCAGGTTGTTTTATGCCCGAACTTGTTCCTGGCGTAACAGGTGTTTTAGCAACTTCTGGAACTGTTTTTTTGACAGGCATAGCGATCACTTTCGCGGGAACATCTTTAATTTGAGGATTACTTGCATTATTGCTAACATCTTTAGCTGATAACTTCGCCTCATTCATATTGAGCACTTTATTGGGAGTTGAGGTAACGCTAGTGGACGGGTCTTTTTTAATTGAGGGCTTAATTTCTGCCTTTGTCAATGGTACAGCAGGCGGCTGAATTAAAGCACTGTTACTTGTCGCTATTACTGGCTTTGGTTTCTCAGCACTAATAACTTTAGTGACAGGCAAAACTGATGGCTGTACGGCAGTCGTATTTTTAGAAATAACTGGCTTTAATTTCTCAGCAGTGATTTCTTTTGCCACAGATAAAGCAATCGGCTCATCACTATCAGCCAACGTTTCTTTATTTTCTGGCTTTGCCTTCGCCTCTAAAGTTAAACCATTAATCAACGGTGACAAAGTAGGCTTTAAAAATTTCATTATTTGTACGGGTAATGAGCTAGTAAAGTGATAAAGCCCCGCATTTTCCCCCTCTACATAAGCAGTCATTACGCCAAAATATTTTTCACCAATGAAGAAGGTAAAAGTAGCTGCACGACTAACAAACTTAGAATCTAAAAGTCGCCCTCCAGCAGCCCATATTTGTTTACGATGATCTCCTGTACCGGTTTTACCGCCAACGGATAATACCTGACCCTTTGCATCAGTATAAATACCATTGAGTCTTGAGGCGGTCCCCCCTTCAACAACACCCACCAAGGCGCCTCTTGCTACTTTGGCAATTTCTGGGGCAAATATTCTCTCACCCGGATCAACCGCCTTATTAAGTAAGGTTTCATAGGGGGTATCTTTTGCATAATGCAAACTATCAAATCGAACCACGGGTAATTTGACGCCATCATTAAGCAGAATACCGGTCAGTTCCGCTAGCGCCGCAGGCCTATCACCTGATGCTCCAATTGAAGTTGCATAAGACGGTGTAAGGGCATCAAAGGGATAACCTACCCGCTTCCATGCCGCATGAATTTCAATAAAAGCATCTTCTTCTAGCAAGCTCATAATTCGTTGCTGCTGTGCATTGACACGATGATTTTTAAACAACCAACGGTAAACTTCTTGGCGCTCATCGGCACTGGCAGCCATAATCTGCTCTTGAGTCGATTTAGGATGTTTAGCTAAATAAGCTGCCAACCATAATTCTAAAGGATGGATCTTGGTAATATAACCCTGATCTTGTAGATCAAATTTTTCGACTGAGTATTTATCAAATAAAGTGTCAGAATCTTCGTCATTAATCACTACAGTTTTGGCTAAATGCTCATTAAGAAAAGCATTTAAAGCGTTTTCATCTTTATCAGGATAGACAGCCCTAAATAACATACTCAAACGCGCAGGCGTAAAACCGACTCTGCCTGCTAACAGTGACATAACCTCTTTAGGGGTTTTATCTTTATATTTAGCGTAAAAACGTTGCAAATAAACACGTCCCTCGTTATCTGCAAAACGCTGTAAATATTCATTACGCCTAGGATCATCAGGACTATCCAGCCAACGAGCCAAGCCCTCTGGCTTATAAAGATGATGATAAACAACTTCGCGCATCAAGCGTATAAACACTAAGTTAACTGAGTCCCTTAAAGCAGTCCGCACTGACATCATTTTGCCATCTTCATCAGGGGTAAAATTATTAAAATGATGCAAGCCACCTCCAGTGAAAAAATATTCGCCAGGACTTGAGGAATAAGTTCTATCAATGGCTCGATTTAGCAAAGTTTCTAAATTTATTTTAGGCGTTGACCGCATTTGCTCTAAAACCCAGGCTGATAAATAATCTCTTGGATGCAGCTCAAGCTTATTCAAATCTTTAATCGATAAATTCTTATGCTTTTGATAGACATCGGTGACCAATTCAAGATAATGCACCATAGTACGTAGCTTAGAAGTAGAACCTAAATCGATTCTGATACCCTCATTAATATCCAAAGGCTGATCATAATTATCGGTCTGAACCCGCAATAAATTACCGGTATTGCTCCGTTCAAATAACATCAAACTATAGACGATAGGCTTAAGATCAGTGTTTTCATTAAGCAGATGAAATCCCAGTATGCCGGCTTTACGTGCAGCTTCTGGCTGACTAAGTTGCTTTAGTGCATCAGTGACTGCTTGTTGGGTGTCGAAATCTAAGGTTGTTTTAGCCGTTAAATCGAAGCGATCGAGTTCATAATTTGATCTAACGCCCAGCGCTTTAGCTAAACGCGTTCGCAATACATTCTGGGTCTTTTTTTCGGCCATAAACTTGGTGGGTTCATTAGCTGAATGATTCGGTCGAACTGTCGAAAGCTTTAAAGCCGCATCTCGCATGCCAACAGACATAACGCCTTGTTCGGTCATGACGCGTAAATATCGATCGGTGAGTCTTTGCAAAGCATCATAACCGCGCCCAAGAAAATAGGAGGGTCTTCTTTGTGATAACAGTATGTTCAATACTTGTCGATAAGCGAGTGCTTGTTGTGGAGTCACTTTCTTGGGTGGTTTTAAAGCATCTGCTTTAAGTAAAATATTAGTCTGCTCGAAATCTGCATTAAACCAAGCCGATAAGCCATCACCCAAACCGTGTACTTCCCCGAGCTGAGGTGTAGCGGCTAATGGCATTGAGTTCAAATAGGACAGAGCTATTTCTTCTCGCATTTTAAGTGTATTCGGGCCCATTAAATAAGCTCGCACCGAGGCTGTGCCCATCTGACGAAACTTATCTATAATAGAATTGGTGTAGCCATTCTTTGAATGGCGATACTTTTCTAGCTGAGTCGCAAGCGTACTTCCACCCGGTACTGCACTGGTTGCACCTAATTTATTAGCCATTAATTGTAAGCCCGCATAGCCAAGTCGATCCCACTCAATGGCAGGATTAACTGTACTATTATCGTCACTTAATAATTCTCTATTTTCTATAAATAATAAAGTATCAAGAATTAACGGTGGGATCGCCTTAAAGTTGGGGTAGCCATGAGCAGGAAACAGGCTATTAAAAACGACTTGATCATTTTTGTCAGTAATACGAAGTCCTGCCTGACTTTTTTCATGATAAATCGAAAATAAACCATAATCTGCTAACTCAGCCATCATCGGCGAAATACTAGCTTGTGAAGTCACACTAAAACCGTTGATTTTTAAATGACCAATGATATCTGGCAATGAGGTATAACCTAGCCTTTCATCATAAGGCCCATATTCTGGAAAACGAATAGAGGCACTAGACCCGGGTACTAATTTATAGCTCAATTGCTCACTAATAGCCGATAAATATTGCGCTTGATATTTAGAGGTTCTAACCTCGTCACGCACTAATTTTGTTGCGACAAGACCAATAAGAGCTAATGCTAAAGCAATATACAAAGCTCGGAATGATTTTGCTTTTTTGCGGACAGGACGCCTACTCATAACAGCCACCGAGGCTTATTATAAGATAAAGTTCTCCAACAATTGGGGGCGCTTAAGATTAAGTTCTTAAGTAATGATTTCAAAATGATTAATTAGTTTTTTAATTGTAGCGTTAAAAGATTTGATAAAACTGAATACTTGTTATTTATGACTATTAAGTTAAGCTTTTGTAGGGGCGACACATTCGCCCTGTATCTTGGAACATCGGATTACAACAGACGTGGTCGGGTTAGCGCTAGCGTAACCCGACCTACATTAAAACCTTATCGTTCCCACGCTCTGCCTAATTGTCCCCAGTAAAGCTTTGTAGGCCGGAATAAGACTATGCTAGCGCAGCGCATGGTGGCGTTTCCGGCAATACGTGACTGCCTATGCCGGAAACGCTTTCCTCGCTTACGCTCGAAAAGCCTTATTCCAGCCTACAATAAGTTCAAATATTTCTTAACTTAAGGCTGTCACGCTCTGTGTGGGAAGAACAAGAAGCTGCTTTTATTATAACAAACAATAGCTAAACCTTAATGCTCATCTCTCCACTGTCCACCTTCTAAAACTTGCAAAGGTTGATAGTCGCTTTTATAACTCATTTTCTGACAGGCTTTAATCCAATAACCTAAATATAGATATTCTTTTTGCTGTTTATGTGCATACTCAATTTGCCATAAAACCGCATAAACACCCAAACTTAAGCTTGCAAAACTTGGCTCAAAAAAAGTATAAACTGCTGATAATGCATTATCAAATTGATCAACGACCGCCACAGCTACTAAATCATTATCAATAAAAAATTCTACAAATAAAGTATCACACCAGCTTGAACCCAAAAATTCCATATACTCTTCTGGACTAATATTAGCCATTTCACCGCCTTTATGCCGACTCATTTGATAGCGTAAATAGAGTTCGTAATGAGACCATTCAAAGACCGCAGACTTAATTTTAACTATTAAATGGCTATTTTTATTTAAACAACGTTTTTGTCGTCGATTTGGTTTAAAGGCCTCAACAGCCAATCTAACAGGAATACATGCACTACATTGCGAACAATGAGGTCTATAAACTTGATCACCACTACGACGAAAACCTTGCTCAATTAATTGTGCATATAAATCGCTGGTTAATGTATAAGAAGGATGAATATAGACTGATTGCGCAGATTGCTCATCTAAATAGCTGCATTCATGCGCTGGCGTTATATAAAGCGGGATAGAGATCATGGTAGCAGATGCCAAGCAGAACTACTGACTGGCTCATCACAATAATCATTAAGTAAGCCTATAAATTCACTACGCTCACAATTAATAGCACCAAAACTAGCTAGATGTTCGCTATGAACCTGGCAATCAATTATTTGAAAACCCCATAATTTAAGCTGTTCAACCAAGCTTACAAAAACAACTTTAGAGGCATCTGTATAAGTATGGAACATGGATTCGCCAAAAAAGACCTGTCCTAAAGCTACACCGTACAAACCACCTACTAATTCACCGTTAAACCAAGCTTCAGCCGAATGAGCATACCCAGAATGATATAATCGACAATAAGCCGCTTGCATATCATCACTTATCCAGGTTTCTTTGCTATAACTACGTGGTTTTGCACAAGCTTCAATCACTTCATTAAATGCCTGATCTACAGTGAAGGTGAAGTTTTTTTGACGTAAGGTTTTACGCAAACTACGAGAAACCTTTAATTGCTCTGGAAATAAAATTAATCTTGGATTAGGTGACCACCATAAAATAGGCTCACCAGGACTATACCAAGGAAATATCCCTGAACGATAAGCGTTAAGTATGCGTTTTTTGGATAAACAACCGCCTACCGCCAACAAACCATCAGGATCAGTCATGGCTTTACTTACAGAAGGAAAATCTTGCCTAGGATTATTTGGATCTAAAATAGTCAGATGCATGTGTTGTTAATTACAAATACGGAGCAATTAGGATAGCCTATGGTTGTTATTTTTGTGTAAATGGATTTATTAAGTTTTTTGTTCCTCGACAGTTAAAGCTAATGCACTGCAAATCGTTACTTTTTTAAAACCCCCACCACATAACTCTAACTCCTACATATAAGCTTTTGTAGGGGCAACAAATTCGCCAAGTAATCCAAAAATCGAGGATACAGGGCGAAGTTGTCGCCCCTACCATTTTTCTAATCCTTAACTGTGTATTTAGAGGGGGGGATCAAATACAAGAAAACAATCAACCCAGAAAGAACTTATGAGACGATTAATACCTAGTTAACCAAATCATCCAAATATTTTTCAGCATCCAGAGCAGCCATACATCCTGATCCAGCTGATGTTATAGCTTGCTTATAAATAGAGTCCATAACATCACCAGCAGCAAACACACCTTCTACACTTGTCGCTGTAGCATTACCTGTAATACCGCTGTTGACTTTAATGTAGCCATGCTCCATTGCTAATTGACCTTCAAATATTCCAGTATTAGGGTTATGGCCTATAGCGATAAACACACCATGCACATCAATATCACGACTACTGTCATCTAAGGTACTTTTAATTCTAACACCCGTTACGCCCATATCATCACCTAGCACTTCTTCTAGGTAGGCGTTCCATTCAATCACAACATTAGCGTTTTTAGCTTTTTCAAACAATTTATCAGCCAATATTTTTTCTGAGCGAAATTTATCACGACGATGAATGATAGTCACTTTAGAAGCTATATTTGATAAATATAAAGCTTCTTCAACCGCCGCATTACCACCGCCAATAACAGCTACCGGCTTATTACGATAAAAAAAGCCATCACAAGTAGCGCAAGCAGAAACGCCACGACCTTTAAAAGCTTCTTCCGAATCTAAACCTAAGTAACGTGCGGAGGCACCGGTGGCGATTATCAGCGCATCACAAGTATAAGTACCTGAATCACCAATTAAGGTATAAGGTTTCTTAGAAAGATCGGTAGTATGTATATGATCAAAAATAATTTCAGTTTCAAAGCGCTCTGCATGTAAGCGCATGCGCTCCATTAGATCAGGACCTTGAAGGCCTTCGACATCACCAGGCCAATTATCAACATCGGTAGTAGTCGTTAATTGCCCGCCCTGTTGCATGCCAGTAATGATAACTGGATTTAAATTGGCACGTGCTGCATAAATAGCAGCTGTATAACCAGCAGGACCAGACCCCAAAATCAACAGACGACAGTGTTTGTTAGTACTCATTTTAAAACCTCTATACTCAGTAAATTGCCTAGAATTATGAAGATGAAATTAGCTTTGGTAAATGTAATTATGCATAAAATTTATAATATGCAAGTAAAACTTACCCTAATGTTTTTTTTGTGGGCAATAGTCATGTAGAATACCCATCTGTTGCCACTTAATCCAGTTTTGTATACTTCTGTACAAGTCGAGTTATTTAAATATGTCTGCGATAATAGAAAAAAAAACAATACGGGGGTTGCGTGAGATCGGAATCCTTAGTTTTTTTACCGGCGCATTATTTCTTTTATTAGCTTTATTCACTTTCAATCCTAACGACGCTGCTTGGACACACAGCAGTGAACTAACAACAATCACTAATTGTTGTGGAGTAATTGGCGCCTGGATCGCCGATATAATGCTTAGCTTGTTTGGTTTATCAGCTTATTTATTCCCTTTAATTATTTCATGGCATGGTTATTTATTCTTTGCCAAGCCTCAATTTAATGAAGATAAACTCTCCATTCCCCTGCGTGGCTTAGGCTCATTTGGTCTTGTTGTTTCCAGCGCAGCCCTTTCTTATTTATATATCTACCGTGTCAGCGTTCAACTTCCCGGCACCACCGGCGGCTATCTTGGGCAAGAAATTGGCGATAAAACCTTAGTGCTATTTGGAAATTCTGGCGCAACTCTTTTTTTAATCATGTTACTGCTTTCAGGATTAACATTATCTACAAATCTTTCGTGGCTTAGTCTTATCGATGCTATTGGTCGTTATGCCCTCTTATTATGTCGATTTATAAGTCATGGTTTTAACAATTCAGAACTTCGACCATCTAGAGACACTGTTCAAATTAATGATGAAAATATCCCATCATCCACTAATCAAAAACAGGCTAAAGTCAAAAAAGACAGCTACAAACAATCTACCTCTATTACAAGTGAGTATATAGAAGACTTTGAATCCGAACCAAAACTTAATCTAACTTTAGCCGTTACCAAATATAGTGCCAGTGAAGGCGTATTACCTTCTTTGAGCTTACTAGACGAACGTGACACCCGAGTCATCGGCTATTCAGAAACCGAATTAGAAGAAATGTCTCGCTTAGTAGAAGATATTCTCACTGATTTTAATGTAACCGTTACCGTAGTCGGTTTTCACCCTGGCCCTGTGATTACTCGCTTTGAGCTACAACCAGCAGCAGGCGTTAAGGTCAGTCGAATAAGCAATTTATCCAAAGATTTAGCTAGAGCTTTATCAGTCACTAGTGTTCGTATAGTAGAAATCATACCGGGTAAATCAGTGGTAGGTTTAGAAATACCTAACCGCGTTCGTGAAATGGTAACCTTACGTGAACTACTCGTTTCACCTAACTTTGTAAAAGCTAAATCATTGCTGACCCTAGCGATGGGCAAAGATATTTCAGGCGCACCTATGGTTGCTGATTTAGGTAAAATGCCTCATGCCTTAGTCGCAGGTACCACAGGCTCAGGTAAATCAGTCGCCATTAACACCATGATCCTCAGCTTGCTTTATAAAGCCACACCTGAGGAAGTGCGCTTGATTATGATCGATCCTAAAATGTTAGAGCTTTCTGTCTATGAAGGTATCCCGCATTTATTAACGCCCGTTGTTACCGACATGAAAGAGGCCAGTAATGCCTTGCGCTGGGCGGTTGCTGAAATGGAACGACGTTATAAACTGATGTCCAAAATGGGGGTTAGAAACCTTGCCGGCTTTAATCAACTGATTGATGATGCAAGCGCTAGAGGCGAAACTATCAGAGACCCGATGTTTCAAATCCTTAATCCATTTGAAGACGGTGAAAGTTTCCCTGTACTAACCAAACTACCTAGCATTGTTATCGTCATAGACGAATTAGCCGACATGATGATGATAGTTGGCAAAAAAGTTGAAGAACTGATTGCACGACTCGCACAAAAAGCCAGAGCAGCCGGTATCCACTTAATCTTAGCCACTCAACGGCCTTCAGTGGATGTATTGACTGGACTGATTAAAGCCAACGTTCCAACACGTATATCTTTTCAAGTTTCTTCACGTATAGATTCAAGAACCATACTTGATCAAGGTGGCGCAGAAACCTTGTTAGGTAATGGTGACATGTTATTTTTACCCTCAGGCACCAGCATTCCCATACGAGCTCATGGCGCTTTTGTTGATGATCATGAAGTTCATCGCGTGGTTGAATTTTTAAAGCAAACAGCACCTCCGAATTATTTAGAAGATATTACTCGTGACTCTTCAGAAAGTAATGATGGCTACAGCCCTAGTGGCGACAGCAGTAACTCTGAATCTGATTCTTTATATGATGAAGCAGTGCAATTTGTAACAGAAACTAGAAAAGCCTCAATATCGAGCGTACAGCGCCGCTTTAAAGTGGGTTACAACCGCGCTGCCACTATGATTGAAGCCATGGAAGCTGCTGGCGTAGTGAGCTCAGCAGAATCAAATGGCTCACGTGTCGTATTAGCACCACCACCTATAAAAGACTAGTGTTTATCGTTCCCACGCTCTGCATGGAAACAAAGCCTTAGACGCACTGCACCTTCTGATACGTTTATTTATATTTTAGTTATTTATGTAGGTTGGGTTAGCGATAGCGTAACCCAACAGAATTTCCTACAAAATGTCGGGTTACGCTATCGCTAACCCGACCTTGTTTTAATTTATTCTCTCAAGCACCAAACCATAAAACCTTGTAGGTCGCTGTTTAGCGATTTTTCTAACTATCATAGCTAAGGATTAAACATGGGCCCTCATTATTTAAAGCATTTTTTTACACCTACCACAGTTGCGATAGTCGGTGCCTCAGAACGTGAGAATAGCGTCGGTTATAGACTGCTGCTTAATATGCAAGAAGCAGGGTTTAAAGGCGGACTTTATCCTATCAATCCAAAACATGAACAATTATTAGGACTCAAAGCTTACCCTAATCTTCATGCTGTCCCCGAAGACTTAGATTTAGTCGTCATCGCCACGCCCGCACCTAGCGTACCTGCAATACTTCGCGAATGTGGTGATAAAAATGTAAATTCAGTGATTATCATCAGCGCTGGTTTTGGTGAGCTGGGCGATGAAGGCAAACACCTACAACAAGAAATATTAGCTATTGCCCACCGTTATAGTATTCGCATTATTGGCCCTAACTGCTTAGGTGTTATTTGTCCTAGTGGCCAACTGAATGCCACCTTTGGTGATGGCACTGTTAAAGATGGCAGCTTAGCCTTGTTATCGCAATCCGGTGCCGTATGCACGGCCATCCTAGATTGGGCAAAAGTTCAGGACATTGGCTTTTCCACTGTCGTTTCTATGGGCGGTGCGGCTGATATAGATTTTGGTGAAGTGTTAGATTATTTAGCGACAGACAGCAAAACCACCGGCATTTTAATGTATGTCGAAGGCATACGTGATGCTCGACGATTTTTAAGTGGACTCAAAGCCGCTGCACGTTTAAAACCAGTAATCTTAATTAAATCAGGTCGCCATGAGGCAGGCTGCAAAGCCGCAATGTCTCATACTGGCGCGATGGTAGGTGGCGATAATGTCTTCGATGCCGCAATTGCTAGAGCTGGCGTAGTTAGAGTCTATAGCATAACTGAATTATTTTCTGCTGCCAGAGTGCTGGCTAATAATTATGTGGTTAAAAAAGATCGCCTAGCTATTATTACCAATGCCGGTGGTCCAGGTGTGATGAGCACAGACCGCGCAGAAGATGTCGGCATTAAACTAGCTGAATTAAGCTCCGATAGTTTAGATGCGTTAAATAAAGTATTACCAGTTCATTGGTCTCATGCCAATCCTATCGACATTTTAGGAGATGCTACTGCTGACCGTTATCAAAAAGCCTTAGAAGTATGCATTAACGATGAAAATATTGATGGTATCTTAGTCATATTAACGCCCCAAGCCATGACTGAACCTACTTTAGTTGCTCAATGTATTATCGATGGTGCTAAATCTAGCCATAAACCAGTTCTAGCCTCTTGGACGGGAGGCGCTAAAGTACAAGCTGGTCGTGATTTATTTGCTAACAGTAAGGTGGCGCACTTTAATACTCCAGAAACAGCCGTTGATGCTTTCTCTTTTTTAGCTAATTATGCTGAAAACCAAATCCTGCTTAAACAAATTCCATCAGCAACAGATGAACTTGAAAAGCCTGATGTGACAGGTGCGCGATTAATTATTGAACGGGTACTTTCCGAAGGCCGCCAAGTATTAACCGCACAAGAATCAAAAGCCATCTTGGCCGCCTTTCATATCCCCGTCACCCAAACCATCAGTGTTGCTAGCGCAAAAGATGCCATGATAGCTGCCGAAACCTTGCGCTTTCCAGTCGTTTTAAAAGTAAATATGGCCGAATTTAGTCATAAATCTGATATAGGTGGCGTTAGACTCAACATAAATAGCGTTCAAGAAATTTCTAAACACTACACTGAAATGGAAACTACTATTAAACTGGCTCACCCAGAAATCAGCAATGTGGGCATGACCGTCGAACCCATGTTTAAGAGCGCAAGTGGCAGAGAGCTAATGATAGGCGTAGTCAGGGATCCGGTATTTGGACCAGCGATTAGTTTTGGTCTAGGTGGCACCTTGGTAGAAATCCTTCAAGATAACGCCGTCGCCCTACCTCCTCTTAACACCTATATGGTTGAACAACTCATTGCTAAAACCAAAGCCGCAAAATACTTAAAAGCTTTCAGGCAATTACCACCCGCCAACATTCAAGCCTTAATTGAAGTACTACTCAATGTCTCAACTATGGTCAGTGAATTGCCAGAAATCCTAGAATTGGACATTAACCCTTTAATTGTTGATGAACACGGTGCCATCGCCGTAGATGCTCGTATCAAAGCGCAATTATGTAATCAATTCAATCATTATGCACACATGGCGATACATCCTTATCCTCATGAACTTATACAGCACACTCAATTAAGCAATGGCGTAAATATCTGCATACGACCTATACGACCCGAAGACGCTGACTTAGAAACCGACTTTCACAGTCGCTTATCAGAGCGCACTAAATACTTTCGATTTATGCAAGCCTTACACGAACTGAACTCAGAATTGATCGTGCGCTTTACCCAAATTGATTATGACCGAGAAATGGCATTTATTGCCATTACCGATGATGGACAGAGAACTACTGAACTAGCCGTAGGTCGATATTTAATGAATCCTGATGGCCAATCAGTAGAATTTGCCCTAGTAGTGGCAGATGATTGTCATGGATTAGGCATAGGCACTCGCCTAATGACCAGTTTAATGCAATCAGCAAAAACCAAAGGTATGTTGTTTTTTGAAGGAGAAGTGCTAGCTATTAATCAACCGATGATATCGCTAGTGACCAAGCTAGGTTTCAGCATAGAAACCATCTCACATAATCAAGACATCGTTAGAGTTGTCAAAGATTTAAGATTAGCTTGATTAAGCTATATTGATTTAGGTTCCCATGCTTCACGGAGGAATGCAGTAGTCGGTCAAGGCTGCCCAACTCACCGAAACATTTAGATACTTAATAGCTTTCGAAAACTTAAACGAAAAGGACGGGGTTACAATTACACCCCGTTCCGCTTATTGAATCGCTGATAACTATACTTTCAAAGTCACAAAAACGTTGCCCACCCTACCTAGCTTCGTTTTTTTGTTAGCAAAACTCATGAGATTTGAATTCACGACTCCTTAAAGCCGATGTCGACTTGATAAGCATACAAAACCTTAAATATTTAACTTAGCTTTTACCTTAGCAATCAGCTCAATGATTTGGTGCTCGGTATAAGGCTGAGCATCAAATTTACCCCATACCGGGGCAGGCCAAGCTTTATCTGTTTCATAGCGCACAATATGATGCACATGTAATTGAGGCACCAAATTACCAATAGCCGCTATATTCATCTTATCCGCCTTGAAAAGTTCGGCCAACTTTTCTGCAAGTGAGCAGGACTCTTCGCTCAATAATTGGCGATCAAGGCTATTCAACTGATAGATTTCCTTAATATTGGCTCTTTCAGGCACTAAGATAAACCAAGGATATTGGCTGTCATTCATCATCAATAACTGACATAAATTAAAGCGGCCAATAGCAATGCAGTCTTGCTGTAAGCGTTCATGAAGTTGAAAAAGTGAGTTGTTCATAAATAAATATTAAGCAATACTTGAAGGGGTTAAATATCCAGTGTAATTTAGCTCGAGTTTTCTATGATAACAATAAATATAATTAGAGGATTTCATGTCAGCATCAGCCAGTAACACTAATAGCTTAGCCGATGAGCTTAAGTTAAGTATATCTTTTAAGTGGCTATTAGGACTTTATACCATTATTCCACTTTGCTTAGCTCTTCAATTCATTGACATAACTTTTTGGCAAGGGTATTTACAGAGTCATTTACCCAGCAGTCCAAATCATTTTATAGTCTTTCAAATTTTATTCGGTACACCTCATATTATTGCCAGCACTTTGCTATTAACCACTAACAGCAACTACCTCAAAAACTATAGTCGTAAACTTTTATTAATGACCCTGGCTATTGCTATCGTCTTTGGTTTAGGAAGTTTATTAATACCTTATAAAGTTTTTTATGTTTTAGTGGCGGGATGGACTGTATACCATGTTATAAAGCAACAGCATGGCGTGGCGCGAAGTGTCTGTCGATTGCCAAACTGGGCTTTTTATCTTTTATTATGGCTGAGCGTAATTGCTGGCTTAATTATCTATGTGGGAATTTTTCTAAAGAATAGCTTAGATATACAGCAAATAGTATGGATACAGCAAAGCGCAGGGCTCTTATGTATTAGCATCATAATATTTGGCATTTATTGTCAGCGTTATGTCATTAGTTTATTTGGCAGATGTTTTTTATGGGCTAATATCTTTTTAGTGCTCAGTTGTTTTTACCTTTACTTGGAACACTATTATTTTTTAGCAATATTGGTACCTCGCTTAGTGCATGATGCAACAGCCTATACTTTTTATGTCACACATGATTACAATCGACACCACAGCAAGCCTCACAATTTAATGTATATCATTGCTGCACGTTGCCATCTGCCTTTATTAATCGTTTTACCATTATGCTCATTTAGCTTAGCCTTTGTATTACAGGCCTATGGTGATAACTTCATTGCTCAACTTAGCGAATTTTTGTTCGGCACCCGTATCAGCAAAGTAATAACTTTAGGCTTACTCGGCTATCTAGCTTTAATGCATTATTATACCGAAGCCTTCACTTGGAAGAACGACTCACCTTATCGACGCTATATTGCCTTTTCAAAGATTTAAGACTAAATCTCTAAATAATAATAGCTTGACCCATGTCAACTCAGAACGACTGTATTAATCGTTGCATAAGTATATGCAGTTATTTTTTTGACCTGAAACTCAAGTTTGTCAATGTTGCTCCGATTGCTGAGATGTAACAAAAGCGTAAACTTATGAACGCTTAATTGTTCTATGTGGAAGTGTAGGTAAATAAAAACAATACCGACCCAAACAATTCTCATAAGTACCAGAAAAGCATTTATCTTCATCCATTCATCGACTGCCTAGCTCATGAGTTCATTGATGTATATGGAATAAGGCTCCAAATAGCTTGTTAATAATGACCTATTCATAAGTCATTAATGATGTTACTCACTATAAATCTCAGAGAGTCTAAACCCAATAGCTCGATATTTTTCTAACGTATATACTCATTCCTGTTACACTAGACCAAGCAAATAATTTCATTGCTCATTTAGCTAAGATGGAGAAATCAAAATGTTAAAAGGTAAGCCCAACACTTTTCAAAAATTAATGGATCAACTGTCAGTTTATTCAGTTAATGAAACACATCCAGATGCTTTTACAGTTATACGCATGAAAAAAGAAGCTAAAAAAATAATTACCACAGATCAAGCACTAGGCGCCTCAGCCTATGGCATTATCGCAGCTGTTGAAGGTGATTTAGAAGAATCAGAAAAACAACATGCGATCGCCCTTAAGCTAAGTCGCAATCCTTATTACGTCATGTATCGTGCAATATCGATGCGAACCTTGGGCAAGCACGAAGAATCTTACCGATTAATGCAAAGCATAATGAAAGTAATGCCTAAACCAGTTAACTTACTTAATTCTGAAATACTATTGGCTTTTGACACCGGCCATCATCGGGACGTCAAAATATTTTATAAAGAACTTGCTCGTATTAATGGCACAATCAACATTGATTCACTGGTCAGGGTTTATTTTACTGCCTTGATAATAAAGTCAAACATAGACCTTGACGCCTTTCCTTTTATAGCTTTCCTATTGAATTCACTACTAAAAGCACATCACATTAAAGAACCAAGTACTAATGTTGAATTAATAGGGGACCAGCTATTTTTTTGGTTACAAATATCAGCAAATGAAAATGCACTAAGTCTCTTGAATGAGCAAGTAGCCAATGGGCTAGCATTAATAAACCTTTATAATTTAAATCACTTTCACGCTGGCTTTAGAGCAGAACGGGAAAGTCCAGAAATGAAAATAGAAGAAATATATAAGGTCATTGAAATTTTGTACGCCGATTAACCGATGAACTCTCAATCATTGGGCTATCCTCAGAAACTAACTTAATTACATAGAGCATCCAAAATGTCCACAGACTTTAGTTCCGTTTTAAATAATATTATCGACACAACCGAGAAGTTTGCCTTATCTCAAACTAAACCTGATGATCTAACTTCACAGCGCCTGAAAAATGATGCTAAAAGCATACTTAAAATTAATCCATCTTTAGCGGCAATGGTTTTAGGTTTAATTGCTTCTGTGGAAGGTGATGTTGATGAATGCATCAAACAACATAAGCTATCAATTAAACTGGGAAAGGATCCAATCTTAAACCTTAATTACGCTGTTTCTATGAAGACTCTTGGTCGTAATGCTGAGTCTTTTCGTTTGATAAATAATGCCATGAACTTATTACCCGACCCTTTTATTGCTATCAATGTTTATTTATTGATGGCGATTTATGCCGGAGAATATGAAAAAATACAATCTTGCGAGGACATGTTAAAAAATAGAGGCATAACCAGCATACCACCAGACCTTCAGCAATACTTTGATGATGTTAACACCATTCTCATGAAGGCACCTTTTCCTTACGATATCTACCCCGCAATCGCTGCAATACAAGAAACTATTAGTCTATCTAATAATACCCGCATAAATAATTACGCTCTGGAGGAAGTAGATGATGAATTATATTATTGGTCCTTAGTAAAAGCAGATACTAAAACCATTACTCTAATGAACTGCCTTTTAGAAGAGGCACTTAGCGAATTAGAACATATAAATTTAGATGAATTCCACATTGCCTTTAAAGCCATAGAAAATAGTACCCGTGTTAATCCCTTATAATAGCTGAATTAAATTCACGAATTTATAGGTAGACTTCAAAACATGTCTAGTTATTGTG
>QVQD01000124.1 GCA_003584875.1 Methylococcales bacterium
AAACAAGGGTTACCCTTCGAAGTTGTCTTACCTAATGAAAGCAGTAAAGCCGCTATGCTGGACGTTCGCGCCAGAAAAAATATAGAAACCCTCAGCCTTGAACAACTTCATCGTGAGACCAATACACCTTGAAAACGATTTCTCGCCACAAGACCTTCATCAAAGATATGCGCAATATCCGTTTGACGGAAACTCAAGCAACAAAACTATTTCTTTATATTGCAAAACTGCTCAATGAAGAATCTTTACCGATTGAAGCTAAAGACCACGCCTTGCAAGGTGAATGGAACGACTTTCGTGAATGTCACCTAGGTGGTGATATGTTATTAATCTACCAAACCGAAAAACACACGGTTTACCTGACACGCTTAGGTAGGGTCACCAGGGTCAGACAACTTTCTTTTGCGCCCTAAGGATTGCAGGCTACGCGTTATCATCAAAAAACCACCTTGTTATTGATCACTATTTTGAAGTTCTAATTTCAATCGCTCTTTGTTAATTTCATTCGATTCTTTAATAGCATCAATCAGCTTTTCATTTTGGATGCGCTCTTGACTGTAATAACTAGGTTGTTTTAACACTTCTTGTAAAACGGCTGTGGGTAAACATCCTGAACCATAACAACCTTCAGTTGCTTTATAGCCCTGCAAATGACTATAGCCGTTAACAGCAGTCAAGTGGTCCGCATAACTAGCTATTGAAACTGTCAGCAATAGTATTATTAAAATAGTTTTCATTACATATTCCTTAATTGCCACTGAGGATATTTTTCATTCACACATAATGTTTAGAATTTTTTCAATCCATCCGAAAAAACAAAATCGAAAACGTTCGCATCATAATGCTTTACTTTTGTTCACATGATCACGTAATTGATCTATAAGCCCGCCCGTGCGATCTATCTCATATTTTTCGGTAAGTAAATCAAACATGGCTTCATCTATAGTGTCACAGTACCACGGATTATCATCTTCCAGCCTTACCGCATTGTAAAATTCATTAGCGTCATTGGCTTGAATAGCCTCTTCGGTCTTTGGAACTTCAGACAATCCTAATCCCGGTGTGTAAAACAGGGTAAATGTCTGTATATAGTTTTCTAAAAAGGGATTGATGTCTGGATAGCCGTTGCCATCAATCTCCTTTAAAAGCTGGGTATCAGCCCAAAGCATTACTTTTTTATGTATAATTTCTGACATTGTTTTACTTATTTTTGCCATTACGCGATACTTCAAATTATTCGCATAAAATTGTACTTTATAGCCGCACAGCAATTGAAGTCTATATTCTAGCTTTTCAGCGTTATCCATTACTTGTATACCTTTGTGATATTGTTTTATAAATTGACCATTGATGTAACATAAATAAAAACTGTAATCTTATTAAAACGCCGACTCCGTATTACCAGTAACATACCATCTAATTAACTGATCCAATGCTGATAAATTATCTACAATAAAAGAACATTGGTTGCCGTTAAAAAGATTATTTTTATACCCTAGACTGGTATTTTGTTGATTTACTCTGGCTCCCTTATAAATATTAGGCTTATGAGTTACATCAGTAATAAGAGGCAAAACAGGTAATTTCTCCGTAATTATCCGAGTCTGGAGTGCACCGTCACTTCCCCCCAAAATTACTACAAATTGTTTACCCGATTCCCCAACTCCGAAACCATGAGCTTTTGATCTATGCATTTCATCAAGGGGAATGAGATTTAGCTCAGCTTTTAAATTGTTGTGAATAAATTTAAGGGCTTCTTTTGCCGCAAGTTTGTTTTTTATACTAGCCATTAATTACTCACTAAGTTGGTTGTTGAATTACGTATTATGCTAACTTGCATAACTTGAAGTATTAACTCACTGTTCACCAGAATTTACATATCTGATTCTCATCATCTGCGATGACGTTAAATGAAATTAAATTCAGCGTAATTACGATTATTCTAATCTCCCTATTTTTTTTAAAAGCTGACGATAATCATCAATTGACCTGATTAAAAATCTAACATTTGTTCTCTCTAAATTGAATTCCAAGGAAGAAAACTCTGCGCCATATTTAAATCGTAACATCTGTGTTTTCTTAAAAGACTTTCAATAGCTAGAGGACAGCTCAATGAAATCACCCCCTGTTTGTATAGCTCAGAGAGATTATCAGAAAACAACACTCGCACTTCAAATGTTAAGTTATTTGATTCAATAAGCTCATTTTCCATTTTTTTCCAACACTGACTATGGAAAAGCTGCTTATCTGGCAACTTTACAGTCAATGATTCATCATAAGCCGGTGATAATCGCCAACGATCTTTTAGTCTATTTTTTGAAACTCCTACATACCTCAATCCATCATCACTTGCTTTAACCATATAGATACAAGGCGCCAATTTTGCCCAAGCTGAAGAATTCAATATTTCATATTCAGCCACCATCCAAGGACCTCGCCTACTGTCACCGTCCTTAACATTTCTACACCATCGTTTATTTAACTTTGCGATGTCATTTATTTTTAAAAAGGGCGTTCCTCTATCAAAAATGGCTTTAGCTAAGGTTTTAATTTGCTCAGACATATTTATTCCTTATTTACGTTGTATAGATTCATTGCGATACCCAGCAGTAACAATATTACCGTTGTTACCTCTTAACAAATAAACATCTTTAAGTTTATCGAACTTATTACTACATCCTCCAGTATAACTAGCCAATTTCTTTAAACTGCGATGATTAAAATAAATCAATTCAGCTCCGTTCTGAGTTTCGATGGCACCGTACTGCTCAAGCCAGTCAATAATTACTGGAGGTATTCCTCTGTCTTTTATACGATATTGCGCATGTGTACTTAACATTTACTTCACCTTCTTTTGATCTTCCAGAATCGCCATCTGTGCTTCTAGCCTCAATTGCTGTTTGAAAATAATTAATTTGAAATCGGAAAGTTTTTCTGAGTTTTCGGAGCTCTCAGTATTTTTATAGTCATACCCCTTTAAATCAGCTAATGCTTCAAGGTGAAAAATCCGCATATAATCAGACATGAACCTCGATCTATTCTCATTCAAAACACTAGATAACTTGCAAACTTGACTTAAATGAAGATGATCAATGCCATTTTCTAAATCAGAAATTACCTGAGCACTAGAGTCAATAGCACTAGCAATTTCATCAATAGTTAAGCTAAGCTCCTCTCTTCGATGAATTAAGTATCGTCCAAATCCTGTTGCATCTTCAAAGTACCTAGGGGTATCCAAAGTTGTGTCTTCAATATATTCAGTAGCTTTGAAATCCGGTCGATTTGTCAGCCACCTTTTTGCTTCATCATTATCAACAATGGTTGATCCACCAGATTTTTGTGTCTTTAAACTGATTGCATCTTTTGAACTTGCTGCATTTCTTACTGTTCGCTCATCAACTCCCGCCAATAATGCAAGCTCTTTTAAATTGAGTGAATCACCATTGTCGAGCGTCCATCGCGCACTAGTTACGTCATATAAAAACTTACATTTTGAGTCTTCAATATAATTAATGTGCCTTTCGAATATGCTTAGGAAAAGTCCCATCCCATCCAAAAAATTCTCTGGGTCATTTATATCCCCAAACCTGTATCCCTTCGCGTAATCAAGAGCGCATTCCATATCGTGCGAAATTAGACATTCTTTGATGTCATCAACAGTTAAATCACGGCAACCCCTTTCGTCATTGTCAATATAATTAACTAAAGGCTGATTAAGACAGGCTAAATAAAAATTTTTGCCCAGTACTTCAAGAAGCTCTTCGCTTAAATAATTACAAACGCCAACAACTTCTTGCTGAACTTCTTCGAGAGTGAAATCTAATTTTTTTCTTGCCATGATACTTTTCCTATGAAGATAGTCATTTATAACAAAGTATAAATGATATTATTCTCATGTCAAATATCATTTATACTTTTGACGCTTCACTTTCCAAAAGCTGTTTTGACATAACCCGTAAGATGGATTCGTGCTAGTAATCGAACCTTTCTGAGCTACGGTGTTGCATTGGACTGGCGGTTTTCTATCGCGAAACCGCCCTAAAAACTAAATTTTCAACCATACGGATACAAATATGATTTCAGTTAACGAATACAATTGCTTGATATGCTTACGCCACCCTGGTTCATTCGATGGTAAAGATGGCTACCCTTATATAGGTGAAAAAGGTGATGTCGCTGGGAAATTTTCTATTGCAATCGATAGGCGTACAAGACCATCAGGAAAACCTATCAACCCAATTCATAATAAATTTGTGCCTGTGACACTGAGCGAACTGGCTGAATATGCAAAAAATCGGGAGAAGTATCCCCATCTCAGAGTCCGGTGTAAGCCGAATCAAATAGGTACATTGGGAAGCGCTGGACGATTCCTTTCTGAGATGAAAATAGATTGGGATGGACTTGATCTCTGTGTTGCCGCAACTAACGGCCGTAAGGCGGTTTAATCTATTTGGAATATCGTATAGGGTGGATTCGCGCTAACAATCCACCCTATACGAAGCAATAAATTAACCCTCACGTGGATGCTTCCTCGTGTGTTTTTTTTTGTTCGATTGTTTTCAAGCTTGCGAATATGTGGCGGATTGCTGTCGCGAATCCGCCCTACGACTTACGGACTTGGATGTCATTTTGTTAACGTCTGTTATTGTTGGGTTACGCTATCGCTAACCCAAGCTACATTTATTGAGAATTAAACCGATTGCTCGCGCAAAGCTTTGGTCACCGCACGAATATCTTCCATTACCCACGTAGGTTGATAATCTGACTCTTGCAAATCGACTTCAGAAGATATGCCTGTTAGCACCATAATGCTTCGTATGCCAGTACGAACTGCGCCTAGTATATCGGTTTCTAAACGATCACCTAGGGCGACTGTTTGCTCTGGACTAATTCCCAGTAAACCTAACGCCTGTTGATAGATAATCGGTTCTGGCTTACCAATGATCGTCGGTTTGACACCTGAAGCGACTTCTAATGCTGCAAGAATAGCTCCATTACCGTGGGTGACACCATGTTCTGTAGGTAAAGTGGTATCGGCATTAGTGCCTATAAAGCTTGCACCAGCACGAATATTAAGACTCGCTGTCGCTAATTTAGCCCACGTTAAGGTTTCATCTTTGCCGCAGACGACAATATCAGCACCTTTTTGCTCGGGCTTATCACTGTTGTTGACTTCATAAAGTCCGGTTAGGGTAAAGCCCAGCTCCACTAAAGGTTGGGTTGCGCCATCTTCACCCACTACAAACACTCTGGTTTCTTTAGGATTGACTTGCTCACTCAAATAAAGCGCAGTCGCCATCCCTGAGGTTAATATTTGTTTTTGGGTCACGGTAACACCCATTTTTGCTAATTTAGTCACATATTGTTCTGGCGTTAAACTAGCGTTATTGGTTGCTAGAATATAACGGATATCTAAGTCATCAAGGGTTTGAAAAAACTCAACCAAACCTGGCATCGCTTGTGTACCATGCCATAGCACTCCATCCATATCAATGATGAGTGCGCGTATATTTTTAAAAGATTCCATGATGGTGATTTCTCGCTAAGTTTTAAAAGGTTCATTTGATCTAGTCGGCTATTCCTCTATTAGCAGAAATGCCCTAAGTGGTCGATATTGTAGTAAGTCGCACCTTAAATGTCTTTTAACATTTCCTGTCTATCCTTAAATTTAAAAACATGTTTGTAAACAGACTCGCAAGAATCGCTCAGTTTTGTAGGGTGGATAAGCGACAGCGCATCCACCAAATATTATCAAGATCGCTTAGTCGACAAACTCGATGGTCATTGCTCACGATTATATATCTGGGTGGATGCGCTAGCGCTTATCCACCCTACAGAGTTTTATTTAACCTTATGTAGATACCTATGCTCTTTTACAAATAAATAGGCGAATAATTATTTAAAGACATGTCAGTAAACAGACTCGCAAGAATCGCTCAGTTTTGTAGGGTGGATAAGCGACAGCGCATCCACCAAATATTATTAAGATCGCTTAGTCGACAAACTCGATGGCCATTGCTCACGATTCTATATCTGGGTGGATGCGCTAGCGCTTATCCACCCTACAGAGTTTTATTTAATCTTATGTATATACCTATGCTCTTTTACAAATAAATAGGCGAATAATTATTTAAAGACATCTCAGTAAACAGACTCGCACGAATCGTGCAGTACAGATAGAATAGGCAGCTTTATTATCTTTCTATCTGAGTGTGTCTGCATGAAGTTTAATGCTTTTCTTATGAGTCTTTGTCTTTTCGTTTCAAGCAATAGTTTTGCTGTAGAAAAACCCCTATTACGCATAGGTGTTCAAGCGGCAGGTACCTTGGAATGGGAATTAGCTGCCCTAAAAAATGACCCACAACTCAACGCATCTGACTTCCAATTAGAACTACTCTCAGTCGCTAATGCCGAAGCGGGTAAAATTGCCCTGCAATCAGGGTCCGTCGATATGATCGTTTCTGATTGGATATGGGTGTCTAGTTTACGCGCTACAGGCGCTGACTTTACTTTCTATCCTTATTCAAATACCTCAGGTGCTTTAGTGGTTGCGGAAAACAGTCCTATCCACAGTATTAATGATCTTAAAGGTAAACGTTTGGGTATAGCGGGCGGTGAGCTGGATAAAAACTGGATATTGTTGCAGGCCTTAGCACAAAAAAACTCACTAGACTTGAATACCTCAGTTGAAAAAACCTTTGGCGCACCTCCTTTAATCAATGAGCAAATTAAACAAGAGCGTGTAGACGCAGTGCTGACTTTCTGGCATTTTGCAGCTCGATTAGAAGCGCAAGGTTATCGACAAATTATTGATGGCAGAGGTATTTTAAAAGGCTTAGATATTACTGAAAATGTACCTAGCATTGGTTATGTATTTAAAGAAAGCTGGGGCAAGGCGCATCAAACAGCACTTAACAGTTTTTTAAATGCGACCAAACGTGCCAAAAAGCTGTTATGTACTTCTGATAGCGATTGGCAAAAGATCATACCTTTAACAAAAGCAGAAGATTTAGCTACCCAAACAATATTGCGTCAACGTTATTGTGAAGGAGCAATTGAGCAATGGGGTGACAAAGAGCAACAAGCGGCGGCTTGTATTTATAGTTTACTACGCACTTCAACTAATAATCGCTTAACGGGAGCTTCTGAAACATTGCAAGCAGGCACTTTTTGGTCTCAACCCTAAGTCAAATTGATTTTGAAATCCAGCAAACAGTTCTTGCCACTCTTATCATTACTGGCTTTTTTAGCTCTGTGGCAAGGTTGCGCGTTTTATATTAACATCCATAGCTTGCCAACACCTGCCGTTGTAGCTCAGGTATTTTGGCAAGCCTGCTCTTCAGGACAACTACCTTTTCATTTAGGCGTGACCTTACTGCGCTTACTGGTCAGTTTTTCTATCGCCATGTTATTAGGCAGCGCTATCGGTATCGTTCTTGGTCGTCATAAGAAGTTGGATGCTTTCTTTGATAACTGGCTGGTGATATTTTTGAATGTACCTGCATTAGTCACTATTATCTTGTGTTATGTCTGGTTTGGTTTAATTGAATCAGCTGCGATCCTAGCGGTAGTGATTAATAAATTACCCAGTGTCATCGTTACCATCCGCGAAGGTGCGCGCTCACTAGATCAAGATTTATTAGACATGGCTCGTTGCTTTGGTTTTAGTCAGCGTAAAACTTTGATTCATGTTATCTGGCCACAGTTGCATCCGTTTGTCATGGCCGCCACTCGTTCTGGCTTAGCTCTCATTTGGAAAATCATTCTAGTCGTAGAATTATTAGGTCGAAGTAATGGCATGGGTTATCAACTGCATTTGTTTTTTCAGATGTTTGATGTCGCTAGTATTTTGGCTTATACCATCGCCTTTGTCGGCGTTATTCAACTCATAGAACTCATTATTTTAAAGCCCTTAGATAGAAAAGCTTTGAGGTGGAGGCGATGAGCGATATTCAAATCAACATCATCAATAAAACCTATCCGGCCATAGAACAGGCAGAAGCTCATACTGCCATTGCCGATCTTAATTTAAACCTTAAATCAGGTGAGTTCATTTGTCTGGTAGGGCCTTCCGGCTGTGGCAAAACGACCTTATTGAATATCATTGCCGACTTAGATAATGATTACCAAGGCAGCATAGGTCTAAGCCAACAATCAGTTCGGCCTAAAATCGGTTATATCTTTCAGAATCCACGCTTATTGCCGTGGCACACAGTGCGCGAGAATATAGAATTAGTGGTTGAAGATCCCTTATCGGCTAATATCATTGATAATTTGCTTGAGGTGATGCAATTAACGCCATCACAACATGTTTATCCAGAAAGGTTGTCTTTAGGCATGAGTCGAAGAGTTGCTATAACACGCGCTTTTGCCGTTGATCCTGACCTATTGTTGATGGATGAACCATTTGTATCACTTGATGCCCCTACCGCACGTCAAGTCAGAGCCTTATTGCTAAGCTTATGGCAACAACGCCCACACACAGTATTATTTGTCACTCATGATTTACGTGAAGCCATTGCCTTGGCAGATAGACTGATCTTTTTATCGGCCTCACCCATGTCAGTCATCAGTGAAATCAATGTGCCTATACCAAGAGCAGAACGCCATGACGAAGCGGCTATTGAAGCGTTCAGACAACAATTGCTTAATGATTACCCTGCTATTAAAGAGTTGTTGTAAGGTAAAAATACCGTCTATTGGCTTAACAAGTGACAAAACGCTTGCGTAAGTTAGGTTAGGCGCTAGCTGTAACTCGACAGACCACGACAAAGTGTCGGCTTACGCTATCACTAACCTGACCTACACCTAATAATTGAACGACAGTGAAGTGCATCACCCCAATAGAACGATGCGCTTCACTATCGTTCAGCACATCCTATAAAAGAGTAATTTTCTCTAATTGTCGATTATTAACGCCCTAAGCGCTGCTCTGTTAGCAAGACTTGTTGAGTAGTTTGTAAAACGGTATCGGGATTCAGGCTCATTGAATCTATGCCTATTTCTACCAAAAACTCAGCCATTTCTGGATAATCGGAGGGTGCTTGTCCGCACAAACCACAATGTTTTCCATTACGTTTTGAGCCTTGTACCGCTAAGCGTATCATTTCTTTAACGCCAGGATCACGCTCATCAAAATCTTCGGCAATAATCGCAGAATCCCTATCCACACCTAAGGTTAATTGAGTTAAATCATTGGAACCTATAGAAAAGCCATCAAAATATTGGGAGAAAGCATCAATTGAAATAACATTATTGGGAATCTCGCACATCACATAGATTTCCAGGCCTTTTTCACCGCGCGTTAAACCCAGTTCTGCCATATAAGCCAGCACTTTTTGCGCTTCTTGTACACGTCGACAAAAGGGAATCATTAAAATGACATTAGTTAAACCCATATCATCGCGTACCCGTTTCATGGCAGCGCATTCTAATGCAAAACCTTCTGCATAAGCGGGATGTGTATAACGCGAAGCACCGCGAAAACCGATCATAGGATTAGCTTCATCAAATTCAAAGCAACGACCGCCCAATAGGGTGGAATATTCATTGGTTTTAAAGTCTGACATGCGCACGACCACCGGCTTAGGATAAAAGGCTGCTGCAATCGTAGCTACACCCTCAGACAAGCGTTCGATAAAGAAATCTTCAGGCTTTGGATAGTTACGTGTTAATTCCTTAAGTTGTTCACGTTCGATGGCATCTTGCACACGTTCTGGATGAATCAAAGCCATCGGGTGCGCTTTGATATATTCAGTAATAATAAATTCCATACGTGCCAAGCCGACACCATCATTAGGCAGAAAACTAGTTTTAAAGGCCAGTTCAGGATTACCCAGATTAAGCATGATTTTGGTTTTAGGACGTTTGAGTCCTGACAAATCGGTGGTCTTTATTTCGAAATCAAGAATACCCTCATAGACTTTGCCATTATCACCTTCCGCACAGGAAACGGTGACAGGCGTATTATTTTTAATCGTTGTCGTGGCATTATCACAACCTATAACGGCTGGCACACCCAATTCACGGGAAATAATAGCGGCATGACAAGTTCTCCCGCCCCGATTAGTAACTATTGCCGATGCAATTTTCATGATCGGTTCCCAATCGGGTGTTGTAATATCCGCGATCAAGACATCGCCAGCTTTAAAACTGCTTAATTGACTGACATTCTCAATAATGCGCGCGTTACCAGTAGCGATTTTGCTACCTACAGAATGACCAGTGACGACGGGAGTGGCTGTGCTTTTGAGTGTATATTGTTCCAGTATCATTCCGCTTAATTGCGAGACCACTGTTTCTGGTCGTGCTTGAACAATATACAACGTGCCATCAATGCCATCTTTGGCCCATTCCATATCCATGGGTTTTGGTTGCCCGGCTTTGGCGCTGTAATGTTTTTCTATCTTGATGGCATAGTCAGCGAGCGTTAAAACGTCTTTATCACTAAGACAAAATCGATTACGTTCTTGCTCCGAGGTCACTACATTCTGAGTCGATTCACGTGTGCGACCATCACTGTATATCATTTTTATCTTTTTTGCGCCCAAGCTGCGCTTTAACACTGCACGATGACCTAGTTCAAAGGTGGGCTTATGCACATAAAACTCATCAGGATCTACCGCGCCTTGTACAACATTTTCACCTAAACCATAAGCGCCGGTAATAAAGACAACATCACTGAAACCCGATTCAGTATCTAAGGAAAACATCACACCACTGGCATCAAGATCTGAGCGCACCATCTTCATGATGCCTATTGATAAAGCCAGCTTGAAATGATCAAAACCCTGATCAATACGGTAATGAATGGCGCGATCGGTAAATAAACTGGCAAAGCAACGCTTACAGGCTTCCAATAAAGCGGCTTCACCGCGTATATTTAAGTAAGTATCTTGTTGACCAGCAAAACTAGCTGTAGGCAAATCTTCTGCCGTTGCCGAACTGCGTACCGCAACGCTCATGTTTTCGCCATATTGATGTTGCAACTGGGCATAAGCATTCAAGATTTGTACTTCAAGATCTGCTGGGAACTTAGCCTTATAAATAAGATCTCGTGCTAGTCGAGCGCGGTTTGCCAAGTCCGACATATTATCAGCTTGTAGATCATCTAAGATTTGATGTAATGGCTGCCAAGCCTGAGCCTCATCCAACAAATAACGGTAGCCTTCAGCCGTCACAGCAAAGCCATTGGGTATCTGAATGCCTTGAGGCGTTAAAGCTTGGTACATTTCACCCAATGAGGCATTTTTACCACCTACTAGAGGCACGTCATCTATCGTTAATTCATTAAACCAACGTATATAGTTTGTTTGGTCAGACATAACAACTCCTCGATTATTATAAATTTGTAATAAGTACAGAAACCGCTAATCCGCAAAATAAGCGAATAGGATGGAAGGCATAAATAACACAGGGAATAGGGTTATACATAAACATATTCATTAATAGAGTTCAAGAAAATTTGCTCATGATACGATAATCAATATCAGTAGGAGACCTCTGTTAAGATTGAATCAGGTTATAATCACGACAACAAGACAACTACTCTGTCTATTTTATTTTTGCAATCGAGTCCTAGCCGTGCATCTTTCAGATAAACAAAAAAAAATATTAATATTACTAAGTGACGGACAATTTCATTCAGGCACCGAGTTAGCAGAAGCACTAGGTGTTAGTCGTTCGGCTATTTGCAAGCAATTTAAGGGCTTATCTGAACTTGGCTTACAACACTCCGCCATTAGTGGTAAAGGCTATCGGCTTGAATATGCCCTGGAGTTATTAGATTTAAAAACCATAACTCAAGCGCTTAGTCAAGATCATCAACGCTTAATATCTCTGCTTGAGATTCACGATAGCATCAATTCAACTAACAGTTATTTAGTCGATCAAGCTCAACAACAGGCAGCCTCAGGGTTTGTCTGTTTTGCAGAACATCAATCGGCAGGAAAAGGTCGGCGTGGCCGAAGCTGGGTTTCACCTTATGGTAGTAACTTATATATGTCGATACTCTGGCGCTTTCAACAAGGCGGCATCGCGGCTACCGCTGGATTAAGTCTAGCTACAGGTGTTGCTGTCATCAGAGCCTTAAAGCAACATCATATCCATGATGTAGGCTTAAAATGGCCTAATGACATTTACAGCCAGGGTAAAAAACTAGGCGGTATACTCATCGAAGTATCCGGTGAATCTGATGGCCCTTGCTCTGCCGTCATAGGTGTAGGTCTCAATCTATTTTTACCAGCATCAGAAGCCCTAACCATTAATCAAGCTTGGACTGACTTAACTAATATCACCGGAACAGTTTCTAAGTCTCGTAATCAACTCGCTGCTACGCTCTTAAGTCATATTCTCGATATAGTTAACGGCTTTGAAACTACAGGCATACAAGCCTATCTCGATGAGTGGCGCAGTTATGATTGCTTACAAGGACAAGCAGCAACCTTATTTATTGGCCAGCAACAAATTGACGGCATTGTTGAGGGCATTGATGATAACGGCCTGTTATTAATTAAAAGAGCCGAAGGCACTATCCAAGCTTTCGCATCTGGGGAAATTAGTTTTAGTGGCATCGGTGTATGATTTTAGTCATTGATATTGGGAATAGTAGACTTAAATGGGCTACATTCCATAATGCTAATCTTCAGCAAAGTCATGCTTTAAATAATGAAGCACTTAATACGGCTAAACTCATTGAGCTATGGAAACATTTACCCACACCTCGGAAACTAGCCTTAGCTTGTGTTAGTGCTAAATCTTTAGTGGAGCTAGTTACTACTGTCGCTAATGAACTTTGGCCATCTATAATAACCATTCAAGTGAAATCTGAGGCTTATGCATTTGGCGTTCATAATGGGTATATAGAGCCCGAAAAATTAGGTGTAGATCGATGGTTAGCTCTCATCGCTGTGCGTAATTACTACCCAAAAGGGTCTTGTATTATTGATTGCGGAACCGCAATTACCATCGACTTCATTGATGCCGACGGTAATCATCAAGGAGGAATGATTAGCCCAGGATTAACATTAATGAAAAAATCCTTAGCAATTGCTACAGATTTACTAATGTTTAATGAGGACAATTTCAGCACTGGACCGGCAAACTTCACTGAAGCTGCGATTTATAGTGGGACACTAAATGCTGCCACCGGCTTGATTAAAAGCGCTCTAAGTACCCAAGATTCATCACTAACCGTTATTTTAACAGGCGGTGACGCCGATATGATTGCCAAGCAACTGTCGTTTAATGTGGTCATTGACTCAAATCTAGTATTACTTGGATTAGCGCTAGTTGCTTCGAATTCGAGTCATTAACTAAGAATTTAGCCCATTAATTCTTATCTAGAGCATCATCTATTTTAGAAGTTAATCTGCTTAGGCATTCGTTCAATCTTTGATTTAAAGCAATATTTTTGTTTTTCATTAACTGTAGCTCATGACCCACATTAAGAGCAGCCATCACTGCAATTCTATCGGGGCCGTTAATTTTTCCTGAGTCCCTCATCTTGCGCATTTGAACATCAAGTTGCTGGGCTGAAACAATAAGATTATCTTGCTCTTCTTCATTACAGGCAATTCTATATTCTTTACCCATAATCATTAATGAAACATGCTGGGGATTATTGCTCATAAACCATTCTCCAATGCTTGTAAGCGATTAATCATAGAATCTAATTTTGCTTGAACTAAAGATGTTTTCTCCAATAAGACTTCTTTCTCTTGAGCCAAGGTATCGTACTTAATTTTTAATCTAGCGTTATCACGCTTTAGGTCTGTATATTTATCGATAAGTTGATCTAATCGATCTTCTAAATTTATATATTCTGGTGTGAGATATATTTCTGTCATAGTGGCATCTATCTAAATTCTAGTAATCAGTTGTAATTACGGATTATATTCAGAAACAGCTAGTAAATTCTTTATCGATTAACTGTCACTTTGCTAATTATAAACGAACAAATATTAACCTAGTTTATTTTCAATGGTAGCATAAGCAATATTTTTCTTTTAGCTAATGTAATTATTATGGCTTATAACGCTTGTAACGCAATTTTTTTACAATGTGACCCTGATCTTTCGGCTGCAGAAGCTCACGGCTTAGCAACTGGTATGCTTTGTGTTAATGAACAAACAGAAAGTACTTATTGGTTAGCAGAATTACTGCAAAATGCCAATCAGGTATCAAGCAACGACATTGATATCTTAATACGATTGTTTGAAGAAACAAGGCGTTTACTCGCTAGTGATGACTTGGATTTTGACTTCTTTCTACCTGATGATGAAGTTGCTTTATCTGAGAGGGTTGACGCTTTAACAAACTGGTGTCGTGGCTACTTATTTGGGGTAGGTTCAGCAGCAACTGTAACTAACTGGTCAAAAGATACCCGAGAAATTCTTAAAGACATTACAGAGTTTACAAAGCTTGATACTGACGTAGATGGCGAAGAGGATGAGCAAGATTTTGTTGAAATTACTGAGTTTTTGAAGTCAGCTATATTATTATTGCGAGAAGAGTTAGCAGACAATAACGACTCTACTAACAATTTATGGCGAGAAGATCATGAAGCAAACTGAATTTAAAAAACGCAGAAAACAATTAATAAATCATATCGGCCAAGGTAATATTGCCCTGATAGCCAGCGCATCTATGTGTGCGCGAAATAGCGATGTTGACTATCCCTTTAGGCAAAACAGTGACTTTTATTATCTGACTGGATTTAATGAACCTGACGCTTTAGCTGTATTTATTCCTGGCAGAACTGAAGGCGAATATTTATTATTTTGCCGCAAATTTGATAAGAAAAAAGCCTTATGGGAAGGTGCGCATGCTGGTCTTGATGGAGCCATTAACCAATATGCCGCCGATACAGCTCACTCAATAGATGAAGTCAATGAGCTATTACCCAAACTATTAGAAAACAAAACTAAAGTATTTTATCCCATGGGGCGGGATACTGAGTTGGATCAACGATTGCAAAACTGGTTAAACATTATCCGCAGTCAGTCCAGAACAGGTCTAGAAGCACCTAGAGAATTAATTTCCCTAGAGCACCACCTACATGATATGCGTTTATTTAAAAGCCCTAATGAAATTAAACTCATGCGCCACGCTGCCGAAGTTTCTGCAATGGCTCATACTAAAGCTATGCAATCATGCAAAGCGGGGCGCTATGAATATCAAATAGAAGCCGATATTGTTCATCACTTTATGGACAACGGTTTACGCTCTGTTGCTTATCCCTCAATAGTTGCCAGCGGTAACAATGCCTGTACCTTGCATTACACCGAAAATACTGGCTTATTAAAAGACGGTGATTTACTCCTGATTGATGCGGGTGCTGAATCTGATCACTACGCCGCAGATATTACTCGTACCTTCCCCATTTCAGGTAAGTTTAGTGAACCACAAAAACAACTCTATCAATTAGTTTTAGATGCTCAAACAGCGGCATTGGCAGAAATCAAACCAGGTGTTCCTTGGAATAAAGCTCACGAGGCCTCTGTTGAAATCATTACAGCGGGCTTGGTCACTTTAGGTTTACTCAAAGGCAAATTAAAGAAGCTCATTAAAGACGAAAAATACAAACAATTTTATATGCACCGCATTGGTCATTGGCTAGGTATGGATGTACATGATGTCGGTGCTTACAAAATTAATCAGGAATGGCGACTTTTAGAAAAAGGTATGGTACTTACAGTAGAGCCAGGCTTGTATATTCCCGCAGATTGTAAAGAAGTTGAAAAAAAATGGCGCGGTATCGGCATACGTATAGAAGATGATGTACTGGTCACTGCAGATGGACATGAAATTTTGACTGCTAGCGTTCCTAAAACCATATCTGAAATAGAAGCACTTATGCAGGGCACAAATGCAGCAAGAATATGACATAGTAATAGTGGGCAGTGGCTTAGCAGGTAACTGCTTAGCACTGATGCTAAAAAATACAGGACTACGCATTGCAATTGTTGAAGCAGCTACACGTGAACAATTAGTTGCCTTACCGACTGGTGATAGAGCATTAGCTTTAGCAGCAGGAACAGTGGAAACACTAGATTCATTAGGACTCTGGCAAGGAATTAGTCACTCCGCTACTTCAATAAAACATATTCTTATTTCTGATCAGGGACATTTCGGTAAAACGCGTCTTTCAGCACAAAAAGAACACGTAGAAGCTTTAGGTTATGTGATAAGTGCACGCGACATTGAAACTCATATAGCCAATCTAGTCACTGAATCATCTATTGAAGTCATTGCTCCTGCCCGAGTGGTCGGCTTGATGTCTAGTGATCATGAAGTATTCATTAATCTAAAACAAGACAAAGAATCTTTCAACATAACTGCGAAACTATTAGTTGGTGCAGATGGTGGCTTATCGTCCGTCAGACAATTAATGGGCATTAATCAAAAAATTACTGAATATGGCCAAACGGCATTAGTTACAACTATTAAATCCACTCTTTCCAATAATAACACCGCCTACGAACGTTTTACGGCCTCAGGGCCACTTGCGCTTCTGCCTGTAGGAAGTCATTTATGTTCGGTCGTATGGACACGAAAAAATGAAGATGCTACTGCACTTATGTTAGGCAGCGAAGCAGATTTTATTGCTGAATTACAACAATGCTTCGGATATAAGTTAGGTCAACTCTGTTTAACAGCGCCTAGACGCGCATTTCCATTATCTCTGATACGCGCTGAAAAAATGGTCGTTGACCGAACAGTCATTATAGGCAATGCCGCACATCAATTACATCCCGTAGCAGGACAAGGATTTAATTTAGGTTTTCGAGATGTAGTTCAACTAGCGGAACAACTTATTAAACAATATGAAACCAATAACGATATTGGGGATGCGTCTTTTCTAAATACTTATGCTAACACTCGTACTCAAGATCATGACCGAACCATAGGGTTTACCGATACAGTGGTCAAAGTATTTTCAAATGAGTGGTTAGCATTAGTAACCGCTAGAAACATTGGTTTAACATTGCTGGATTATGTCCCTTTTGCTAAATCAGTACTTACACGTCATGCAATGGGTATGGCCGTTAAGTAAAAGATTCTATAGC
>QVQD01000045.1 GCA_003584875.1 Methylococcales bacterium
ATTATCACCGGCATCCCATGAGCATCATTAAATCAAACAAGCTACCTAGCGGCATACCTTATATCGTAGGCAATGAAGCAGCCGAACGCTTTAGCTATTATGGTATGCGCGCCATCCTCATGGTTTATATGACGCAATATCTAGTCGATTCATCAGGTCAACTTGCGGTAATGTCTGAAAATGAAGCGCAAGGCTATTTCCATTTATTTATTTCCGCTGTTTATTTCATGCCTTTATTCGGCGCTTTATTAGCTGATGGTTTGCTCGGCAAGTATCGGACTATTATGTTGTTATCGCTGATCTATTGTTTGGGTCACTTTACTCTGGCCTTAGATAATACCCGCATGGGCTTATTACTTGGTCAAAGCCTTATCGCTATAGGCTCAGGTGGTATAAAGCCCTGCGTATCAGCGCAAATAGGTGATCAGTTCAACCTTAACAATCAGCACTTAATGTCTAAAGTGTATAGCTGGTTTTATATCGCCATTAACTTGGGCGCTTTTGCTGCCATGTTGATCATTCCTTGGTTACTCAATCATTTAGGCTCTGCCGTCGCTTTTGGGGTGCCAGGCTTACTCATGCTACTAGCGACTGTATTACTCTGGTTGGGACGTCATCACTACACCCATAAACCACCCGCCGGCATGAATTTCATTAAAGACATGTTTAGCCAAGTGGGCTTAAAGCGCTTAGCTAAGCTAGGTTCTATTTATGCCTTCTTTAGCATTTTTTGGGCATTATTTGATCAAACGGGATCTTCATGGATCATACAAGCGCAAAAGATGGATAGAATGCTTTGGGACATAGAACTACTACCCTCACAAATTCAGGCCGCTAATCCGTTGCTAATAATGATATTAGTCCCGATATTTACTTATCTGGTTTATCCCTTGCTTAATCGCTGCTTTGATTTAACAGCCATCAGAAAAATGCAACTGGGCTTATTCCTTACCGTAATTGCTTTTGCTATCCCCAGTGTTATACAAATGCAATTAGACGCTGGTATCAGTCCAACAATACTCTGGCAATTATTTGCTTATGTGCTACTAACCTCTGCCGAAGTCATGGTATCGATTACCTGCCTAGAATTTTCATACACCCAAGCCCCTGCCACCATGAAGTCCTTTGTGATGGCCTTTTATTTTCTGTCGGTAGCTTTAGGAAATCTATTTACCAGTGCCGTTAATTTCTTCATCCACAATGTTGATGGCAGTAGCAAATTAGCCGGCGCTGATTACTATTGGTTTTTTACAGGAATGATGTTGATAACAGCGGTTTTGTTTATGTGGGTGAGCCAGGGTTATCGAGAAGAGGATGTTGATTAAGTTTTTAAAACCTTAGAGGCAGACTGAACGGACTATTCTCAAAGCAATCTTACCAACGCTGCGACTAAACCTGCCTGTGCTATCAACATACCAGCTATCCACTTGATCATGTCATATTTTACTTCGTTAATTCTAGCCTCAAGACGTAGCTCAAGTTCTTTCAGATCATATTTTGTCGCAAGCTCAGTATCACTCTGGGCATCTTTAAATGCCTCTGAAAACGCTTCGGCTTGATTTTCAGGTACTCCCGCAGCTTTTAGTGTACGAACAAATTTTAAGGTATCGAAAGTTACGGTAGTCATGTAATTTAGCACCGGAGAAAATATTATTTAGTTGAATGTAGACGTAAATGCTACCTATTGTCAATACAGAATAATGAAACATAATCTGGTAAGCACTAACTCAACACCCTATAACGCTTTGATAAATCATCCCAATTATTTGCAAGCAATAATTCTGAAGCGTTAGTAAGTTGAAACCTAAATGCTCTAAGCCCTGACATAATCAAGGGTTGAGCTAGTGGTCTTGCATAGCCTAATTCAAGCAGCCAGTATTCAGTTTCATTAGCACTATCTATTTTACCCGTCTGATTGATGGTCATAGCGCAACGCGGCACTAAGCGAACTGACTTCACGTCATAAATATGAGTAATGATACGTTCTGTCCCACCGCCATGATAGACAGCAATTGCACAATAGCGTACTTCTCGCATGACATTTCTAGCAATGGCTTTCTTTTCAGTAGCGCTCAACCTAATGTGATACCAGCCCGCATTTCCAGATTGAAAGCGCTGCAAATAATCCTTATCTCGACCAGCCTTAGGGTCCAACGGCGCAGCCAGTGTTAAATCAGAATAACGAGCCAATTGCAGCCCCATCGTGCCGATACGAGCTGAATCTGAAACAAAATATTTATCTACATCCGCTTCTGGAAGCTCGTAATTCAGATTAGTAATACCAAAACGCTCAATAAGAAAATTTTTCAGCCATCTATTATCACGCCCCGGCAATAACGGAAAGCCACCTATACCAACAGCATCTATCGCCTCTTGATAAGGATTACTAGCATTAGCTTCATTGAACCAAGCTGGATACAAAACGAAAGCACCTAAAATGGGTCGACTTTTCTCAAGCTCGCCATCATCGGCTTTATGAATATGAATCAAAGCATCACGATAACGATGCATTTGGTTAATAGCATCATCCGGCGCACAGTCATTGCTGTTTTTATCTTCGGCAATACGATATTTAGCATCAAAAATCCATTGCACTCGTTCTTGATTAGGAAAGGTCGCTTCCAAAAAGATATCGGGCTTTTGTACTGTCGTCCAAGAATATATTTTGCCAAATGACGGATCTTTAGAGCGACCAAAAATAGGTTCATGGGCTAGACGTATAGTAATGCCGTCAGCTCTTTCAAATTGGAAGGCCGCACCTATACCATCTTTTAGACTTTTCTCTATGCCTTTGTCAGTCAACAAAGCACGATGATGGGCTTTCTCAGTAAAGCCCAAATCTAACAACAGTCGACGTATTTCTAGTAAACACCAAACCTCATAGAGCTCAGCGACAGACTTCATTGAGATAGACGAGTGACCACCGAAAACATCTAGATAGAGCTTAAGCTCCTGCCAAATACGATAGACACCCGAATAGCCATCACGCTGATGCAATACTAACGATTCAGAGCTCTGGCCATCATAGCTACCGACTTCGGCAAACAACGGTCTGTTTAATAATTGCTCCAAAGGCCGCTTCCAACTATCCAACTCGTCATAAAAAGACTTAGACAGTCGCCCGCTATCATTACGCAAGCGATCTTCTTGTTCTGCGCATTTTTTAAAGTGAGTAATATCTTTGCTGCATCGAGTCAGCACCATTTTTACAAAGCGGTTTTCTGGGGTATCTAGTGAAAGTCGTTGCCCTGTTATTTGATAGCGATGATGCATTTCGTTCTGATGCAAATGCACTGCAACCCGTTCTTCCAGCTTAGAAGACAATCGGCCCCGCAAACGTTCTGGTCGAACAGCGTATTGATAAGGTAATAAGCGCGTATGCGGCGCATTACAAATGCGTTTAATGCCCTTTTCTAAGTCTAAACGCAAGCCTTCGAAATGTGCCAGCCACAACAAAGGGAAACGCTCGTGCGGCTTTCGAGACTGAGCTAATTCCTGATCTGTCTTTTGTACTAAAGAAAAACGCCATAAGGGATAGACATGATCAATAACCTCATACATGCCCTTAAGGTCATTACTCATTACCATTTTGGTAGGCTGTACTTCAAAAGACAGATATTGCGTAATGATCCACCCCGCTCCCTGATAACGGACACCTAAACGAAACCAACCGATGTCATTACCAAAATTAATGCTGCCGCGCAAGGCGCTGTGCTTGTAATGAAAGCTATCTTCTATGCTGCTTAAGCGATGAATGATCTTAGGCTCAGAGGTTTGACTGTCCTGATTAGAAAACAAAAACTCAAATTCGTAATGTTTGTTTTCAAAAAACAGCGGTTTAGGCAAGGTTACAACAGTCAGAGCTTGCTCAGTTAAAGCTTCGCCTGAGGGCGTAAGCTCAAGCACTTTCAGCGCAGGACTAAACCGTAAGCTAGTAGCAGGCAGCTCTATGCCACGGCTAGCATAGGTTTTAGCTAGCAAATCCTGAGGCTTAGCGAGGTCTTTAACCCAAACGCTTAGTTCAAAGTCCGCTGTTTTAAGCGTCAGAATATCGGGCACTAGACATTATCCTAAGGTTGAATATGGGAGTGGCTAGAGCCACTCCCATCCAAATAAGTACTAATCAAAAACAGTATTAAACTGGAGTGCAATAGCTTCAGCTATTGCACTTTAAAACAGCTGAAGCTGTTTTACTCCAAATACACCAGTTAAAGCCCATCGGCATTACTAACTGCATTATAGTTGCTATAGATCATAATCCCCGTAGGCCGGATAAGCAACGCGCATCCGGCATCAACGGTGGATGCGCGTTGCTTATCCACCCTACATAACTAATCAGACCAAGGATTAATTATCGTAACATTGCAGGCAGAAAAATCCCGTTCGTTGCGTGTAACCAAAGTAAATGATAAGTGTAGGCAGTCGCAGCAATAAGGCCATCCATAGAAGCAACCGGTTGTCCTAATTTTTCAGCACTGGCAACTATGACACTCCAATTTTCCATAATGGCCAGATCGACTGGTAATATTCTGTTTTGATAATCGCCCAGTAATGAGGTAAGCCATAGCAACAACGCTTGTTTTTTGTTAGACGCCGGTAACTTGTAAATACCTTTTTTAATTTCGCCGATATTGATTACACTTAAAAACAAATCTTCTGACTGTGTAGTTTGGAACCAAGTCACTACATGAGTGTTCGGTTGGGGTTTAGTCAATTCAGAAATGACACAGGTATCTAGCAGATATTTCATAAAACAATATCTCTTGGATAATCCCTTTGTCGCTCAAACTCAATGCCTTCTATTTTAGGTATATTCATAATGAACGTTTTAAAATCTTCCTTGATTAGCTCTTGATGTGGTGTTGTAGCCATCGCATTAGCTTTTCTATTATTATATTTTTCTTGCAGAAATTCGTAGAAATCTAATAATTCTTGCTGTGCATTAGCGGGTAGCGTTGATAAATCGACAACTGACATAACGATCTCCATTCATTTGGGTGGATCAATACACCTGCTAGGTTTTTAGATCTAGCTAGGGATCTTTTAATATAGGGGGATTCGACAATAATTCCCCATTAAGGCCAAAAGGTAGTAAAGCCATTCAAAGTTAACCTTGCTTTCATCCATTCTAGCTTTTGTTTACTACGACAAGAAATCATCAATGGTTTTTCTTTTTCATCTTTATTTTCACGCAATAAATCTAAGCGCTGATTTTTAATTAAAATCTCTTTAAATGATATGTCAATGACATCAAGCAGTGCGCTTAATATATCACTGCTATTGTGATCGACTGAATTGCTTAACTTCTCAGTGTCCCCATCAATACGCGGCAACACTTTAGTCATCAAAAAATCATCCCAAACCGCTTGCAGCTCCTCGACAGTTGAAGGATTAAAACTCACCACCGCTAATAACAATTCATTCAAAGCACGATAAGCCAGTTCAAAGGGCGTGCCTTTGAGTACCGTATTAATAGCCTTCAAGAAATCGATGCTTTTTTGTCCATTGATATCAGCTTTAACATCAATCAAATCTTCTTGACTGACTTGAGATAACATCGGGAAGCTCAGAGTTTTAGGGCGTATGGGCGACTTAAAGTAATGATCATAATCATTAGGGTAAAACACCCCAAAGTCGATGGTAAAAGCACGATCGATCACCTTACGAGAAAAACCATGCGTGGTTTCATCCATGTTCACCGTGCCAGCGACGATTAAATTGGGAGGTATAGAAATGCCATTATTAAGAAAATAAGCCCATAGAGCATCATTTTCTTCACCAATCAATTTTAGATCTTTACGTAACTTCTCCTGCCCTATATCGGGCATATCTGCGTTAAGTAACTTTATAGTGTCGGATACGAGCAATGGATCACAGCTATATTCTTCATTCTCCCATTTGCGTGTTTCTAAGACCGACAAGTAATCTGCAAAATATTGCTCAACAGGCGCTAAATTCATTTCATCCAGACACAACCAATAAGGCGTCATCTCGGCAGCGTGTTTACAAATCAGTTTATTTTCTTCTACTGAAAAGAATGCATTCTGCCAAGCAGCCACAATAAAAACTAATAGTTTAGTGACTACGTAACAAGGCCCCTCCAACCCTATTCGTGAAATATAACCTAACAAGTCCGAAGGTTCATGCCAATCAGGTCGTACCGGAATTAAACAGTAATTAGAATCACCTTTATTATGTGCGGCGGCTTGTTCGCGGACAAAACGAGTTTTACCTGTGCCGGAAATGCCGGCTAGTAGTAGGAAAGGTTTGGGAAGTACATTTTGCGAAATAACAGCATTAATAAGTAAACTTGCATCTGGTTTGTAGTTAAAACAGAACTCACAAATTTTATAAATTGTACTGTCATATCCAAGTATATATTTATCATGATCAACACCTAATACAGAAAATAGATCATATTTTTGTTCATCACCTTTTTTACGAACGATGTCATCTAAATTAATTTTTTCTGATTCCAAGCCACGAAGAATATCTTCTATTACGATAGTTGGAATAATTCGTAATACACCATTCAGATTAATTCCCTCACCACGCCGAGCATCGGGATGACCGCGAAGATATATAGCATCATAAGTGACTTTTTCAACCGTATAAGCTTTAGTGCCTTCGCCTAGAATAGTTCCAATTTTTAAGACCGTTTTCAAAGATGGCATAATTCCTCAATATTTTTCTTTAAACCTGTATGTGAAAAGGGCTGACAAGGAAATCCAGCAATCAATACATCGTGATCGGGTATATCTGCAACGGCTATTTTAGTAATATCACCAAAGGGATGATCGCCATGATTTTCATAATAAGTCGCTTGTGCATTCTTCTCAAACTCTGAGGAAAACACACAAACACCACCCGCCTGTTGAAAACCTATACGCATACCGCCTATTCCGGCAAATAAATCTATAAAGGTAAAACGACTGGTTTGCGCGGGTTTAATGGGCAATGTAGGTAGTTTATCTTTAAAAGACTCTTGATCGGTATAAAGCTGTTCAGCTTTTAAAAGAGCGATCAAATCCGCTTTATTGATGCCTTGCGTTTCGGCAAAAGGCCTAAAGTCATAAGCCAGTGCATGTAGCCATTGATGAGCCACGGCTTTGGCTTCTGTGCCTTCAGGCGCATAGTTAACAGCGTTAGGCAGTAAGGCCGCTACTGTTTTTTGAAAAAAAGAGTTCATTATTATTTTGGTAAGGACTAAGTTGTTACTTGGTTAGACATGCTGTTTATGACCTACTATAGAGCTAGATCTGAAATTTTATTTGGCAGTCCCAAATGTACCAAAATAGCTTGTTCAACACCTAACATGTCAGCTTTTGACAAGGTGCCACACAGGCTTTTTAAGCGTATTTTATCAGCCGCCATTATTTGATCAGCCATGGCTTTGCCTGGCTTTCCTGCTAGAGTAACCAATGTTTCACCAGGGTAAACACGAGTGGTGTTGGTGCTTAACGGTATAACAACAACTCGCAGCAAATAGCGGTTAGCCGAATCATTACTAACAATAACAGCGGGTCGTGTTTTACGAACTTCACTGCCTATAGAGGGATCAAATTCTACCCACCAGACCTCACCTCGCTTCATTTGCCATGTCACCGGCAAGCGCGTTAACCCACTCTATAGCTTCATGTTCACGTACTTCATCAGCGGCCATAGCCTTATAGCCAGCATCCAAGGCAGTATCGAGTACATGTGGTCGCAATAAGTCTTCAATGAATTGACTCATTTTACGTTTGCCAATGGTTCTATACAAACCATCGTAAACCGCTTCATCTAGGGTAATTGTCATTTTCTTGTGCATATTAATCTCTTAATACTTTCTACGTATGGTGCACTATAGCATAAATGAAATCTAACAAGTTTGGGTTAACAGCGAGCAGTCTCGATGAAACATAGTGGAATCGAGGAAATAGAAACCCCGAAAACCCTCGCAGCGCGTTGCTGCATCGAGGCTACGTTATTTCAAAAAAGAATTCATTTCAAATCAGCCGGATGAAACATAGTTGACTTTAAGCGGGGCGGATCAAAGTCAATATCTGCACCATCAGGCATTGCCAGTAATTCAGCAATATTGGCTTGTTTTTTATGTTGCTGTATATAGTTAGTTAATATTTTAACGATAGCTTCTTGAGCATTATGATAATGACTAACACTAATCACTTCGTTAATTAAGGCATCTTCTAAGGTAATAATAGTCATTATTTACTCCGTTATGTTCAAGAAATATTTTATGCCCAACATCACTACATAAAATTATAACTCATTATGAGATGTGTCGACGAAAGCAGGCGCATCAACCGTGAACGATTTGCGTTGTGACTTTTCACATAGCCTGATTTTCCTTCGAGAGTAACTCATGTTTCCCCAAGGTAAACTCCAATGCTGGTCGGGGTTTGCAACTCAGACCGAAACGTTTGGAAGAACCTAAGTGTTGCTATATAACTTAAGGAGGGCGGAATATATGATCGCAGTTTTTTCTAATGATGGATGCAATATCAAACGTTAGAGACGGGCTTATAAACCCCGTCCCGCATGGTAGTTCAGCGTGCGTAGTTTCGTGCAGGGTATAGACCTGAAAATAGATGATATTTAAGGGCTTGGATTATCTATGATAGGTCGGGTTAGGCGCTAGCTGTAACCCGACACTCCATGATTGTGTCGGGTTACGCTATCAATAACCCGACCTAAAGCTAATACTGCCCCGTCTTTAGTGATAGCCCAATATACCCCGAAGACCATCACCGCGATATTGTCTCTCTTGCGTGGGAATAATTAATACTTTAAACATTTTCCATTATAATCATCAGATCAACTGACTTTAAGAATCCAATGAATAACACTCAAATAAAATGTCTAGCTGTATTTTTTATCTTTGCCATTATTGGTTTTGGCCCTATCTCTCCAGGGTGTTTAATCGGCATGTACGTTGTTATCATGCGTCCAAGATGGTTTTTAGGATTGGCAAACAATCTATATAGCAATCGCAGCGTTCCGAACCTTATTGAGAGCAAAAACATACGCATTAAGGCTTTTGTATGTTTATTAACTTTATTCATCATAGATATAGCCCCGGTGCCAGTGACTCCAGTGATTGCTTTTATAATTATTTTAAGCAGGCCTCAATGGTTTCATCGAGTGATCATAGGAGTTTACAACGATGGGGCTTTGCGGTTATAGTAAGCGTCTTTCCGCTATCAGACCTATTGATAGCACCGCACATATTAAGCGCTCGTAGCTCAGCTGGATAGAGTAATCGGCTTCGAACCGATCGGTCGGGAGTTCGAATCTCTCCGGGCGCGCCATCTTTCTTAGATTTAACTTCCCTGTCTATATTGCCAAATATGATTCAGGCAATCAACGCCTTGGCTGCCAAGCAAGTCCTGAAAGTGTAATGACACAAAACCCTGCCCCTGCATAAAAAGTAAAGGCTGCTCCAAACTGATCCCAAAGTAATCCTGCAACGCCACTGGCTATCAATAGCGCTATGCCGCTCATCAAATTAAAGAATCCATAAGCAGTACCCCGTAAATCGGCAGGTGCGCTATCAGCGACCATTCTTGCTAATAAGCCTTGAGTCATCCCTAAATGAATTCCCCATAAGGCAACGCCCGCTAATAAAACACCCCAATGATCATTAGTAGCTAATATCAAATCAGCTGCAATAAGAATGACTAAACCGATTGCCAATAATTGGGTATGGCTCATACGATCAGAAAGCTTGCCAAAAGGATAGGCCGACAACGCATAAATCAGATTCATAGCGACCATAACCAGCGGCACCAGTGCCATTGGAATACCGCCTTGCTGAGCACGCAGTACTAAGAAAGCCTCACTAAATCGCGCTAAGGTAAACACTGCGCCAATAACTACCACCCACCAATAATGGGTACTCAGTCGCTTAAGATTTTGTTTGCTAATGGGATTTGAACGTTTAATAGGCGCTAAGTTTTCAGGTTCACGAACACCGAATAACAGCAGTGCGACAGCCATTAATCCAGGAATAACCGATAGCCAAAATATCGCACGAAAATCATTAGCCCACAGTAGCATCAAAGCTACGGCTAATAAAGGCCCCAGAAATGCACCAATAGTATCTAAGGATTGTCGCAGTCCAAAGGCTGCACCTCGCAGATGCACAGGCGCAATATCGGCTATCAAGGCATCACGTGGCGCACCTCTAATGCCTTTACCAACTCGATCCAATAATCTAGCAGTCAGTACGATACCAAGACTGGGTGCGATTGCAAACAAGGGTTTTGTCAAAGCGCTTAAGGTATAGCCGAACAAGGCAAGCGCTTTACGCTTACCCAAATAATCACTCATGACACCTGAAAATACTTTGACCATCAAGGCCGTAGATTCGGCAAGCCCTTCTATCATACCGACTGCAAAAGCGCTGGCGCCTAATGTGGTAACCATATACATGGGTAATAAGCTATGAATCATTTCGGAAGAAATATCCATAAGCAGGCTAACAAAGCCTAGCATCCAGATGCTTATTGGGATTTGGCTTAGGGTAGTTTTAGTGGTCATTGTTAATATTAACTCAGAGAGATTCAATGATTAAAGGCTTGGAAAAATGTATGCCGTGGCTGGTTGTTTGCGTCGTCTTTGTTGCATCTGAAATATAGAACCAATGCCGGAAACGCTTTACTCGCTTAGGCTCGTAAAGCCTTATTCCAGCCTACAGATTTTATGTAGGTTGAGTTAGCGTATGCGTAACTTGATCTACGTAAGTTTTAAACGAGCAGTTTAGGAACGACAACACTTTAGCTTAATGACTATGGGAAGCACTACCAGCATGCAAGGCGCAAGCATGGTGTGTCGTGCCTTGTTCTACCTGTAAGGTACAGTGCTGTATCGCATAGCGTTCCTTGAGGGTTTTAACGATAGCATCTATATAAGCATCACCCGGATAGCCTGTTGGCATCACTAAATGAGTCGTTAAAGCACTTTCGGTGGTACTTATACCCCAGACATGTAAATCGTGTATGTCTGTTACGCCCTGACATTGACGTAAATAACTGGCTACTTCTGAGACATCAATATGTGCAGGAACTGCAACTAAGGCTAATTGGATTGAATCGCGCAATAATCCCCAGGTACCGATGACGATAACCAATACAATGATCAGACTGATGACTGGATCTAGCCAATACCAATCGCTATACATCATGGCTATGCCAGCAACTACCACGCCTAAGGATACGATTGCATCGGCTGCCATGTGCAAATAAGCGCCGCGTATATTTAAATCACCCTTGCTGCCTTTAGCAAACAACCAAGCCGATAAGCCATTAATAACGATGCCGATACCTGCCACTACTGTGATCGTTAAGCCTGCCACTAACGGTGGTTGTGAAAAGCGATGAATAGCTTCCCAAGCAATCGCTCCACAGGCAATCAGCAAGAACATGGCGTTTGCCAAAGCTGCCATAATCGAAGTGCTGCGAAGACCATAGGTGTAACGCTCATTTGGTTTTTTACGAGACAATATTGCCGCCCCCCAAGCCAATATTAAACCCAATACATCTGATAAATTGTGCCCAGCATCAGCCATAAGTGCAGTGGAATTAGCGATAAATCCATAGCTGAATTCAACGATCACAAACGCGGTGTTCAAGACAATCGCACAGGCGAATGCTAGTCCTTGTTTATTTTGGTCGGTATGATTGTGATGGTTGTGAGTATGTCCGGCATGGGAGTGACTATGATGCTTATGATGTGTGGTCATTTATTTGCCTTGAATCTTAGGGATTGGGATGTGCAATTGGGTTATAGTGGTTAGCAACGCGCAACGGGCTCTATCGGTGGATGCGCGTTGCTTATCCACCCTACATTAATGTTTAATCATTTAATATAACCCCAACCCAGCTCTCATTGCTCACAGTTCCTATGCCGGAAACGCTTTACTCGCTTACGCTCGAAAAGTCTTATTCCGGCCTACAGCCGAATAAAACGAGTACAAACCTTAATAATAAACTCTAAATGAATGTTGTATTTGCTCGAACTCATAGCGATAGGGTTCTGCTACGCCGTAATTATTAATGACTACCAAAAGATCGTGCGAGAAAACTGAGGTGTTATACCAGTTAAAACTGCCTTCTATTACGATAGAGTCGTCAATAATACAATACTTAGAATGTATCGGTGAATAAGGCACAGGGTGATCATCTTGCCCATAAACCAAGCCCACAGCAATGCCGGCATTTCTTAAACGCTGAACAGCAGGAAGTAAGGGTCGATTAAGTTCCTCTGGCATAGGTCGCTCTACACCGATACGCCCTTGCCTAGCTAAATGGCCATTAAATAAAATATGCACATAAACACCGCGATGATGGGCCTGTATTAAAGCATCAACTACGCTATCATTATAATCACCCAACAAATCGCCCATTAGAAACAAACACAGTTTAACTGAATGTTTGGCTCGATGTACTTCAGCTAAAATCGCGTGATGCGGACGATAGAGCTGACCGTTTTGCATCACATGCCTGCCAAAGGTATAGAGCAAATTAAAGTGACTTAAAGGATCAATACCATAACGTTGATTAACACCGCCACGCTGGCTTTGAAATATATTATCTAATAAGCGACAAACACCTTTGGACTGGAAGGTCATGCCTGATTCCCAGTTCGCCCACCAGCGATCAAAGGTGATATTAAAGGAACCTAAGATGCAATCCTCATCATTAAAGATTACAAACTTGGTGTGCATGTCCGGCTCAACTTCAATCAGATGATGTTGTGGGGTACAAAACACGCCAATCAGTTCAAGGTTGGCGCATTTTAAGCGCGCATAATTGTCGCTGTTGGTAAGCGTCATTTTTCGCCAGTCGACAATACACTGAACTAAAACACCTTCGTGGCTGGCATGGATTAAATGATTAATAAAGTCATTATCATCTATACAATCGACGCTGACTTTAATGGTACAAAGCCGCAGTGGGTTTTGCCTACGACTTTGAATCACTTTATCAATATGATCGTGAATATAACGTTTAGGATGATAGGGGTGATATTGCTGACCTTTAGTAAACTTAGGTGTCAGCTTTAGATCATCAAAATGCTGGTTATACCAATCAGCATCGCACTGCAATTCAACGGCATTAAGTTCGTAAGTACAATAATAATTAGTCGACTTGTATTCATGACTAATCATGCGATTTTGGTCATGGCCATTTTGCACTTGCTCACCATCCATGAAGACATAATCAAACTCGGAGACCAGAGAATGTTCGTGCAGATGGACTATATAGGCGAACTTAACACAGATAATCGGCCCGAAATGATTAGAGAACGGTAAGATATAAAAGTCGCGAGTTTTACGATTATGTCTATCCCATTGAATATCATAAGCATCGGTATCAATCAGATAGGTTTCACAACTGCCCTGCTCTCGATAAACTTTAAGAACCACTTTTACATTGGCTTGCACACCATAATTGACTTCGAAGTCTATTTTCCCCCAGCGAATATCAAAGGTATCATTGAAATCATTTACTCTCTGAAAATAACCGCCTAAATGCCCATGTACTGGTTTTGCATACTGTTCTGCGCGTGACATAAGCTCTCCTTTTATTATTAGATTATTTAGGCTCAAAACTCATTAAATAACCACAATGATCTGAGACTTTGCCATAATCATCATCGGTAAAAATCACTCGTCCTGAGCGCACTTTAAGCTCGCTGGCTTTATTCATAAAGATATAATCGATACGATAATCTTCAGCATGAGAGTTACTCCAGTGCGCGTCATTCACTTTAAAAACCTTTTGAAAGGCATGTTGATCTTGTAGGGCTAAAAATTGATCTTCATATTCATTGGCATTGATGACTAACTGATAGCCCTCTGATCCGCAGCTAATATTAAAATCACCACACAGCAAAGTTGCTGATACCGATGAATCTTGAAGTTCATTAGCCCAAGAACTCAGCTTTTTAAATTGCTGGGCAAAACCATCTTCCCACCAACTTAAATGTGCTGAAAACACATTAATAACACCCATAGTAGGGACATGGACTTGTGCCATGATGACTTTTCTGGAATGAATACTGTAGATGCTATCGCTATCAGAAACATATCGAGCGGCCTGATTGTGCAACGGATATCGACTTAAAATTGCCACACCTTCACGATATTTATCAAAACCTATGTGCGACCAATCGCTATAAAGATGAAAAGGGGATTTAAGTCTATTATTAATGATGTTTGCTGAGTGTGTAGACCAATCACCCCGCCCTTCATTCCAAAGCTCTGCGACTTCTTGAAAGCACACAATATCGACTGCCAAGTCATCAATGGCTTTGGCTATTTGGTTAAACTTTTGATCTTGCTGCGCTTCTTGATAACAATGTAAATTAAGTATCATCAACCTTAAAGGCTCATGACTCAGTTCATAGTTATTGCCATCATTGTTATCCCATAACACGCCATCAACCGTGTCATAAGAAATTGAATAATGCACACGATGAGCATCTTTAATTTTAAGCAAACCCTGCCATATCTCTGAACCATATTGATTAGGGTTTCGGGCATTACTCTGGGCATGTTCATGCCAATAATGACGATTAAAATGACACGCTGTTGTGTGAGTGCTGTGCCAGTTATCAGTCGTCCAATGTATATTTACGGCTGTCACTTGCAGAGCTTGATTAACCGAGATAGTAATAGGGTGGCGTTGTTGACCTGCTTTCAATTTGGGTTCAAAACCTAGTTGTTGTAGGTTTTGATTAGCTGCTAATTGAATACCCGAGTCGGCTTGACTGGCATAATTGCTACCCGATCGATTATCCCAATAATCTTGACCTAAGCATTGGAAGTGCAAAGCAAAGTTGATATTACCAGGCAAGCTATTATGTCCCGTTGCCCTAATAATGACTTTTGCCTGCCAGCATTCTTTATCAGCGTCTATTTGATACTGATAGCTGGCGTGAGCAACCTGCCATTCACCTTGCTCACCCGCCCACAACACCTCAACTTTTTTGTCATGGCTTAAGTTGGCTACTCGCATAACAAAAGTCAATTCTTGCTGTGGAAGGCTTTTTTTTCTGGTGATGATGTTTTCTACATACAGCAGTTGAATTTCATGCATCCGTTGAGTCTCAAAATGAACTTAAAGCAAGGTAGGTTGCGTAGATGGGGTTAGCGACAGCGTAACCCGACCTTTTGTCTGTCGCCAATCCAACCTACACTCTATTAATCATGTTACAGATTATCGTAGAGTGCTAAATACTGCTCAGCAGAGCGTTGCCATGAAAAATCTTTGCTCATCGCATTCACTTGCATTTTTTTCCAAGTACTAGGAACACTATATAAAATCAAAGCACGTTTGATGGCTTCTAATAAAGCACCAGCACTGGCTTCAGTAAAAACTAGCCCACTTGCTGTTCCTAGCGCTAAGGTTTCCGGCAAAGTATCGGTGACCGTATCAGCCAAACCACCAGTTTTTCTCACTATAGGAATCGTGCCATAACGTTGACTATACATTTGATTCAAGCCACAAGGTTCAAATTTAGAAGGCATTAGAAATACATCAGAGCCCGCTTCAATGACATGAGCCAATGCTTCATCATATCCTAGCTTAATGGCTATTTGTTCTGGATATTGTTTAGCCAAGGCTTGCAGTTGTTTTTCATAGGCTTTATCACCGCTACCTAATAACACAAATTGTAAATTCATGGTCATCATTTCAGGCAGACATTCAACTAACAAATCGATGCCTTTTTGCTCGACTAAGCGACCAATCAATGAAAACAAGAGTATTTTTTCATTGACTGGCAAAGCAAAGTATTCTTGCACTTGTGTTTTATTAAGGCGTTTTTTAGTAAGGTTTTTGCTAGTAAAAGTCTGGGCAATATAAGGATCAGTCTCAGGATTCCAATGTTCATTATCGATGCCATTAATAATACCGCCTAAAGAGGCGTTACGAGCAGCCAGCAAGCCTTCAAGACCATAACCAAACTCAGCAGTTTGAATTTCTAGTGCATAACTTGGACTCACCGTGGTAATAAAATCTGCATAAACCAAACCGCCTTTAATAAAAGACAGCATGTCAAAAAACTCTAAACCAGCAATATGCCATAAACGACCAGGTATATTTAAATCATAAACCGCAGTCTTAGGAAATAAACCCTGATAAGCCATATTGTGTATGGTAAAAACAGTCTTTGGAGGTTCGTATTCTAAAGACAACAATGCCGGTACTAAGCCAGTTTGCCAATCATTACAATGAACGATATCAGGCTGCCAATCTAAGTGAGCTCTATCCATCGCCACTTCCACTGCAATGCGACAAAACAAACCAAAACGTTCAGCATTATTAGGCCAAGGTTCACCCAATTCATCGACATAAGGATTTCCAGGGAAATTAAAATAACTTGGATAATCAACCAATAACACAGTGACCTGGCTATCAGGAAGTCGAGTTTCCAGAATATTAACATTTCTGTTATCAACCCTGACCGTACAAAGAAAACGGATTTCTTCAGTAATTTTGAGAGCCTGATATCTGGGCAGTATCAGTTTAATGTCTTGAGATAATTCAGCTATAGCTTTAGGCAAACTTCCACAGACATCAGCAAGCCCTCCAGTCTTAATGAGAGGATGAACTTCACTACTTACAAAGAGAATTTTTTTCATCAGATTTTAAGATTTAGTTTTAAAAAACAGGCGAAAGGTGAAGGACAGGCGAAAGGCTAAAACATCATCCTTAGCCTTTAGCCTTTAGCCTTTAGCCTTTAGCCTTTAGCCTTTAGCCTTTAGCCTTTAGCCTTTAGCCT
>QVQD01000102.1 GCA_003584875.1 Methylococcales bacterium
AAATCATACTGTAGGGGCGAATTCATTCGCCACGTATCACAGGTCGAATGTACTGGGCGAATCTGTCGCCCCTACAGTGTAATGCTTATTTTTTTGTATTTTGGTTTTTAAACAACTAACCTTAGCTATAACAAACCTTTGTAGTAGTCAGCGATAGCGTAACCCGATCTACGTGCTTGGCGATTCTGTCGCCCCTATAATATAAACTCGCAGTTTATGACTATTCATATCGCATGAGTTGCACAAATGGTGTTTTAAACAGGGTGATGACAAGCTTAATCAGTGAAATGACAGGTCTCTTAGCCCTCATAGAAGACTCAAAACAGGCGGTTGAAAGCTCTAATCAGATTGTAAATATGAAAACATGCGGTCATAGAGACTTAACTGTGGCCTCTAAGAGACTCTTCAACAGATAAAAGGAGGCTCAAATATAATAGTATGAGGGCTTCCTTTTATCTGTTGATAGGTCAATACAATACTAAGATAACGTCCTTTTGTCTGTTGACGGGGCTATGACTACAGTAAGAAACGTTGTTTTAGTGAGTATTTGATCTCATACATAGAGTATGCAAACAAATACCGTAGGGGCGTATTACTCTGCACAATATCTAACAATGTAGATTAAGGCGTACGAGTTGAGTAGAGTGTAGTAATAGGGCGTATGCAATACGCCCCTACTAATCATTGATACTAGTGAATGTGTACTTCGCGGGTATTAGCGGTGTCGCTTCTACGTAAGGTGTATTTATCAGCCTCGTCAGCTTTCATAGGTGAGCCATCGCTTTTAAGTTGAATGAGTGTGCCTTCATCTTTAATGGAATATTTTTTTATAGCGGCATCATTACGTGGCGATAAAGTCACAATTTGTTTTTCTTCATCCCAGGTATATTTGCCTTTTTCGTAGAGTTCTTTAGAAGACTCTTTTGCGGGCTGAGTGACTAGCAAATAAAGATTGTTTTGCTTTAGAGACAAGGTTGCTTTAATGCCATTGCAGTTTTCACAAGGAAGAAAGCCGTAAAAAACACCGTGGAAATCTTTACTTTTTTCTACAGGCTCTAAATGGTTAGCATGGTCATTGTTTTGTTCTAAGCTTTTAACACGGGCTTTAAGATAGTTTTCTTGTGCAGAAAGGTCGGTTGCTGCCAAGGTAATTTGAGCTGGAATTAGGGCGCTGATAAAAATGAAAGCTAGGCTTTTTTTTAAGTTTCTTTTTGATATTTGCATTTCAATTTCTCTTTATTATGTTTCAAGCTTACTGAGTAAACACAGGCACTAAGTTTACTCGGAAAATTTCACTTTTAATACTTCGTGTCGGTTTTAATAGATTGAATCTAAAAATTACACGAAGAGTAACTAAATTATAGTTTAGCTTATGCGCTACAGAGATATTATTGTTATTTGTTTTATAGATGCTTAACTATATTTTTTACTAAAGCTTAGCTATTAACATAGCCTAAAAAGCTGAGCTGTCAATATTTTTTGGTTCTGGTGTATTGTAATGTCTAAATCGTCATGCTGAGATGATCATTGAATGCATTCGGTGCTTACAAAAACAGATAATGATTAAAGATCGCATTATCGGTACATTTTACACCGTAGGGACAGGTTGTGACCTGTCTCTACATTACGGTCAATATCTACTTATTCACAAGGCCGAAATCAGGCTAAGCTCTTTGTTGGCGTTTCTGGCACAGGAGCCATAGGTAGCTACACAAATAATGGTTAGCATTCCCACGCGCGAACGATAATATTGTGGTGAAGATCGTAGGGGCGTATTGCATACGCCCCTACGGTGATTTTTATCGTTTCCACGTCGATAAGAAACTTGTGTAGATACCTATGCACAGGAGCAGTGTTTATGCCGGAAACGCTTTACTTGCTTACGCTCGTAAAGTCTTATTCCGGCCTACAATTAAGTTATTGTGTAACTTCAATTAGTTAATCGTATCGGCTTGCTTTTCTTTTGGCGTAAAAGGATCTTCCTCTGAATAGGCTTTGTTAGTAGTTACTGGGCTTATTCCTTGATTATTGGTATCTGGATTAGTTAAAACAGCGCTTGCATTTGGGGAGATGCTTTCTACGGAAGAGGCTCCATCTTTATTAGTTGTCGCTACATTGCCTGTTGAAGGTTCGGTTAGAGCGCCTGCGGAATTTAGCGTGTCGGTGTCTTTGGTTTTTAATAACACTTTAACATCCGGGCCTAAGGCAACTGAGAAATCGGTTGAGGCAATCACTTGTTTGGTGAATCTATCAACAGCTCGAAGTGTCACGTAAGTATTTTGCTTTCCAGGTGCGTAGACACCACCGACTATGATCACTGATTGATATTGTTTCAAACGAGCTTTGTCACTTTCAGATAGTAATAGCTCACCATCGTCTTTCATCATAAAAAGATCGGCGGGTAGATCCATGCCAATGATTTGGTAGCCAGCATCGTGCAATGAGGTTCCTATTTGATTAGAAATGATGCGCCCAAATGCAGAGCTTTCTTTTAGATTTTTAACATTAAGTAAGGTGCTGACTAAAATTAAGGTGTCTTTGGGTACATTTCGTGTGAATTTATCTTGAAGTTGGTTTGAGGCTTTATAGCTCGCTTCAACCAAGTCAGTATTTAGGTAAGCTTGGGTCTTATAGGAACGATACGCTGAGCTACATCCGCTTAGGTTAATAAGGGTAATAACTAGAATTAGTGGTGAGATTTTATTAAACATGAGCGAGCCCCTCAGATATTAAGTAGAGTAAATAAGTCGTTGTATTTTAGGTGAGTTACGATTATAGATGGTAATGTATTGGTTTTTTGCAACTTAGATTTAATACTAGCCCATTATTGATGGTGTTGCAAGCCTGATGTATTTTGAGGTCTTATTTTTGTACTCTGGTTATTAAAAAATAGATTTATCTTAATTTACTAACTCTATTGTTATGGCGCTTAGTCTTGGTTTTGATCTTTTTATGTGGATTTACTTTTGATGGGCTTAGCTTAAAGCTACTGCCCATCTTGTGCTTCTATGCTGCTTATTAAATGTTGGGCTTTATTTAATGACTAAGCAATGCTAAAGTTATAGATTATTAAATTACTGGGTAATTATTGATGATAACCAGTGATTAATAACCTCAACTACTTACATTAGGATACTCTCATGGCTTTTGAACTTCCTGCTTTACCCTATGCAACGAATAGATTAGTTCCTTATATTTCAGAAGAGACTTTAGAGTTTCATCATGGCAAGCATCACCAAACTTATGTGACTAATTTAAATAATTTGGTACCAGGTACTGAGTTTGCTGATCTTTCTTTGGAAGAAATCATTGTTAAATCTTCTGGACCGATCTTTAATAATGCTGCGCAAGTTTGGAATCATACTTTTTACTGGAATAGCTTGAAACCAAATGGCGGTGGTGAGCCAACTGGTGCTTTAGCTGATGCAATCATTGCAACTTTTGGTTCTTTCGCAGCATTTAAAGAAGAGTTTTCTAAATGTGCGATTACAACATTTGGTTCTGGTTGGGCGTGGTTAGTTAAAAATGCTGATGGTAGCTTGGCATTGGTTAGTACTAGCAATGCGGGTTGCCCATTAACGACAGGTCAAACACCTTTACTGACTTGCGACGTTTGGGAACATGCTTACTATATTGATTACCGTAATGCGCGTCCTGCTTATTTAGAAGCGTTCTGGGCATTGGTTAATTGGGATTTCGCAGCGGCTAATTTCGCTGGCTAATTTCATTCGTTAGTAGTATCTTTAAAAACCTTCTGTATCTTAAGGATATAGAAGGTTTTTTTATGCCCGTAACATAATAATCCCAAATTTAAACACAAAGGTGGTCATGATGATTAAAAGATTTTTGTTGTTAATATTGCAATTTCCGTTGCTTGCTAATGCGGGCATGGTTATGCCTGAGGTTATTAGGCCGCCTGTTGGACAGGTTGCTAAATTAACTGTGCATGCAATAGGTGATCAGATTTATCAATGTGTTTTAGAGAGCAATGTCTATGCATGGCAAAGTCTTGCGCCTGATGCTGCATTATTTGATATGCAGGGGCAGGTTGTTGGTCATCATTATTCAGGACCAATATGGGAATACAAGGAGGGAAGTCGTATTGTGGGTCGAGTTGTTGGTAAGTATGATGTTGATCCTAGTGCCTCAATTCCATGGTTATTAGTAGAAGTCGTTGCAAATCATGGTGTAGGAGTTTTTTCGGATGTCCAATTTATTAATAGAGTTCATACTCAGGGTGGATTAGCACCGACTTCTTCTTGTAATGCTAATCATCTAGGTAGTGAAAAGCGCATGAGTTATACAGCCGATTATATTTTTTATACTGCACGTTAAGCTAATCTCTTGAGTGGCTTATATTGTTTATGGTTGTTCTTTTTAAAATCTTCTTTGTTTCAAGGGGCTATAAGGCCGTCTCCAGCAACATTAAAGTTATAAAATACTAATTTTAAAGCTTTAATGTTTTAAAGCTAACCATGAATGTACTGCAATTTTTACGAGATTGCTTTATAATGCCAAGAATACTCTACATCCCCGCGCTGTTCGCGCATCAAATACTCTAATACAGGTAAATACATGTCCAATGATGTTTCAACATTACCCTCTTTCCGTGATTTAGCACTGATTGAACCTTTGCTAAAAGCTCTGGAGGATGTCGGTTATGAAACACCTTCGCCTATTCAAGCACAAGTTATCCCACACATGCTCCAAGGCAAAGATGTTTTGGGTCAAGCACAAACAGGTACCGGAAAAACTGCAGCCTTTGCACTGCCCATATTGTCACGTATAGATTTACGTAAAAAAGATCCACAAGTTTTAGTTTTAGCACCAACAAGAGAGCTTGCTATACAAGTTGCAGAAGCCTTTCAGCGTTATGCAACGCATTTAAAAGGCTTTCATGTACTACCTATTTATGGTGGTCAAGATTATAGTACTCAATTGCGTCAACTTAAGCGTGGTGCTCATGTTGTTGTGGGTACACCTGGGCGTGTTATGGATCACATGCGAAAAGGTACATTGAATTTGGATGGCTTAAACGTCCTGGTTCTTGATGAAGCTGATGAAATGTTACGCATGGGTTTTATTGATGATGTGGAGTGGGTGCTTGAGCAAACTCCAGATACTATTCAAATAGCCTTGTTCTCAGCGACTATGCCGCCAGTTATTCGTAAAATTGCTCAAGAATATTTAACTGAACCTGAGCAGGTTACCATTAAGGTGACTACTGCTTCGGCTGAAAATATTCGTCAGCGCTTTTGGATGGTTAGTGGTGTACATAAATTAGATGCGCTAACACGTATACTTGAAGTTGAAACCTTTGATGGCATGATTATTTTCGTCAGAACAAAGACCGCAACTATTGAGTTAGCAGAAAAGTTAGAGGCTCGTGGTTATTCTGCTGCGGCAATTAATGGTGATATGTCACAGGCGCTTAGAGAGCGGACTATTGCGCATTTAAAGAATGGTAAGTTGGATATTTTAATTGCAACTGATGTCGCTGCTCGCGGCTTAGATGTTGAGCGCATTACCCATGTTGTTAATTATGATATTCCCTATGATACAGAATCTTATATTCACCGTATCGGCAGAACAGGTCGTGCTGGTCGAACAGGCGATGCGATTTTGTTTATTGCTCCAAGAGAAAGAAAGTTACTCGGCAATATAGAAAAAGCCACTAAGCAAAAAGTTGAAGAAATGGGTTTGCCTTCAACTGAAGTGATCAATAACAAGCGTATTTCAAAATTTAAGCAGAATATCACTGATACCTTGGCTTCTGAAGAGCTGAGCTTTTTCAGTCAATTATTGGAGCAATATCAGCAAGAGCATAATGTTTCTGCTTTAGAAATTGCTGCGGCTTTGGCTAAGTTGGTTCAAGGAAATACACCCTTATTGATCCAAAATCTACCTAAAAAGACCTTTGAAAGCAGAGAAGATAGGCCTCAACGTGAACGAGGTGATCGTGATTCATTTTCTCAACGAGAAGATAGGCCGCAACGCGATCGCAAATCAAAGCCTAAGCGTGTATTTGGCTCGGGTGGTGTGATTGAAATGGAAACTTTCCGAATCGAGGTCGGCCATAATCATGGTGTTAAGCCGGGCAATATTGTTGGAGCTATTGCAAACGAAACGGGCATAGACGGTGATCATATCGCAAGAATTAGAATCGAAGATCAATACAGTACTGTTGAGTTACCCGCAGGCATGCCTAAGGAATTGATTGAAGAGCTTAAGAAAATAAGGGTTGCAGGCCAGCAGCTTAATATCTCAAAGCTGGATGACAATGTTAAAAGAGCAAGGCCTGAAGATATCGTTCGTAGAGCTAAGCCAGATGATGATGCTAAAAAAGTTGATAAGAGCAAAAAAAGAATGGGCTCAACCTCAAGAAGAGCAAAACCCAAGGCTGAATAAAAAGATAGCTGATTGATGTTTGATATAGAGGGTGTCGTTTTATAGCGATACCCTTTTTTTGTTTCTGGGCTATCAGCTTCGTTTTCTAAAAATCACCAAAGAATAAATCAACTTTAGAGCTGTAGGTCGGGTTAGCGCCAGCGTAACCCGACATTTTGCCGTAGTGTGTCGGGTTAAGACTATCGTCTAACCAGGCTGAATTAATATTATTGATCGCATGGAGTCTCTTGCAAAAAGACAGTAATCTATTGCAGTGCAATACATTCGTCGCTTTTTTATCGAAAATAATCAAACAAAATTCGGTTTAGAGGGGGCTTGCATTAGCAGTGCTTACGGGTCGTAAGTTGCTTAACTTGAAACCCGCACATTGCTTTTGTTTGTTAACGAAAGTGTGCGGGCTGCAGAGGGTATTCTGAGTTTTTGGAGCTAGTCATTATGTTAGGGGCTAACATAATGGTTTTAAGCTTATTTTCCGTATTTTTTACGGAATTTGTCAACGCGGCCTGCTGTATCAACAACGCGTTGTTTGCCAGTATAAAAAGGATGGCAAGAGGAGCAAACCTCAATTTGTAGATCCTTAGTTAATACCGAGCCGGTCAAAAAAGTATTGCCGCAACCACAGGTTACGGTAATTTGTTTATATTCTGGATGAATTTCTGGTTTCATATTACTTTCACATTACCCGTAAAGAGGTTACATACTTATTAAATAACTCGCTATAATACTTGCTTCATTGGCTATTGGCAAGATTTGTTAAATTTATGCGTATTATTACTTTAAATGCCAACGGTATTCGCTCGGCAGAACGCAAGGGTTTCTTTGTATGGATGCAGCAACAAGATGCTGACATCATTTGCATACAAGAAACAAAAGCACAAATCCATCAACTTGAAAGTGATCTTTTTTGCCCATCGGGTTACCACTGTTTTTATCATGATGCCGAGAAAAAAGGTTACAGTGGTGTTGCGCTTTATTGTAGAAATAAACCAGACAATGTCGTTAATGGTTTAGGTTGGCCTGATGTTGATGCAGAAGGGCGTTTTATTGAGGCGCAATTTGGTAATTTAAGCGTTATCTCATTGTATTTACCCTCTGGTTCTTCAGGAGAAGATCGACAAGCGTTCAAATTTAGTTTTATGGAGCGTTTTATGCCTTATCTAAAAGCCTGCATAGAAAGTGGCCGTGATTATGTTATTTGCGGAGACTGGAATATCGCCCATAAGGAAATAGACTTAAAGAATTGGCGAGGTAATAAAAAGAACTCAGGTTTTCTGCCCGAAGAACGTGCTTGGCTAGATGATTTATTTGCTGATGATCAATGGTTAGATGCCTTTCGATTGGTTAATCAGGAGGTTGATCAATACACTTGGTGGTCAAATCGAGGTCAAGCTTGGGCAAACAATGTGGGTTGGCGCATCGATTATCAAATTATTAGTGCAGGTTTAAAAGATAAAATCATGTCTACTTCAATTTATAAAGACGAGCGGTTTTCTGATCATGCGCCCTTAATTATGGATTACGATATATAAGCAAGAACTTAATCCATAGGCTCTTGTACGCTATTCCAAGGCGCTACCTTAAATAAAAGTAACATGCCTGGAATTGCAATAATAAAGCAAAGTAAAAAAAAAGCTTCCCAGCCTAGCCATTCGACTAAATAACCAGTTGCTGCATTAGCAAAGGTGCGAGGGACAGCGGCTAAGCTGGTAAATAAGGCAAATTGGGTTGCGGTATAAAGTGGGTGAGTTGTCTTTGCAATAAAAGCAACAAAAGCCGCTGTACCTAGACCTACGCCCAGTGCTTCAATGCCAATAACTAAAGCTAATATAGGTAAGTTATGGTCTAGTGTTGCTAACCAAGCAAAGCCTAAAATAGCTAACATTTGTATGCTACCAAATAGCCACAAAGCGCGGTTAATACCGAGCTTAATCATCCAAATACCACCCAGTAAGCCTCCAAATACACTCGGCCATAAGCCTGCATTCTTTGCGACTAGGCCAATCTCAGTTTTACTAAAGCCTATATCTAAATAGAACGGTGTCGCCAAAGCGGTCGCCATACTATCACCCAATTTATAAAAGAAAATAAAAGCCAATATGAGTAAAGCTGATTTAATGCCATTGCGAGATAAAAACTCCTGAAAGGGCTCATAAATAGCTGCCTTTAAGGTTTTAGGTGCACCATTATTAATGACTGGTTCACTAATCCATAGCGTCATGATCAATCCAGGCAACATAAACAGAGCTGTCATTAAAAATACGCTGCTCCAGGGGAAATGGTCTGCCAAAATTAGAGATAAAGACCCTGGTATTAAGCTAGCAATTTTATAAGCATTTACATGTATAGCGCTTCCTAAGCCTAATTCAACATCAAGTAATAATTCGCGTCGATAAGCATCTAAAACTATGTCTTGAGAAGCACTAAAAAAAGCAATTAGACCTGCTAAATAAGCGATGGCCCACAAATCTAGCTTTGGATGCCACAAACCAAAGCACGGGATAGAGATGAGTAATGCGGCTTGTGAGATAAATAACCAGCCCCGTCGCCTGCCAAGAGGGGGGGCATAGCGGTCAAAAAAGGGCGCCCACAAAAACTTCCAGGTAAAGGGGAGTTGAATTAAGGCAAATAAACCGATGGCTTTTAAATCAACCCCCTCAGAGCGCAGCCATGCGGGTAGTAATGAAATTAAAATATAAAGCGGTAACCCAGAGCTAAAGCCTGTGAAGATACAAATGAACATGTGTTTATTAAGCAATACTTGCTTAATGGTTGAGTTATTGGTCACAGAATTCCTTGAATATTTGAATAATATTAACTGAGGTTACGCAGTAGCGTCGTTTTGCTCACGTTTACCTCAGGTCGGTAGGAGCGCAGGAAGAGGCGGCAATCAAACTGCCTTTTCTTTGGGTACTTTCTAAAGGCTGCGCAAAAGAAAGTATCTCGCCCTCGGGTGCGCTTACCCGATTAACACATCATCGCGTAAGCGACTCATTTTTTTTTAAAATCACTATATGGCTACGTAACATCTTATGTCCATATCTACAACTGCACTTTAATAATAGCATTGCTTTTTGAAATCGAAAAAAAAGGCGGAATGGGGTAAACCATTCCGCCTTTTTAATAAAGCTTATCGCACAAGTTGTGCGATATTTAAACGCTATTAACTATTGATCAAATAATGAACAAATATACTAGCGGCATAGCCACCAGCAATAGCAGGTGTCCATTTTAGATGACTAAAGAAAGTGTATTTATGGTTTGATTGACCCATTAAAGCAACACCTGCGGCAGAACCAACTGATAATAATGATCCACCGACACCCGCAGTCAAGGTAACTAATAACCACTGATATAAATCCATATCGACATTCATGTTCAATACAGCAAACATAACTGGAATATTATCAACAATTGCCGAGATTATACCGACTAAAATGTTGGCAGTAGTTGCGCCTAGACCGTCATACATAGCGCCAGATAACAACTCAAGATAACCGATATAACCTAAACCGCCGACGGCAAATACTACGCCGAAGAAAAATAATAGGGTATCCCATTCTGCATCACGTACTTTATTGAAAACATCAAAACCTTTTTCGCCCTCAGCTCTGTGATTCTTTTTTAAGTAAAAGCCATAAAGCATTAATACAGAAAGACCGACCATCATGCCCATAAAAGGAGGTAAGTGTAGACCTTGCTTAAAGCTAACAGCTGTAACAATCGTTAATAAAAACAAACCGCAAATTTGCAATGCGCCTGGTTTTAAAACAACAGCTGCTTCATCAGTTTCTAGGGGTTGTTCGTCGGGTACTGCAAAATACATGACCGCCGCAGGAACAGCATAATTAACTAATGAAGGTATGAATAATTTAAAGAAGTCGAAAAATTCAGCATAACCAGCTTGCCATACCATTAGAGTGGTAATGTCACCAAATGGACAGAATGCACCACCCGCATTAGCGGCAACGACTAAATTAACAAAACCTATGCTAACAAACTTCTCGTTGTCTGCACCAACCGCCATTACCACAGCACCTACTAATAAAGCAGCAGTTAAGTTGTCGGCTACAGATGATAAAAAGAAAGTAATTACGCCGGTAATTAAAAACAATTTACGATAGCCAAATTGTTTTCTAACTAGCCATGAGCGTAACGCTTCAAAAACATTACGTTCAGCCATTGAGTTGATATAAGTCATGGCGACTAATAAAAACAACATTAATTCAGCATATTCTTTCAAGTTGTATTCGAATGCTTCATGCATTGCTTCAACTGAAATGCCTTTTTGAGAGGCTAAAATAGCTGCATGCGCCCAAATAATACCTGCTGCTAAAATAACAGGTTTTGATTTACGCATATGCGTAAACTCTTCAGTCATTACAAAACCATAAGCTATAACAAAGATTAGAACGCAATAAATACCACGTTCCGTGCCCGTCAAGCCTAAGCTTTCAAAACCACTTGCCATTGCCAATTGCGGCATTAACAAGATTGATAAAAAAATTAATAAAAAACGCACGAGAATATCCCCTTCCGACTTTAATAGTTATAGATACAAAAAATTCAGCGCTTAATGGTATCACCAACTAATAATATTGTCATTTTATGGCTCTCAGTATATGATTGCAGATTAAATTTTTAGCTAGAATAGTCTTATAAACGCTTATCCATGTATCAATATACCAATACCGATCAAACCCTTGTAGATGAGCGAGTTGCTCAATTTAGGCGACAAACCGAACAGTATCTAAAAGGCGAACTTTCTGAAGATCATTACAGAGCTTTGCGTTTAAGAAATGGGGTTTATATTCAAACACACGCACCTTTATTAAGAGTTGCAGGACCTTATGGTCTGCTTAATTCCAAACAAGTGCGAATGCTTGCCCATATTGCACGCACTTACGATAAAAGTTACTGCCACTTCACTACTAGACAAAACATTCAGTTTAACTGGCCTAAGTTAGAGCAGATTCCCGATATATTAGCCGAATTAGCGAGTGTACAAATGCACTCGATACAAACCAGTGGTAATTGTATGCGCAACACCACTTCAGATCATTTGGCGGGTGTTTGTGTAGATGAAATAGAAGATCCACGTCCTTATTGTGAAATTATTCGTCAATGGACGACTTTGCATCCTGAATTTGATTACCTGCCACGTAAATTTAAAATTGCTGTGAGTGGTGCATTGCATGATCGTGCCGCTACTCAATTTCATGATGTTGGTTTGCATCTAGTTAAAAATGCCGAAGGCGTGGTTGGCTTTAAAGTTATAGTGGGCGGTGGATTAGGACGTACGCCCATAATAGGTCAAGTAATAAAGCCATATTTAGAGAAAAAGCATTTACTTTCTTATTTAGAAGCAGTGCTACGTATTTACAATCTTTATGGTCGACGCGATAACAAATATAAGGCCAGGATTAAAATTTTGGTTAAAGAATCTAGCTTAGCTAAATTCTCGGCCTTAGTTGAGAAAGAATGGTTGCTGCTTAAAGATAATAATGAATTAAGTGCAGAGCGCATTGAAGCCATGTGCGCGCAATTTATTATGCCAGCTTATGATGGTCGGGCTGCAGAAGATCAAAGTTTTGCAGAGCATCAATCGACAAATCAAGCTTTTGCTACTTGGGTTAAACATAATACCGCTGATCATAAAGTTTCAGGTTATCGTGCGGCCTTTGTTTCATTAAAAGCCCCAGATTCACCTCCAGGTGACATGACCGATGAACAATTGGATGCTGTTGCCGATCTTGCTGATGCTTATAGTTTTGGCGAGATTAGAGCGACTCATAGACAAAACTTAATTCTGGCTGATATAAAGCAAGCTGATTTGTTCCCATTGTGGCAGAAATTGCTTGAGCTAAAATTAGCTACGCCAAATATTGGTACTGCGACCGATATGATTTGTTGCCCAGGCTTAGATTTTTGTTCCTTAGCTAATGCGGGTTCTATTGGTATAGCTAAAGAAATCAATGAAGCTTTAGATGATATGGATTACATTCATGATATTGGCGATTTAAAAATAAATATGTCTGGCTGTATGAATGGTTGTGCGCACCAAAGTGTAGGTCATATTGGTATTTTAGGGGTTGATAAAAAAGGTAGCGAATGGTATCAATTAACTTTGGGGGGATCCTCAGAAAATAATGCTGCCATCGGCGAACGTCTAGGACCTGCTGTTGCTAAAGATCAAGTGACAAAAGCGGTTGTTACAATTCTTGATGTTTATATTAAGCAACGTCAAGAAGAAGAATCATTCCTGGATATGGTAAACCGGGTCGGTATTACCCCATTTAAAGAGCAAGTTTATGCAACTCATTAAAGATCAAAAGATTATTGACAATACTTGGCAATATATTGCTGACACTGATGAACTAAAGGCAGGTGATATCAGTGTTTCTTATGCTCGTTGGCAAAATGATAAGCAGTCTTTATCAGCACATGACGGCAAACTTGGCGTTAGAATAAGTTCTGAAGATAATGTTGAAGCAATAGCTGATGATTTAGAGAGGTTACAGCTTATTGAATTAGATTTTCCGGACTTTGCTGATGGTCGTTTATTTTCTCAGGCTTGGCTACTGAGAGGCCGTTATGATTATCAAGGTGAAATAAGGGCCATCGGGCAATATATTCCTGATCAAGTCTTTTATTTAGCGCGAGTGGGTGTTAATGCTTTTTGCCCTAAGCTACCTGAAGAGTTGCCTGGCATCATTAATAACTTAAAAGATTTTTCGGTTAAATATCAGAGTTCAATCAATTAAAAGCGTTTTTTGTTATTAGTTCTACTTGCTAAATGCACGCTACTTAATAGTTTGACTGTCTTCTCTTTAAAGGTAATTGTTTTTTTATAAAAAGTTCAGTTTATTTATAGTTACACAAAAATCCTAACTCATCATAAGGAAGTAATCATGACTACTATCGCTGATCCTATAATTGGTTCTTGGTATAAAGACCTAGAAAGTAAATTAAAATTTAAAGTTATCGCAATTGATGAAAAAGATGATGCCATTGAAGTGCAATATCTTAATGGTGACATAGGCGAATATGACAATGAAACTTGGTTTAGTTCAAGTTTTGATTACATCGAAGCGCCTGAAGACTGGACGGTAGCTTTTGATGATATTGAAACTGATGATCTAGGTTACACGGATACCGATGACCATAAACGTAATTTTGATGATGTAGATATCGATGATTATTTGGATTAACAGAGAAGTAATGGCATGAAAATGAGTCCCCAGGAGTTTCTGGATTGGCCATCGAAAAGAATAACACTGCTTGCGATGTCCGGTGCAGGAAAAACAACCTTAGCCAATAAATTACCTAAAGCAAATTGGTTTCACTATTCGGGAGATTATCGAATAGGTACTCGTTATCTGCGCGAGCCAATTCTGGATAACATAAAGCGCCAAGCGATGAGCGTGCCTTTTTTGCGGGAATTGTTATTATCGGACTCTATTTATATCTCCAATAAAATCACGGTCGACAATCTTGCTCCGGTTTCTACTTTTTTAGCTAAAGTGGGAGACCCTGCTAAAAATGGTTTGTCTTTGCAAGAGTTTAAACGTCGGCAACAATTACATCATCAAGCTGAATGTGCTGCTATGAATGATGTGCCTGAATTTATAAATAAAGCTCAGGATATTTATGGCTACCCACATTTTATCAATGATGCCGGGGGTAGTGTTTGTGAGTTAGATTGTCCTGATGTAATAGAGCAACTTGCTAAAAACACCATAATCATTTACATAAAGATACCGCCAGTTTTAGAGCAAACTATCATCGAGCGCGCTAAAACAGATCCCAAGCCCTTGTATTATAGAGAAGCGTTTTTGGATGAAAAGCTCAATGAGTTCATGCATCTAAATAATTATGCCTCTACTGATGAAGTGCCGCCCGATGAATTTGTAACTTGGGTTTTTCCCGAGCTATTTAAATCTCGTTTACCTCGTTATCAAGCTATTGCGGATCAGCATGGCTATACCGTTGATGCAAATGAGGCTGCAGCTGTTAAAACTGAGGCTGATTTTATTAAGATGATTAGTGATGCTTTGGCTAAGCAATCCTGATAATTAACTAATAAGTAGATTTCATGCCTTTAGTCGCACATATTGATTTACCCACTTTTCAGCGACTGCGTGAAGAAGGCGAGGAAATACTCTCGCCAGAGCGTGCCGGTCAGCAAGATATTCGGGAAATGCATATAGGTTTACTTAATCTTATGCCAGATGCGGCATTAGAGGCTACAGAGCGACAGTTCTTTAGGTTAGTCGGTGCTTGTAATCAAATTGTACAATTTCATGTTCATCCTTTTACTGTGCCAGGGCTTATTAGAGGGGTTGAGGCGCAGGCTCATATCGACAAGTATTACGAATCGTTTGATAAAATCAAAGAAGATGGTTTGGATGCGCTTATTATAAGTGGCGCAAATGTTACTAAGCCTAGTTTGCCTGAAGAGGATTTCTGGCTGCCTTTAATGGAAGTTTTCGCATGGGCGAATGAGAATGTCACGTCAGTGCTTTGCTCATGTCTAGCCACTCATGCAGTTATTCAATATCTTTATGGTATAGCGCGCACTCGTTTGCCAGCAAAGCGATGGGGTGTGTTTTCTCATAAGCTTATCAATCGAACGCATCCATTGGTAGCAGAAATCAATACTCGTTTTGATGTTCCGCATTCACGTTTTAATGAAATATTTCAGAGCGACATGGAACGTAGTGGTTTGAAAGTCTTGGTTGCCAGCAAAGAAGCTGGGGTTCATCTTGCGGTGAGTCCTGATGGTTTTCGCACTCTATTCTTTCAGGGTCATCCAGAATATGATGATATTAGTTTGTTAAAAGAATACAAGCGTGAAGTATTGCGCTTTTATCATGGCGAACTAACTAGTTATCCTCCTTTCCCAGAGCATTACTTTGATGAGGCGGTGCAGCAAATTTTTAATGATTATCAAGAGCATGTTAAAGAAAGCAAGGTCAGTGGAGCTGCTCTGGATGATTTTCCAGAGGCTCTAGTGTTAGAGCATATCGATAATACTTGGAATGACACTGCTAAAGCCGTTTTCAATAACTGGTTGGGTAAAATTTATCAGCTCACTCATCAAGATCGACGATTGCCATTTATGGCTGGCATTGATCCTAATAATCCGCTTTTAGATAGCAAGGCTTTAATCGCTGAAATTAGCTAGTTCGAATGCGTCATTGGTTAATGGTATTGCTTGATGAGTAGCTTAATTCGAACCAAATTTAATAAGTCAATGTACCTTGCTTATCCGTCTGTGCCTCGATATCAATAATTAATCGAAGATAAGCAATGAATTTCAGACGCTAGCAGTTAAGTATCACCCTTTATAAATAGAAGCTGGCGTTTTTAAAGTTGGATGATGTTGTATGTTTCGTAAATGCGAATCCAGCAAGCTATATTTAGATTCAATTAGACAAAATTCACCGCAAAAAATTTTAATGGCAGAATACAAGTTGTCGTTGTTGTTATTGAATCCACAGATTAGATGTTACGAGCTTTCGGTCTTGCAATGCGTCAATTTAGAATTGCAATCAAGTGGGAATGAGTCGGAATCAGGGTGGCAAGATTCGGATTAGGTCAGTCAGAAATCGCCGAAAAAATTGTTTTAATGATAATTCATTGGTTATCGCTGTTCATGTTGATTATTCTGATTGGGTATCACGGGTTATAGATTTGCCAGCGCATCACTTTCGAATCGCAATCATGCGTCGTTGATTGCGATTCGAGAGCGTTCGGTGCGCAATTACGAGTCGACGAATGTTCCTCGAAAGTCACTGAATGCGAGTTAGTTCTCTTAAAATTCCCTATTTATTTGCTATATCTCAGATTTTTGGGTGATTTTATGCGGGGTCGTGGCTAGTTTTGGTGAAAGTTATATTCTTTTTTCCTGTGCAGAAAGCCCTGATTGATTATTTCTTTTAGGTGTTGAGTGTTTTGTAATAAATGATTCGGAATTTACTAATTAAATTTATATGGATTTCTTAAGGGTAGGCAGAGAAAGGTCTAGGTCTGTATATCTCCTCATAAAATCTGTACTGTGAGTTTGTGTGAAGCGCTTAATGGCAGTGAAGAATAATAAATTTTTCGGTGTAGAGCTTGACGGTAAGAAGGTGTTCTGTATAATACGCAGTTCTTTCGGGGTTAGGTGAACTTGGAAGTGCAGGAAGCAGGATTGGATTTATAAGGGAAGTTTGACAAGTTGGCCGAGGTTGTTATAATGGTCGGCTACTCGGAGCTAGGGTTTGTATTCTTGGCTCTGGGTTAAAAAATAAAGTCGACAAGGAGTTGACAAGCTGAATCGGATCCGTATAATAGGCCGACTCAACGGG
>QVQD01000209.1 GCA_003584875.1 Methylococcales bacterium
AATATTATCAATGAGTTATTGTTTCTGAGTAGACTCTATTTAGGTCTAAGTAACCAACCGATTTTCAATTGCTTGAAGAATGTTATGATGCAATGCCATTGGCGCATCAATATCTTCTATCAATATATGACCACCGCCGGTGCCTTCTATCGATAAAGAGCCAATATCAAATATTCTTCCAGTGATATCTTGATGCAACTTTACATTTTCTATTTTTAACAGGGTCATTTCATTGATATTTCTTCTAATAAGCCCTGTTTTAAAAATAACTCGCTTATTTGTTACGTAAATTTCAGTGCTAAAAATTTCAACAAAAATATTGAGTCCTACAAATATAGCAGAGCCTATTAAAACCCAACCTATACAAGACATCATAAAATCAAAGTCGGGTATTTTTGTATTAGGAATATAGTGTTTATATTTCAAAAAAAGCCCGCCAATAGCCGCTTGAAAGATACTTGAGACATAGTTATATTTCGTTAACTTGGATTGATGAAGCACAACCTCACCATCTAGTAAGTTCTTATTAATGTAGCTCATTTGCTATTCCTTAAAGTTAATCTGCTTCATGCCCTTTCCAAAACCCAGCAAAACAATGCCTAATTTCATGACCGATAATATGTAGGCTGGTTTTATGTTCAGTTATGACTAAGCATTGATCTTTACCAAAGATGCTTTTAGTCCAGGTTGAACAGGCTTTTACTGGACCTGAAAATGGTTTAGCACCAAATTTTGCCCTTTGTTTGTTACATTCTGTTTGAATATCGGCAACTTGAATCCATTTTACAGTTGATTCATTAGTAAAATTATCTGCTGTAGAAAATAATGCTTTGGCTGATTCTGCCATGGCTGTATTTGAATTGATGATCAGAATAGCGAGCATCAATTTCAAAATATTTTTACTATGTAGATTTCCTTCTAATAGTTGCTGATAGAAACTCCGAAAACTCTTAATAAATCTACTAATCACATTAGGCATTATCTTCAATGCTCCTGCCAGCCAAGCTCTTTGTGTATACACTGTTAGTGGGTTCGTTTGTGATGAACATCATGATTATCTTTAAAGTTTGGGCTAATCTTATTGGATATTTTTGCTCTGCACATAACATCAAAAGTTTTAATTAGAAACTAAGCTTGTATTAATGATTAAGATTATCTATTACGAAAACTACAGTCTTTATAATTTGACGACTCACACACTTGAGATAAAGCTTGAGCTTTGATCATTTGATGAAGTGTCATTGTTTTGGCAAATTTATCTAAATTTCTTTTTGCAGTGTCACTTCCGTTCTGTGCAGCAAGATATGTCCACATGTAAGCCAAAATGTAGTTTTTAGTGACACCCTCCCCCTTAGCATACATAGTGCCTAGTGATATCTGTCCAGAAGTATCACCTTGCTGGGCTGCTAAAGTGAACCAAAAAACAGCTTTTTTATAATTCTTTGGCGTGCCTTGTCCATTGAAATGCATAGTTGCAAGATTATTTTGCCCATCAATATTGCCAAACACCCCTGAAACTAAAAACCACTTAAAAGAGTCTTTATAGTTTTTAGAAGTACCTAGTCCGTAGAAATATAAAATAGCAAGATTATTTGCAGCTTTTAAATTAGCCTGCCTTGCTGATAATTCGTACCATTTAATGGCTTCTTTATAATCTTGTGGAACACCTTGCCCATAAGCATACATAGCACCTAAATTGTTTTGTGCGTATGCATTTCTTTGCTCTGCAGATTGTCGAAGCCATTTTAAAGCCTCAATGTAATCTTGTGGTACGCCATGCCCTAATCTATAAATGACCCCAAGATTATTTTGCGCAGATGAATTGCCTTGTGCTGCGGATAACCTATACCATTTCATTGCCTCATCAAAGTCCTGATGAACATCTTGACCATTATGATATAAGAAGCCGAGAACGTTTTGCGCTTCCGCATCGCCTTGCTGAGCTTGTTGCAATATAGATTCGACATCTGCAAATATACTGCTAGAAAAAAGTAAAAACACCGTTAAAACTAACCCGTTTAATAAATTCATATATCAACTTTTATTATGAATAGGGTTTATAGTGGTAATAGAACTACCCTCTCTAGAACTTGTAACATCAATACGTAAGGACATTTGTTCTTTTAATTCTGTAACATGAGAAATAATGCCAATCATACGGCCACTGGCTTGAAGATCTATTAGAGTTTTTATGGCTAAATCTAAAGATTCAGGATCTAAACTGCCGAAACCTTCATCTATAAATAAAGTATCTAACTTGATGCCGCCTGCATAAGATTGAACCACATCAGATAAACCTAAAGCCAATGACAGAGCAGCCATAAAAGATTCGCCACCCGAAAGAGTTGCAACGGGGCGTGATCTATCGGTGTAACTATCTTCCACCTCTAAATCCAATCCCGCAGCGATTCTGCCGTCAGTGGCATCCAATTTACGGTGCAAACGATAACGTCCTTTGCTCATTACATTAAGTCGTTGCGAGGCTTGAATTAACACATCATCTAGTAACACACTTAAAACGAAACGTTGCAGACTGATACGTTTGCCTGAAACTCCATTAGCAACATCACTCAGTGTACCGATGATGGCATATTGAGCATAGAGTTCGGCGGTTTGAGTTTTAATAGCGGTTAACTGTTGTTTGATATTATTCAAGAGATTATTGCGTTCTTCTAATACTCGCCACGCAGTATCAGCTACTTTAAACTCGCTGGCTTTATCAGACAATAACTGCGCTACTTGCGTTAAATCAGGCAGGGTTTGCTTGGCTAGTTCTGTTTTAAGTTGCGTCACCACACTCTGTAAACTGGTTAACTCCGTATTAAAAGTTTCAATGGTTTTTTTAATCGTGTCTTGCTCAACAGCGGTTAATAAGGCTGATTTAAAGGTTGTCACTTCTTTAAAACAACCCTGATTCAACGCTTCATTCCAATCTTGCGTGGCTTGGGTGTTTTCTAGTTGTAACGCCTGCTCTTGAACTTGTAATTGAGCATGAGTAGCTGTTTTTTCTTGTAAACCTAAACTCTTGGCGTCAAATTGTTCCTGAGCGTAGTTAAGTGCTAGGTTAAACTGCTTAATACTCGCTTCAATATCTGATAATTCCTTGGTTAAGGTATTCTCATCACGATAAGCTTCAGGCACTAAGTCTTCTAATTGCCTTACTGAGGCTGTCGCTTGAATTAACGCGGTTTTATCTGTATCAACCATAGCCTGTAATTCAGTGACTTGACCTGCAATCGTCAAGAACGTCCTTTTAATATCAGCTATCTTATGCGATACCGATTCCTGATCTTTTTGCACCTGCGATAAGCGCTTTACTTCTGCTTCAATCGCTTGATAGCTTTTCGCCACCAGCGTTAAACTTTGCGAGGCTAGTGCTTGTAAAGTCAATTCCAGTTCATTGATTTGTCGTTTCTTTGCGTCCAAATTAAGCTTGGCGGTATTTAAAGTAGCGTCAGCGATTTCTAAAGCTGCGCGAGCTTTATCTTCTGCCACACGAGCTTTATCCAAATGCTCTTTGGTCACCAATTCGGTATTTTCGGACGGTTGAGCCAGATTAGGGTGCTCTTTACTTCCACACACCAAACAGGGTTCACCCCTATTAAGTTGAGCCGCTAATGAAGCCGCCTGTCCAGCATGCCAAGCAAATTCGGTTTGAGTTTTGTGTAATTGACTCTCATTGAATTGAGTCTGCTGTTTATTAAAACGAGCCAAAACATCAGTCATCTGCTTTTGTAAACCGAGCTGTTCAGTGCGTAGGTTCTCTAAACGTGTTCGATTCTCAAGCTTTACACGTTGGTCAGCTAACGCAATTTGTTGAGGTACTAAGGCTTTTAAGTCTTCATTAAGCGTCGTCAATAGAGCTTCTTTCTCTAATAATTCTGTGTTTAACAAGCCTTGTTGACTTAAAGCTGCCTCCAATTTCGCCTGACTTGCTTGAGCTTCTATTTGCTGAGCATTAAACGTTAAACGTGCTTTCTGCAATTGCATGACCTGAGTATTAAACTGATTCAACTTAAACTGTTGGGTAGTTAGGTCAGTAATTTTTGAAGCATCTGCTTTGGCTGTGTTAAGCCCAGCTTCCGCCAAAGCTTTGTCTTGAGTGGCTGTCTCAATCGCTTTAACCGCTCCCGTTATTTGAACGCTTAACTGGTTTAGCGCAGCTGATTTCTCTACATAACGATTATAAAGAGGATGTATCCTCTCAGCCTGAACCGCTTTATCTAAGCGTTGTTGTTGACTTGAAATACTTGGTGCTAATGCTTGTTTAGCCTGAAGTTCAATTTCTTTTTTAGATAAATCAGTAAAGCGCTGGGTTAACGCTTCTGCGTGTTGTTTCGCTAATGTTGCTTGGGTTTGAGCCTCTTGAGCTTGAGTTTTAAGAGCTGTTGCGGCCGATAGTTTTGGCGTTAGCTCTAAAACCTCCTCATCTAGTTCAACTTCGGAGCCGACAGTAGCTGTTTGTAGAATACCGACAATTTGTTGGTTATTATCTGAAACGGCATTTCTAATGACAGCAGACTGCTCTTGTAATCGTTTTTCAATACTCCTGTAAATATGAGTTTGAAACAACTGACTAAAGATTTCTTCACGATCTCTAGAATTCGCCATTAACAAGTCCCGAAATTTTCCTTGGGGTAACACAATCACTTGTCTAAATTGCTCAACACTGAGTCCTAACAATTCAGAAATCATAGTGGTTGCTTCTCTTACACTTGAGGGAACTAAAAGCTTAGCTTCAGGAGAACCATCTAGCTCCCACAATTGGGCTTCTGGTGCTTGTATTGTTGTCCCCTCACCTCTTGCTCTTGGGCGCTCTTGAGCTGGAATACGTTTAATACGATACGTTCTACTCCCTAAACTAAAATCTAATATCACTTCGGTTAGTAAATTTGCAGCAGCATGATCGCAGCGCATTTGTGCACCATCACGTTCTGCGCCAGTGGTTTGGCCGTATAAAGCATAACAAATCGCATCTAATATAGAGCTTTTACCCGCACCTGTTGGCCCATTTATTAAAAACAATGGATTAGAACCTAAAGTACTAAAATCAATGCGCTCGGTTTTTGCAAAAGGGCCAAAGGCTTGTAACACTAGATTTAAAGGTTTCATGCTAAACCGCCTTCCTGGAAATTAACCGTGGCAGTGATAATCTGTTTAATAGCGACTTGTTGCTCAACTGTTAAGTCATTGCCTGATACTTGTTTAAAGAAATCCTGGAACATCTCCAGCTCTCCTCGTTTAAGTATTTCGCGATTAACTTGCAGAGCTCCTGAGTCTTGTAACCAGGTTTTCTCAATATGCAAAACATTTTCATAGACCTGTCTTAATTTAGTCATCGGATCAAGCAGAGCGTTTTGGTCCGTTAAGCGAATTAATAAATAATCTTTATTATTAGGGTCAGTCGCACCTTGTTTAAGCAAGGTTTCTAAATCACCTTCTAATATACGCATGTCGCGTAAGGGTGTTAAAGGCAAATGGCTGATTATTTGAAGCCCCGCTCGATTCATCTCGACTAGCGTGATGCCTTTTTGTTGGCGTTGCTCAGAAAAACTATACTTTAATATGGAGCCAGAATAACGAATATGCTTTTCACCTTTATGTTGTGGATTATGTAAGTGCCCTAGAGCGACATAATCAAAAGCTTTAAAAGGTTCAACACTGACTCGGTCGACACCACCAATCGATAACGGTCTTTCTGATTCAGATTCTTCTGCGCCATCAAGAAAACAATGACTAATGAGCACATTGAGAGTGCTGTCAGTTTTAACAGCATTAATTTGTTCAACTAAAAATTGATGTGCTTCATCATGGCTAGAAACTTCTGCAGAGAAATGATTGCGTACTGATTCAGGATCGTTATAAGGAATGCCGTAAAATGAAACCTCACAACCGTTTTTATTGAACACAATCGGCTGAGTGATTTGATTTAAGTCACCGATAATATGTAAACCCGCTAGTTTAAGTTGCTTAGAACCAAAGCGTAATCGTTCCGCACCATCATGATTACCTGGAATTAAAAGCACAGGTACACCTAACTCTGTACAGATGGTATTTAACACCTCATCTAAAAGACTTACAGCTGTCGCAGGAGGAATTGAGCGATCATAAATGTCGCCGGCAATAACTACAGCATCAACCCTTTCGCTTTTAATATGCTCAACAATTTGATCAAGCACATGGCGCTGATCATCAAGTAAAGATACGTTGTGAAATTGTCGCCCAATATGCCAATCAGAAGTATGTATAAATTTCATAGTGATCACTGCGTTAAGAATATAGAAAAATAATTGTAAACAAGCTTAACGTCAGATGATGACGTTTTATACTCTTTTTGATTAAGTTTATTTTCATAAACAACATCACTTAACAAAACCCATAGAATTTTTAGCATAAGGTTGTTTATAGGCACACTCCTTAGCTAAAGCCTCAATCACTGCCTCAATATCTGTAAGTGGACGAAACTTATGTTGCCTGCCAAGCACAGCAAAGTCTCCCGGTGTTACTTCTGTCATGTTGGAAATTTGAGTATAAAATTTTTGTTCAGGTGTAGGCAGGTTAATACTATTACAAAAACTAATGAGTAATTTCCACAGTTGTTCTGTTTTTAAAGCATTAAAGCGTACTTTAAGATCAAAGCGTCTTAATGCAGCGCCATCCAAGCCTTCCATGCGATTAGTACTAGCTATAAAAATACCCTGATGAGCTTCCATTTGAGTCAGCATTTCATTAACAGCAGATACTTCCCATGAGCGTTGAGTCTGATTACGGTTTTGCAGAAAGCTATCTACTTCATCTATGAGTAATATGGCTTTATCCTGAATAGCCTCATTGAATACATCGGCAATATTTTGCTCAGTCTCACCCACATATTTTCCTAACAAGTCAGAGCCTTGTTTAATATGGAGTGGTTTTCCTAGTTGATCGGCTAACCAATAAGCATAGGCACTTTTACCTGTACCTGGAGGACCAAATAAACATAGCCTTGCACTGTCATGTTGCTGAAGCATCGTAGCAATATGAGCAAGATCAGCATCACAATTAATAAATTCAGGGTTATAGTAGTCCGGTAAAGTACTAGTGTTTTTATGAAGTCTTTGATGTCCTTGAACAGCTAACACTGAATCAATTAAGCCATACGTTACCTTAGAAAGCTCCTCCGTATCGTGGACATGATTAATAGAAGAAACGACTTTGGAAACTCGAGCAATAATAGCGGGCGCTAATTCGGTGCTTTGCGCCAATTGTTTGATAGTGGATTCGTTAATAACATGACCACAGCTTTTACGAATGATAGTTTCTCGCAGAGTTTTAGGTGGCACAGGAACTTCTAAAATCCAATCAAATCGACGAATAAAGGATGCATCAAGTTCTGAAGGATAGTTGCAGATCCAAAAAGTCGGCATTGGATTAATTTCCAGCATATTATTCAACCAAGCTTTTCGATTAGCTGCAGTACTGTGATGTTCTGAGAAATCAGCTACACTGAAAATATCATCTATATCGTCAAACAACATTAAGGAGGGCGCCCCCTTAAAAATACTTTGTGCGACACTAAATTGTCGCAGACGATCCGAGCCCGAGCATGGATTTCCATAGGCATCTGACATAGCAACTTCAAGCATTTCATAGCCGATTTCCTTGGCAATAACGCGTGATAATTGCGTTTTACCAGTACCAGGAACACCATGAATCAGCACATTAACGCCTTTACTGTTTTCTTTAAGCACGCTCTTTAAATAGCTAATTAAATAAGGCAGTGTACTTGATAAATGTGGGTAATGATTAAGCGTAAGCTCAGGTAAAGGACTCGTTATAACTAAGTCTTTGAACCATTCATCTGATGTGGTCGGAGTATTTAGCATACGATCGCTAAAACTACGATTAAGCAAATCTAAGCGATTACTAAACGAAAAATCGAGAATGTCATCTACGGTAACCAGATTACTTTTTGTAAGTATGCCCTGTTGGGATAATGCCTGACGTATCGCATTTTCTGGCTTATCAAGTACAATTGAAAGAGAATACATATATTTACTGGTCGGTAAGTTTGTACCATACCAATCAGCCACATCATTAAGTAAGGGACATGATTGCATCAACACAGCAAAAGCGATGATGGTGCATTCAGTTTCATTGAGATTCAAACTCTCTTTTAAATGAAGGATGTTAGTGGCTAACGGCTCTGGAACCAGAATACTATCTGCTCTAGTCTCAAAGTCGTCATGTAACGCTTTAAGCTGGGTAGAAAGTTCATTGGTATCGAAGTTTTTATAGTCAAGATTTAGAAACTCCATAACTTCATTATTATGAACGCCTTTATCATCTATCAATTTACGAACAGTCCCCAACTCAAAGAGAAAGCGCAACATCCATAAAGTTAAAAGAGGTTTAGCGTATGACTTGTCAAAAAAAACATCCGATACCGTTTCTTTCATAGCGACTCTTCAGGCAAATGCGAATTGATGAATAGAGCTTTTATGTGCTGTTAGCGCATAAAAATTCAGGTTCGATTTAAATATATTTAATTAAGATGATAATTTACATCAGTAATACGACATTCTATGTCGAATGAGATCAATAACATCTTGGTTAGTTGATAAACTTTTTACTCCAAAGCATAAAGACATCCTTTGATCATTTCGGCTAGCTACTTAAGACGCTACAGTATGAGGTTAAGCCTTGCACCGCGCCCTGTCTTTATCGTTCCCACGCTCTGCTTCACTGCCCACATTTAAGCAGAAACAATAAAAAAACGGGAGTGCAATAGCTTCAGAGACTGCGAAAGTATTCTTTTAATTTCCCCATCTTTAGCAAAGATGGGGTTAGGTGAGATTGGGCCTATTAAAAATAATCAATAAATCCCTCTTTTATAAACATAGGTATCTACACAAGTTTCTTATCGGCGTGGAAACGATAAAAATCACCGTAGGGGCGTATTGCTTACGCCCAACATCGAAAGTCCAATGTTATAGAACTTATTTTATAAGGGCGTATGCAATACGCCCCTACGATCTTCACCACAATGTTATCGTTCGGCTTGGGAATGCTAACAATTATTTGTGTAGATACCTATGTTTATAAAGGGGGGAAACTATAATCATAATACTTTAACAGTCTCATCAGCTATTACCTTTTAAAACAGCTGAAGCTCTTTTACTCCGACCACCTATTTACTTAACTTAATGGCAGACGCGGAGCGTAAGAAAGATATATTATTTACAGCGTCCCACCTTAAATTGGCAGTCTTTAAAATGTAGCGCAGTGCGTAATTATTTTCAGCTTATTAAATTTATTAACGACTTAATTTGTCGGCTTCATCTGGATAATAGACTTATACACATCTATAAAAATAGAAATATCTCCATTAATCAAATGTAAGGCTTATCATGTCCAAAAATACACTTCAAAAAACAACAATTAGATTAGCAGTAACAATACTTGCAATCACATCTTCCGTCTGTTCAGCAAAATCTGAATGGATAAAACTTATACAAACTGAAACCAGCGTGCATTATTTTTTTGATAAATCTGACAATAAACCACACGACGGCATACTTTATAACAGAATATTTTCTCTTTATAGGTACCCTAATACTTTAATTACAAGAGATAAAAAAGAAATAACTTATCAATCTAAATACGAAACCGTCATGATAGATTGTAATAAGCAATTAATGGTAGCACCCGACACAGAGTATTACGCGGACACCCAAGCTAAAAAAGGTACAGAGATTTACTTTAACTCCATGTTACCCGATAAACTTGAGTGGCGACCCATAGAAAGTGACCCCGCTTTTAATGCCCTATATAAAAGAGTAAACAATGCCTGCAATGAGTAACAAAAATTATTGGCTCCAGATAAGTATTTATGTTTGTATCAAAATGCGAATTCAACTCTGAAGTGCATTTCTAGTATTCATGCAGCCTTTCATTCATCTTAGACATAGTTATTTTTGGATTGATTATCATGTCCAAAAAAGAACAACCAGTCTGAATGATCTAATCCCAGAATAGTATCTGGATTAGCTGCCAATAATTGATGCCAGCCGTTAAAATCATCAATGAAGGCTGTGTGATAAGCTAACTTCTTTAAACACTCATCGAGATCCTTTTTTAAATCGTCCCTTACTGTTACTTGAGCGCCACGCTCCCAGTCTCTGCTTTTAGGTGAAATATATTCCATAACAATTGTTTCATCGATTTCAAGCCCATCCTCTCTGATTTTAGCCATCACTTGTTCTTTTTTATCTTTCCACCATTTAAAACGTTCTTGATGAAACTGTAATTTATTGGTGGTGGCTTCTGCTATTGTTTCAATTTTATAATTAAAAACCCATTCATCCCGCAACATATAAGCCTCCATCGACTGATACTGTAGTTTTGTTGATTTGTTTTTTCATAATAATTCCAAGAGATTAAGTAAATGTCTAAATGACGGTGCTACAACGTTTCAGTCGGGGTTGCAAACCCCGACCAGCGTCGTATTCGGGACGACTTCATCGTATAAGATATCTTGCTCGGAATTAGTATCATGTGTGTCTGACACTATCCATTTCTTTAGAAAGACTCTTTAAAATACCATCTAAAGGCAATGCACAAGCCGGTACAAAGTTTTGCATAAAATAACTCACCTCAGGAAAGGCTGAATCATTCAGTTTTTGCTCTAATTCACGCGCAGTGATGCTAAATTCAAGATTACCAGCTCGTAATTCTGACAAACATTTTAAATACGCTGATAAGTTATCTGCGGCTTTTATAATCTCCTGATGACTCTCAGGCTGTTGCTCATCATTTAAAAGTGCTTGATAACCAGCTTGTAAAGGATTGGGCAATAAACCAATTAACTCATCACGCGCTATGGCTTCTATTTGCCGATAGGCCGTCGTTAATGAACTTGAGAAATATTTGATCGGCGTAGGCAGATCACCGGTTAACACTTCACTGGCATCATGAAATAAAGCCGCTGTGGCAATAGCATTAGCATCGACTCGCCCCATAAAGAACTGATTACGTATCAGTGCTAAGGCGTGAGCGATAACGGCAACTTCCCAACTGTGTTCCATGACGTTTTCAGGCTCTGCATTACGCATCAAGCCCCAACGTTTAATCCAACGCAATCTGGATAGATAGGCATAAAATTGACTAGACGAACCTCTGTGACTCATGAGCAACCCCTTAAAATTAAACATCATCGTGGTTTAATGCCTATTGATAACCAGCTGATTTAGGCAGCTTGCTAAATCTTGCAAGCTAACATCAAGGCATTAATCTATTAACGGTGCTTAGCATAAGGCTATCTAGCGACGAATGATGTCGCATTTAATTATTAAGGGCTATTAAAATTATTTCTATCGAACAAACTTGATATGGACATCTGGAAGCATTAGTATGGCTATAAATATAGCTATATTTATAGAGGTGCGTAATGAAAATCAGTACTATAGCTGAGGCAAAAAATAATTTATCTCAATTGATTTATCAACTTGAGGCAGATGAGACTATTCATCTTACTCGTCATGGTAAGCCGGTTGCTGTGATGTTATCCGAAGCTAATTATCAAAAATTAATACATAAAAATAATAGCTTGTATCAAGCCATCCAGCAGTGGCGTAATGAATTGAAGGATGATGTCGCTTTAACTGAAGCAGAGCTTAAAAATATTCGAAATAGCAGCCAAGAACGAGTCTTTTCATGGGACGAATAAGCTATTTACTGGACAGTAATATTTTGTCAGAGCCTGCACGCTTAAAGCCCAATGCTCGTGTGTTACAACAATTTTTAAATCATGATGGTTGCTATGCAACGGCAGCAATAGTTTGGCATGAATTGGTATATGGTTGTGAATTACTCCAAGCATCGAAAAGAAAAGAACAACTTCAAACTTATTTAGAAATGTTGTTGATGAATGGTTTGATTATATTACCTTATGATCAGCTCGCAGCCGATTGGTATGCAAAAGAGCGCGCAAGATTACAATTTCAAGGAAAAACCTGTGCTTATGCTGATGGCGAAATAGCGGCGATTGCCGTTAGTAATAAGTTAACTTTAGTCACTAGAAATACTCAAGATTTTCAGAACTTTCAAAACCTAAACTTACAAAATTGGTTTGATTGAACAGCTTTATTATAAGTTCGCTAAGATAAATACATTTCCTAGCCTATTTTACATATTGTTGAGCCGCTATACGATGACGCTCTGCCATCATCTCTCGTAAACTTTCAGGTGCAAGCACTTCTATATCTGGGCCAAAACTACTTAACCATCTAATGAGCTGAGGTGTATCTAATACTTCCGCCTTAACCTCAAGCGTTTGCGAATCAATATTAATAATATGCTGGTCTTTGGCTAAGGGTGTTTCAATTAAATGATGCCCCGCGCCATTTTTAAAAATCGCTCTAAGCTGAATAGGATGTGCAATTCCCCCGAAGCCAAAACCTCCTTGATCGATATAAACTTGTAAATCAAAATGCTCTAATGGGCATAATGGCTCATCTTTAAGACTGACTTTTTGTATACGATGCAGCACTAACAAGCGTAAATCTTGGTGTTCATTAATGGTCACCACCAAATAGATCACTTTGCCGTATTGAACTAAGCCTTGTATATGCACACTGTCATAATGTTTAGCAGTTTTAGTGCTGGCAGCAAGGTAATCCATTTCAACTTGAAAGCCCTGCATTAAGGCATTATAGACAGTGCGTTGAATCGTGGAATCTATAGTTGGCGCCAATAAATGCTGCCCAGGTGATAATACCTTGACCTTTTTTAACCAACTTTGTAGCTTTGAATCACTATGTTCCACTGAAAACGCATGTCGTGCTGCGGCAAAATGACCAGCTAAGTTATCGGCAATGGCAACGGGCAACAAGGTTTTTAGATAGGTTTCTAGCAACACCAGCGTTAAAGCTTCACTAGATGTTAGCCCAGGAATGTTGGCTGGATGCATATTCAAGGCATAACGCCAACCATAGGGCTTGCTTCGTGTATCTGCCTCAATAGCAAAGGGAATAGATAGCCTGTCCAAATCACGCTCTAAGGTTCTACGCGTCACCGAATAACCCAAGCCTTCAAGCTTACCTTTTAATTCCGTAACTGTAGTTTTGCGCTCACGAGGAATGAGCTTAAGCATTTCCCATTGGCGTAATAGTGGATCAGACATGAAAGCCTCGCTTCAGTAATTCATAAAGTCATAATTTGTCGCAAGATTAACAGACAATCAGATCACACTAAACAACTAATTTGATGTTGTTTAAGTAATCTGGGCACTAGAACTATCTTTAATTATGTAGAGTTTGTAGGTATTACGAAATTAAAAGTTTGTTTGAAGTCAAAGCGGCTTTACCTACCTTGTTTTTCCTTGCAGTGGAAGTGTGACTTTAGCATTACGAATTAACCAATATAGGTTATTTTAGGCTAGGCTAATCAAACTCTGATAATAAAGACTCAACCATCATTTCAAGTTCGGGTAAATCACGCTCAATAGTTTTCCAAACAATTTCCAGATCCACCTTAAAATAACCATGGGCCAGAGCATTGCGCATTTCATAAGCGATGGAAAATGGTACGTGAGTCTGCTGCTCGGCATATTCAGGGTAATGTTTATTTATATTGCGACTGGCTTCCCCGATTATTTCTATATTTCTTATGACCGCATCTTGAATGAGTTCACTATCCAAAAAAGCCACTTCATCAATGTCATCAATATATCGTTGTATACGAGAAATCGCTTCTAAAATATGCTGAAGGTAACAATCAGCCTTTGTTTGTCTTTACTCATACAGGAATCGACTCATTAACGATTTGATCTCGAAATGAATCTGGCAAAGCATTCGGAGTGACAACATCAACATTAATACCCAGCAAGGCTTTTAGTTCAAAACGTATCGCACCAATATCCATTAATGACGTAGCAGACGTAGGTTCTACTAATAAATCAAGGTCACTGGTTTCAGTATCTTCATTGCGAATCACCGAGCCGAACACGCGTGCATTAGTCGTGTTATGCGCTAAAATAATCGCTCTAATTTGCTCGCGGTAAGTATTCAAAGCAGTAGAAGGACGCATGATAATAACCTCGAAAAACATCAATTTAAACAGAAGTATAACTTAACTTATAAGAAGTAGTTGTTAAGGAATAAAATTTCTGGTCTGCCATTTCCCATTGACGCAATAGTGGATCAGACATGTAAGCCTCGTTTGCAGCAAATGATTTGGGTGTCTATAGGGATCGTTATTTTCTGATTTAACACTAAAGTGTTTCCAACTCATAACGATCTACAATATTAAGTAAGCCCGTTATAACTGATTTTATCGATGTAAAATGTTCATTCTTATGAGTGCCATCTAAATATAGCTTTCTATTGACTTCAATCATAATCGATTTTAACTCAGTCGTTTTGTGATAATGATGCAGAGGAACAAGCGTGCCAGAAAACGGATTATTGATAGCAACGGTATAACCTAACTCACTAAGATAACTCGTAAAAAGCTCCACTAAAATTGATGGCGTATGAAATTCATCAATACCCAAACAAAAATCAGGCCTAGCAATCCCTGTATCAATTTCATGGGGTAATGGCGTATCTGAAAAACTATGGCAATCAACAATAACGACTGTTTCAAAATACGATAATAATTGATTAGAGCTTTGATTTAAACGGGTATGGTGCGGCTTGTAATAGTGATTAATGATACTTAGCCGTTCATCATCTGACACAGTTCTTAAAGGTTGCCCATAACTATCATTAACATAAGCAATCCCATGTCCAAATTTTTCCATGGGCTCATTATCAACAAAGCGTTCAACATCACACACTAATCGCGAATAATTAAACTTAACAATTTCAGAACTAGGATGAAAAAATAACTCATCGGTGTACCAATCAGTCATTCTGGCAATATCTTCTTCAATATCTTTTAAAAAAGTAATCCCAATTGGTATTTCTATGGAGCTATGGGGGATATGTAATAACATAAGTTGATCCTTAAAACCTTATTAAACAGCAAACCTAAAGCCTGCTTCTATTAACACAGATTCACCTTCCCAGCGATAAGCAACCAGTGGTGAATCACCGCTTTTGCCAGCACTATAATCGACGCAAGCAATATTAGCCGCCTCTGGTTTGGGCTGTCCGCTGAACCAATAATGTCCAAAGAATACCGGCATGCCCGTGTATCCTTTTGCTTTTAGATTACGCTGTTCAATCGGCAGATCAGGAATACTATCTCTTGCATCTTCAGGCACTAAGGCCACTTCTTTATAAGTAGTTTTCGTTAAATTCTTCCACCAACGAATTCTTATGCCAGTGCGTATAGCGCCATGCTTATCATTAAAACCATAGCCTTCAGGTAATTCGATTTCCAACCCCTTACATAAAGCCTCAAGGGCAACATATTCTGCACTGTCCTTACGACTGGCTTTTATAACTAATTCATCAGTCAGGCAATTGTTCACAGTCAAATAAGGTTTAAGAACCGTTTGATATTCTTCTATCCACGCGGCATGTATTACGCGAATACCCTCTGGTAATTCTAACCAAAGCGGCAGTGTTTTAAACCATTCGATAATTTCGTGATGTTGTGCTGAATTTTCACCCACCTCAGCAAGAAAGTTACCATGTTGACGGCTGTTGTTATCGTTATGCTCTCTTAAAAAAGTAGTTTTCTTTTCAGGATTAGGGGTTAACCAAGCAATGGCATTAAATTCATGATTACCCAGAATACATAAAGCCGATCCTGCTTCAACCATAGCTTTAACCAGCCTGACGGTGCTAATGTGGGAAATGCCCGTTTCAACATGGCTATTATCAATCAAATCGCCGACGAAAATAGCTTTATGCGTGTTATGTGACCAGATACCGTTAGTTTCTGTATAACCTAGATGGTTTAACAGCCCTATTAGCTTGTCATATTGTCCGTGTATATCACCGATGATGTCGTAGTTCATGTATACCTTTTTTTGTAAGTGTGTGTGGCTAAATCGAGTTGTATTTAAGACCTGTTTATTATCTCTCAGCTTTGCGACAAATAATGTCTTATTGAGTTTTCTGAAAGGGATCTTTAGGGTAGGATGGGATTACAACCCCCATCCTGCTAGGTAGCATCATCCCTAGCTCACTTTGCAAGCGCCCAGCTGTAGGCATTGACGCAAAACACCGTAGGGGCGACAGATTCGCCCTTTTCGAACAAACTTAATTTTAAAGGGCGTATGCAATACGCCCCTACGACCAGCACCACAATATAAATGATATAGCCGTAGGCCGGAATAAGACTTTTCGAGTGACAGCGAGTAAAGCGTTTCCGGCATGGGCACTGCTCCTGTGCCGGAAACGCTACCACGCGCTACGCTTGGGTAGTCTTATTCCGGCCTACAAAATCACCAATACCCGTCGGGATTTGTAACCCACGACCGAAACGTTCGGATACAGCCTACAAAGGTTAGCTGTAGGCATTGACGCAAAACACCGTAGGGGCAACAGATTCGCCCTTTTCGAACGAACTTAATTTTAAAGGGCGTATGCAATACGCCCCTACGACCAGCACCACAATATAAATGATATAGCCGTAGGCCGGAATAAGACTTTTCGAGCGACAGC
>QVQD01000174.1 GCA_003584875.1 Methylococcales bacterium
TCAGAACGCGCTGGTCAAAGAGCTGCTGCTATTCAGAGCTTGCTGGGCACCGCGAAACTGAATGGATTAAACCCTGAGGCTTGGTTAAAAGATACTTTAGAAAAACTGCCGACTTGGCCGAATAGTCGTATTGATGAATTACTGCCGTTTACTGCTGCATCGCTAGATGCTAAATCAAAGGATGAAAATTAAGGATAGGCGGTAGCGCTAGCCGCTTACGGTCGGGTTACGCTATCGCTAACTCGACCTACATAAAAGCTAAACTTTGAATAATGACGCAAGTCATTGGATTCTTAACGTATGGTTTTTAACCTAGGCACTGCCGCCAATAATTTCTGAGTATATGGGTGCTGAGGATTCTGACAAACTTGAGCTGTATCGCCTTGTTCAACAATCTTACCTTGATACATCACTACCGTTTGATCACTTAAATATTCGACTACGCCAATATTATGGGTGATAAATAACAAGGTGAGCTGACGTTGCTCACGTAGGCTTAACAATAATTGTAAAATCTCTGCCTGTACAGACACATCTAAAGCACTAGTAATTTCATCACAGACTATAAACTCTGGATTAAGCGCGAGTGCCCTTGCCAAGCCGATACGCTGACGCTGCCCTCCTGAGAATTCATGAGGATAACGCCATAAGAAGTCTCTATTGAGCTGCACACTTTCCAATAACTCACTCGCCAGTTCAATACGCTGCTCATGGCTATCTCCAATACCATGAACTTTCATAGGTTCAGTTAAAGTGGTCTCGATCAGCAAACGAGGATTCAATGAGGACTGTGGATCTTGAAAGGCAATTTGCATTTTTTGTCTTAAAGGTCGCAATGTCCTTGCAGATAAGCCTATCAACTCTTGATCACGAAACTTGATACTGCCCGATGTTGGTGGCTCTAATTGTAACACCGCCCGACCTAGCGTGGATTTACCACAACCCGACTCACCCACTAAAGCAACGATTTGACCAGAGAAAATATCTAAAGACACATCATCGACAGCGCGCACATAATCAACTGTGCGCCGTAACAAGCCTTTATTAATAGGAAACCAGACCTTTAGATCACGAATACTGAGTAAGGGTGCTGTAGGACTCTCTTGCTCAGGCACTGCTAACAACTTAGGCTTTGTTAAATTCTCCGGTAAGGCGGCGAGTAGCTGTTGAGTATAAGCATGTTGAGGCTGATGTAACACAGATGCACAACTTCCTGATTCCACCAATTGACCTTGCTGCATCACCCCCACCCACTGCGCCATCTGTGCGACTACACCAAAGTCATGAGTAATAAACAACATACTCATGCCAGTATGCTCTTGAATCTGACGCATCAAGCGTAAAATTTCGGCTTGTACCGTAACATCGAGGGCGGTGGTCGGCTCATCAGCAATTAATAATTGCGGCTCACACGCTAAGGCCATCGCGATCATCACTCGCTGGCGCTGGCCACCGGACAACTGATGAGGATAATCATGGAATCGATTAGAGGCATGGGCTATCTGAACTTGCTCCAAGGCTTTAATGGTGCGCTGCTCTGCTTCTGAATCACTGATATCGGGATTATGCGCATACAAGGCTTCGGTGATTTGTTCACCTATGCTTAATACCGGATTAAGCGAGGTCATCGGCTCTTGAAAGATCATGGCTATTTGTGAGCCACGCACGGCACGAATCCCTGAGTCATCGAGCTTTAGTAAATCCTGATCATTAAATATGATCTCACCTGAAGGATGCGTTGCCACACCCTCTGGCAATAAACGAATCACCGATAAAGCACTAACTGACTTACCACTGCCCGACTCACCGACTAAACAAAAAGTTTCACCTTTAGGGATATTAAAACTAATATCGTCTACGGCTTTAACTTGCCTAGCACCGGCTTGTAAATACGTACGTAGATTGCGAACTTCCAGTAAGGGCTGAGTCATTACTCTGTTCCTTCATCATCTGACAACTTAGGATCGATCGCATCGCGAAAAGCTTCACCTATCAAGTTATAGGCGAATACAGTCATGAAGATCGCGCCACCTGGAAACACCGCCATCCACCAATTAAAACTAGAAGACTTCACTGCTTGATCTAGCATTTGTCCCCAAGAGGGCGCATCAACGACGCCTAGACCCAGAAAACTTAAAGTCGCTTCTGACAAAATCGCTCCAGCGATACCAAAACTAAGTGCCACTAATAAAGGCGCAATGCCATTGGGCAACATGTGCCTAAACAAAATAGAACTTAAGGGTAAACCACTAGCAACAGCGGCTTGCACATAATCTTGCTTACGAAGTTTAAGAAATTCTGTGCGCACATAACGCGCATAACCTGACCAACTGGTGATGCCAATAATCACCATCATCATATACAAACTTCGCCCGAAGAAGGCCACAAAAGTCAGTAATAAAAACAGCGTAGGAATATCTTCAAAGATCTCGACTAAACGCATCCCCAGCATATCAGTAAGACCCGAAAAGTAACCCATTAACCCCCCAACAATAACACCGATAAACAGAGCGATTCCTGAGGCAATCAAACCGATGCTTAAGGCAATACGACTGGCATGTATCATGCGACTTAATACATCAGCACCATTTTCTTCGGTACCCATTAGATGTAAATGTCCGGTGCTTTCAAAAGGCGCTTCTAAACCTTTACTAGCTAAATCACGCAAATAATCGGTAGGCGCGTAAGGAATAGGCGGCATGATACGCCAATCCACTTGCGTATATGCTGGACTTCGAAACTCATCATAAATGACTAGCTTGGGAGGATTAATCAATAAATTGACTAAAATAGCTGCAATCATAGCACCACATAAAAACAAGCTTATGCGCTGACCAATACTGAGTTTTAATTTATATAGCAACAAAGCGATAAAGAAGCTTGCCAATACCCAGGCATCTTCTATCGATAAATAATGTAAGACTGGCGCAGAGATAATGCCGTCTTTGCTCATGAGTAAGGGCATGGAGTTGGCTAAGAAAGGGGCAAAGACTGCCGTGAACACCAATAAAGCGATCCACGCTAAGCCGACTTCAACACCAACTCCGTTACGTGTTTTACGCCAAACACGGGCTGCATAGGATTCCCCCCTTAACATGACTTTAATCATAACTAACCCTAGGATCGGCTAAGGTATAACAAAAATCCGCTAATAAATAGCCTATTAAAGTAAGAAAACCACTCACCCAGGTTATCGACAGCACCAGTTCTCGATCTCGACCTTTGACAGCTTCCACTGCCAACTGCCCCATACCATCAATACTGAAAATATGCTCTACAATCAAAGAACCTGCTAAAAGACTCGGCAATAAACCCGCAGAGATAGTAATCAACGGTAACAAACTATTACGAAACACATGCCGCCATAACACCTCCTGCTCTGCTAAACCTTTGGCTCTAGCAGTACGAGCATAATCAGAATGTAAGTTTTCTAATATTGAAGTGCGCGTCAACTTGGCTAAAGCAGCAAAACCGCCATAAGACAAACACAAGACCGGCAGCACTAAATGCCATAAGCGATCTAGCAAGAATCCTCGCACAAAACCTGTTGCCCCCCAATGCGGTAAAAAAGGCATATCTAAAGCTTCTCTGCTACTAATACCCGAAGTTGGAAACCACTGAAAATGCTGAATATTAGCGAAGAAGCCTAATAACAATACGCCTGCTAACATGGTGGGGATGGACCATAAAGCCAGCATCGACATGCCCATGCCGACATCAAAACAACCCCCTCGATGCGTTGCTGACTTCATGCCGACAAAAATAGCAATTAAATAAGTGACAGGGATAGTGACTACATTCAGCAATAAGGTAATGGGGATACGTTCGGCTAAAATATCGGCAACAGGTCGTCCATATTGAAAGCTAGTACCTAAATCCATACCTTTAGTAAAAGAAAATTCACCTTGATTACCCTGTTCATCCATCACAAAACCAATAGGTAAGACATTATTTAACCAATGTAAATATTGCAGCGGTGCAGGCTTATCTAAGCCATAACGCTTATTGTAATAGTTGAGTAAGGCCTGTTTTTCTTGGGGCTTCATATCCATGCCACCCACTAAAGTTTGGGCACTAATACCGCCTGGCGACATAGCCATGACTGTAAAAACTAAAACAGTGATGCCCAACAGCGTGGGGATCATTAGCAATAAGCGCCTTAATAAATAAATCAGCATAATGACGACCGCTTATTGAGTATATTTTTGTTGAGCTTTAGGCACATAGTTTTCTAAGGGTAATAAACCAAGATTTAAGCCTAACTTAGTCATTTGCAGATTATGGATACGCTGATCAACAAACAACAAACTCTTACGACGCATTAAAAAGGTATAAGGCTGATCCTCATAAATGATACGTTCAGCTTGCTGCCACAAGGGTAAGCGTTTACTTTCATCAACCGTGCGCCGTGCTTCATCTATCAATTGATCCAATGCTGGGCTTTTATAACTGACGTAATTATCGCCATTGCTGGCCGCTTGTGAAGAATGAAATATCTGATATAAATCGGTTTCTATACCGCTAGTCCATCCTAAAGTAATGGCATCAAAATCTTTTTTATCGAGATTTTCTAGCATAACTGGCCACTCTTGAGGAAACGGAATCATCTTGACCCCTGCCCTTGCATATAAATCTTTTAGCAATAAAACCATACGCTTGGTATCTTCATTGGACTCTAAATAAGTCAATTTGAATTCAAATGGCTGTCCTGCTGGGTCTTCTAATACACCATCTTTATTACGATCTTCATAACCCGCCTCTTTGAGCAGCGCCTTGGCTTTTTCTACATCGAAACGGTAAGCTTGCAAGCTTTGATCATGCTGTTTACCTGCGTTGCTAAAAGGACTCAGTGCTGGCTCCGCATATCCCAAAAATATATCGCTAATAATGCGATTAACATCCGTCAGATAAGTCATCGCTAATCTAACTCGCTTATCGGCAAAGCGCGTTGGCTTGGCAGAGCGAGATTCATTCCAAGCTATATAACTGTAACCGACTACCGGCGGCATATATTCGAAGCTATTACTCTTTTGGGTGATTTGCTGATCATTCTTTAGCGTTTGATATTCCACTGGGCGCGCCGCATAGCTATCAATATCACCATTGCGGTAAGTGGTTAAGCGAGCACTATCATTCTGAATTATTTTCCATAAGATACGATTGTAGGAAGGCTGCACATCACCCCAATAATGATCATTACGCACTAACTCTACACCGCCCTTATCAGGTGACCAGCCTTTAGCATCCAGCAATTTATAAGGGCCACTACCTAACAATATCCCCTTCGATTCATTAAACTTTTGCGGCTCTTTTAAATACGGTTCATAAAAATGCTTGGCTAAAATCTGCATAGAACCTGCCAGCGATAAAGCTTCAAAATAAGGTTCTTTAAAGGTAAAGACCACTTCAAACTTACCATTAGCCTGTACGGTTTTTATTTTTTCCAAGTAAGCGCGATCGCGTGGCGCTTGTATGGCCTCAGTCATAATAAAATTAAAGGTAAACACCACATCATCAGCGGTTAATGCAATGCCGTCAGAAAAATTTACATCCTCACGCAATTGAAAACGTATGACTAAGCCATCATCACTGATGCTCCATTTATTTGCGATTAAACCTTCCCAATTTAAGGTATCAGGATTACGGTTAATCAAACTCTCTAACACATAACTTTGCACATTACTGGCATAAGCATCGGTAGATACCAACGGTGTAATCGTTTTTAAATTTGTGCCAAAAGCTTCAACACTCCAATCACCTTGCGCATAATCAGCTAGATGAGTCGCATCATTGGCACGCTTAAAAGCTACGGCAACCTCTTTGAATCCCTTATCTTTTAAAGAGGCATCATTCATTATTAAACCTGATGCTAAGACGCTTCGTAATTCACGTACATCCTTAGCTAAATCAGACATTGACGCTTCCATCGCCGTGAGCTTCAACCATTGTCGATCAATCTGGTACATGACCAGAAATATTGAGAATATCAGCGTAATAAGCAAAGAAAAAAGTAGCCAATCCCAGGTAGTAATTTGTTTTTTCATGATTTATTTAGATAGCTAAAAGAATGAATAATAATTTATTTTTCAATGCTGCGAGGATAGCACAAAAAAACCCGCCAAATTAAAAGCAGCAACAATTGTAACTAATTTTTTTTACAAAACACCCTATCTTTACAACGTATCTAAGCAGTTAAAGCATAGACAAAGTTCTGGACTTCATTACGGTGATCATAGATACTTGGCGGATTCGATCAACTAGCCATTATTATAATAAGGAGTATGGTTTATGGGTTTCATGCAAGGTAAAAAAGTATTAATTGTAGGTTTAGCGAGTAATCGCTCTATTGCTTGGGGCATAGCCCAAGCCATGCACCGCGAAGGCGCAGAACTAGCCTTTACTTTTCAAAATGAAAAGCTTCAAAGTCGCGTTGAAGAAATGGCAGAACAATGCAATTCTAAAATAGTGATTGAATGCGATGTAAGCATTGATGAACATATCGATACTGTATTTTCAAAATTAGGTGAACAGTGGGATGGTTTAGACGTTATCGTTCATTCTGTCGCTTTTGCACCTCGTGATGCACTTAATGGCGATTATGTTGACGTCACTACTCGTGAAAACTTTAACATTGCTCATGATGTGAGTTCATACAGCTTCACCGCTTTAGCTAAAGCTGGACGTGCAATGATGAAAGGTCGCAATGGCTCATTATTAACCTTATCTTATTTGGGTGCAGAACGTGCTATCCCTAATTACAATGTTATGGGTGTTGCTAAAGCGAGCTTAGAAGCTAATGTTCGTTATATGGCGGTCGCTTTAGGTGCTGAAGGTACGCGAGTTAATGCTATTTCGGCTGGCCCTATCAGAACATTAGCGGCATCAGGCATTAATGACTTCAAATCTATGCTCAACAAAGCTGCAGACACCTCACCCTTAAAAAGAAATATTACAATAGAAGAAGTAGGTAACGCGGCTGCTTTTATGTGCTCTGATTTGGCTTCTGGTATTACCGGAGAAATTACCTATGTCGATTGCGGTTATAACATTGCAGGTTTAGCTGCCGCTAACTAAACCAACAAATCGCATACAAAAAAAGGGAGCTTAAGCTCCCTTTTTTATTAACTAAAACTAAATCTTATTGAGTCTGAGTTTTAGTGTTCACCGTTACGTCTGCTTTACGTTGTAAACTATTTAATGCCTGATTAAACTCAGTTTGACCAAAAGCATTGGCAATATTCTTCTTCGCCAACTCTAGTTGTTTTTTATCAGCTTCGCTCATTACGCCTTCGGTTACTTTTGACAGACTTACTACCAAACGCTCACCGGTAGGTAAGGTAACATTAAATATGCTTGGCTTATCAATCAAAGGTTTAGGCGCCTTAAAAATAGCACTACTCAGTGCATCAGGAAGTTTGTTTTTTCCACGCACTAAAGCTTTTTCTGTCTTAATTGATAGATTGTTTTCAGCAGCTAGGGCCTGTATTGATATTCCAGAACGTAACTTCTCAGTTATTTTCTGAACTTTCTCATCAGTTAGTGATTGAGCTTTTTGTTTTATTAACACAGAAACGACATCTTGCTTAACTTCACTTAACTCACGCTTAGTAGCTGCTTTATGCTCTAAAAGTCGAACCACGACTAATCGCCCAGCACCTAATTCCACTGGAGCACTATTATTACCTTGTAAGACTTCTTCAGAAAACGCTACGTTGCGAATCTTATCTTCAGTAGCAACGCCCTCGCCTTTATCTTTAGTAAATAAAGAAGATTTTTTAACCGTTGTTCCTAGATTGGTAGCGACTGTTTGCAAACTATCGGGGTGCTCAAAACTCATTTCCGTTAGCTTTTCACCTGCTTCAAAAAAAGCATTCTCAGCTTGATTTTTTTGATAGGCTTGAATGACATCATTTTTTACGCTATCAAAGGGCTTAAGTCCACCCGCTACCAGCTCAGTCACTTTAATTAAATGATAACCAAAAGCTGATCTAACTGGATTTGATACTTCACCCAGTTTTAGAGCGCTAGCAGCCTCTTCAAAGGATTTTTCCATAACCCCAACATTGAATAAACCTAAATCACCGCCTTTTTGGGCCGTCAATTTATCATCAGAGACTTCAGATGCTAATACAGAAAAATCCTTAGTCTGTAATTCATTCTTAGCTTTAGTTGCTTTTTCTAAAGCTTCTTTTTCACTGACTTTATCATTAACAGTGAATAAGATATGGCTTATTTTTCTTCGCTCTGGATTAGTAAACAACTCTTTCTGATCATCATAATAAGCTTTTAATTTATCATCACTGAGCACGACTTTTTTAGCAATGTCATCGAGTATTAACTCAACATATTCAACAGAGACCTGCTCTGGAATTTGATAAAGAGCCTCATGTTGCTGATAATAAGTTGAAATTTCTTCATCTGTAGGCTTTTCTATCGATGCCTGTAAAGGCACAGCCACAAAATCAACATCACGTTGCTCATTTTGGATTTTAAAGAAAGCTTCTACATCATACTGACTAGCAAAACTGCTATCTATAATACTATGCTGGAACTGTTCCATAGTTAGCGCATTTTTAATTCTGCTTACAAACTCACCCGAAGAAATCCGCTGCGAACTCAATAAATTTTTATATTGTTTATCGCTAAACTTACCTTCTACCTGAAAATAAGGTAACGATTTAATAAATTCACGAGCCTCCTCATCTGTTATAACTAGACCTTCACCGTGAACGTATTGCAACAAAACCTCATCTTTTATAAGCTTTTGCAATGCTTGTGTCTTTAAGGTTTGCTCATCGATACTTAAGCCCTGAAGATTTTGACTATATTGTTCATAGGCTTTATTTACATCTCTCTGATAGAAATCCCTATCTCCAACTGACGCAACAGGAGCTTCTTTTCCAGTATCCAAATAATTATTAATTCCCCATAAAGCAAAAGGGACACAAATTAATGTCAAGATAACCCATGCAAGGGCTCCTTGCGATTTTTCTCTTATTTTTGTCAGCATAGATCATTCCTAAAGCATCAATTGTTGAGCAAAAAAAAACCCCGAACCGTTTGGCTCAGGGTTTTTTAATTTGGCGGAGTGGACGGGGCTCGAACCCGCGACCACCGGCGTGACAGGCCGGTATTCTAACCAACTGAACTACCACTCCAAAGTCTGGTGGGTGCTGAGGGGTTCGAACCCCCGACCCTCGCCTTGTAAGGGCGATGCTCTCCCAGCTGAGCTAAGCACCCGACTAAAAAAAATCATTATACATGGTTATTACAAAATTACAACTATTAATATAAAAATTTTCTTCAATACTTGTCTAACTGGAAATTAATTCAATACAGACAGATTAATTTACAGCATCTTTTAAAGATTTTCCGGCCTTAAAAGATGGAATTTTTGCAGCTTTAATAGTAATTTCATCTCCAGTTTGTGGATTACGACCTTTACGCTCAGCTCTTTCCTTTACAGAATATGTACCAAAGCCGACTAAAGCAACAGAATCTCCTTTGCTTAAAGCGCTGGTTACTGCACCCAGGAAACCATCTAAAGCACGTCCAGCATCTGCTTTTGTTAAGTCTGCAGATTCAGCTATAGCATCAATCAATTCTGATTTGTTCATCATTCCCCCTGAGGAAGTTAATTTAGTGTATTGAGAATATCCATTACGTTAATTCTTAAGCAACAAGATTAGTGCCACAAGAACAGCGGTAAGTTATATCAATTGCGGTTACCTAGTGTCAAGTTTTAAAACCCTTGAGCCCATGTTTTTTGCGGCATCAAGAAGGTTTTGATCATTTATTAGGCTTTTTAATGAGCCATATTACCCTGCTGAACTATCTTAATAGCATCAGACTCCATCTTACTTTGCTCAACCTCTGGTTGTTTATCGACAGCAATCGGCATGCGCTGTAAAGCCAGTCCTAGCACTTCATCTATCCAATGCACAGGCCTGATATCTAACTTTCGTTTGATGTTATCAGGGATATCAATCAAATCCTTTTCATTTTCAGCTGGAATTATCACAACAGTTATCCCACCACGATGAGCCGCTAACAGTTTCTCTTTCAAGCCTCCTATGGGAAGCACCTCGCCACGCAAAGTAATTTCACCTGTCATTGCAACATTGGCACGAACAGGTATTTTTGTTAATGCCGATATAATCGCCGTACACATACCTATACCTGCACTAGGCCCATCTTTTGGTGTCGCGCCTTCTGGAACATGTATATGTATGTCATTCTTCTGAAATAACTCATTATCAATCCCCAATATTTCAGACCGACTTCTCACCACAGTCATCGCCGCTTCAATCGATTCTTTCATGACATCACCCAACTTACCCGTTGCTGAGTGCTTGCCTTTACCAGGTATCACTGCCGTTTCGATGGTCAATAATTCTCCACCCACTTCAGTCCAAGCTAGCCCTGTAACCTGCCCAATTTGGTCTTGCTCCTCTGCTAAGCCATAGTTAAAGCGCCTAACTCCCAAGTAATCATTTATATTTTCTGGCACGATCAGTACTTTTTCTTTATCAGAGCTCAGCAATAGATGCTTAACCACTTTTCGACAAATCTTAGAAATATCTCGCTCAAGATTACGTACACCAGCTTCTCGTGAATAATACCGAATCATGTCTCTAACAGCTGCCTCTGAAATATCAATTTCATGCGCCTCGATACCATTAGCCTCAAGCTGCTTAGGAATTAAATACTTAGTCGCTATATTTATTTTTTCATCTTCGGTATACCCAGCAAGACGAATAACCTCCATTCTATCCAGCAATGCTGGAGGAATATTCATAGTATTAGCCGTAGCCACAAACATAACATCAGACAAATCAAAATCTACTTCTAAATAATGATCCGAAAAAGCATTGTTCTGCTCGGGATCCAAAACCTCTAATAAAGCAGAAGCTGGATCACCGCGAAAATCAGTCGCCATCTTGTCAATTTCATCTAGCAAAAACATGGGATTACGAGACTTAATTTTTGCCAAATTCTGCAATATCTTGCCTGGCATAGATCCGATATAAGTACGCCTATGTCCACGAATCTCAGCTTCATCACGAACACCACCCAAAGCCATACGAACATAAGTACGATTCGTTGCCCTAGCTATAGATTCACCTAATGAAGTTTTACCAACACCTGGAGGCCCTACTAAACATAGAATAGGTCCTTTAAGTTTTCTTACGCGTTGATGTACAGCCAGATATTCAAGAATACGTTCTTTTACTTTTTCTAAACCAAAATGCTCAGCTTCTAGCACTTGCTCTGCAATCTTAAGATCATGACGAACCTTAGTCTTCTTCTTCCAAGGTACATTTATCATCCAATCTATGTAATTACGGACCACCGTTGCTTCAGCTGACATAGCAGGCATTAACTTAAGTTTATTAAGCTCAGTTTCAGCTTTAGTCTTAGCTTCTTTAGACATACCTGCATTAGCAATTTTCTTTGCCAATTCTTCAATTTCATTAGGCACATCATCCATATCGCCTAATTCTTTTTGTATTGCTTTGATTTGCTCGTTTAAATAGTACTCCCTTTGGTTTTTTTCCATCTGCTGCTTTACACGAACTCGAATTTTTTTCTCCATTTCCAGTAAATCAACCTCTCCCTCCATCAAAGCCATTAAATCTTCTAAACGCTTTTCAATATCTGCAGATTCAAGAATTCCCTGCTTGTCACTGACTTTTAAGCTCATATGCGCAGCCATGGTGTCAGCAAGACGACTAGGGTCATCAATACCCGAAAGAGCATTTAACACCTCAGGTGGAATTTTATTATTTAACTTAACATATTGATCAAATGAATTAATAACCGTACGCTGCAAAACATCCTGCTCCTGCACCGAGAGATTATAGATATCATCGATCTTTTCCACTTCAGCTGAAAAGAAGCTCTCGGTTTCCTGATATCGAAGAATTTTACTGCGCTCAGCGCCTTCAACTAAAACTTTTACTGTGCCATCAGGAAGTTTCAATAATTGTAAAATATTAGCTAAAGTGCCTACTTGATAAAGATCTGAAAAATTTGGCTCATCAATTTCAGCGTCTTTTTGTGCAATTAATAAGATTTGCTTACCATCTTTCATCGCTGCATCCAGAGCATCAATTGAACGCTCTCTTCCAACAAATAAAGGAATAACCATGTGAGGATAAACCACAACATCTCTAAGTGGTAAAACTGGAATCAAATTATCCGTAAGGTGTAACTCTTTCATTATTTGCGCTTCCATAAACAGAGCCTTTAGAAATTTTTATAAAAAGTGATTATGAGGGCGGCAATCAAAATAGCAAGTAAATAAAATACAATTAATACAATTTATAATTTTTTAGCTAGCCATAACATTGCAAATAAACACTTATATACGAAGTTATATAGCAAGATTTTTTAGGACACACTCTATCGAAAACTTATATCTTGAAATAAAGGAAAGTAATTCTAAGGAATTATTTAAAACAAAAGCAAGGAGGAGTGTGAACAACGGGGAACTTGGACAAAGCCAAATAAAACATAATATGGCGATTAAACTATCTCGAACTAAAAAACATTCCTTGCCCTACTATTCATATAAAGAACTTTCAGTGAATGATTTTAGATCGAGATATCACATAATCTAACTTAAAAATTATTTTTCTAAGAACTCAACTTTGTTTTCTTTACCATTCCAAATATCAGCTTCCGGAAGTGGTGCTTTAACTTCAGTCAATATAGGCCACTGCTTAGATAACTCTGCATTTAATTGAATAAATATTTCTTGACCCTCTGGAAGCTCGTCTTCAGCAAATATTGCATTCGCTGGGCATTCAGGCTCGCATAAAGTACAGTCAATACACTCATCAGGATCAATAACTAAAAAATTAGGTCCTTCATGGAAGCAATCAACGGGACATACATCAACGCAATCAGTAAATTTACATTTTATACAGTTTTCTGTGACTACAAAGGTCATTTATCTTACCTGGTGATTTAGGGAGTTTTAATTTAAATTGCAATGATAGCAGAAAGGAATAGCCCTTATATAATGTTTTATAATTTTTTATATGAAGATAATCATTGGCTAACGATTAATAGACCGTATAAATAAGTGCAAACCCCAAAAGAACCTTGTTTTACCTGGCTATTACAAACTTAAAACAGATCTCACGCAAAGTTTCCCACGCATCACCTGATTGCTGACCTTTTATCTGCCTATCTGCTTTAGCACCTAGCAGCAATATACGGGTTAAATCTTTATCACTCAGTCTATTCAATGCATGACTGACTAATTGTTTACGCTTATCCCAGATCTGGTTGTTTTTATAAACTAAATCTCTTGATTGTCCGGCAGCAATCGCCCATTTAATTTTAATCAAGCTGCGTGCTTCACGCGCCAATGCCCACAAAACCACAGGAGCAGCAACACCCTCCCCTCGCAAACCAGATAAAATTTTAACAATACGATCTTCTCTGTCCGACAAAACGCTATCAATAAGATTAAATACATCGTACCTAGAGCTATCAGCCACCACTTCAAAAATTTGTTGCTGACTTAAGCTACCCGTACCATAAAGCACATAGAGCTTTTCTATTTCTTGAGCTGCCGCCAGCAAATTACCTTCCACTCTTGAGGTCAACAAACGCAAGCCATCAGTATCAGTTGATAAACCTCGTTGCTGCAGTCGTTGCCGCAACCAATTAACTAAGTCCTGACCTTCCAATGGCCAAACTTGAATAACAACACCCTGCTTGTCTAAAGCTTCAAACCAACGCGTTTTCAAAGCCGCACTTGCCAGTTTTCCAGCAGTAATAAGCAAAAGATTGTCTTCTTGCACTCGAGCGCAATAAGCAATTAAAGCTTTTGCACCATCAATTCCTGGAGTGCCACTAGGCATTCTTAAGTCGATGATTTTTCTATCTGAAAATATAGACATAGAATCCGCTAAGAAAGCCAGCTGACTCCAGTCAAAATGCGCATCAACTGTTATAACTTCACGATTATCATAACCCGCTAATCTTGCTGCTTTTCTAATCTCATCAGCCTTTTCACCTAACTGTAAAGGCTCATCACCGGTAATAAAATAAACCGGCTTTAAACCTTTTTTTAACTCAGCAGCTAACTGGTCAGGCTTGATACGCATAATTATCTAGACTTAGCTTCAATAACAGATTTAGCACGATTGACTATGGTACGCACCGCTTGCTGATACATCTCGTTTTTAATGATTATCTCTTCGCTCTCTTTAGCGATGATAGCTAATTGATCGTTATAGTATTCACGTTTAATTTCGAGAGGCTGACGCGCCATCAATACATTATCTTTAGCATCAACAATTTCATATTCCATTCGATAACTCAACTCAAAATCATTGGCTACACCGTTTGCTGCTAAAGATAACACTCTACGCTGACTATTTTCATCGTATATTCGAATAACAATACCCGCTGCGTCAGACGTAGGCGCAATAGGGATTGACGATAGCTCCATCGCTTTGTTAAATTGCGCTTGCAACGCCCCAGAACCACCTTCCAAAAAGATATTTTTCATGCCAACAGGCAATTCAAAAGCACCTCGCAAATGATAGCCACACGCACTCAATAACAAAGCTATCAGGACAATGATCGATTTTTTAATTAGCACAAACACTCCTAACGTTATCGTGTAAAAAGGTGAGCAAAGCTCACCCTATAAACCATTTCAAACAACGATATTAACCAGTTTTTTAGGCACAATAATCACTTTTCTAATCGGCTTGCCGTCAATAAATCGGATTGCCATTTCATCATTAAGTGCTTGCGCTTGGATGTCTTCAGAACTAGCGTTAATCGAAACAGTCATTTTACTTCGCAACTTACCATTCACCTGTATGACTAACTCAATCGTATCTTGCTCTAAAGCTGACTCATCAACTTGAGGCCAAGCAACACCGACTACTGCTTGCTGATGACCTAAATCCAGCCATAATTGATGACAAATATGAGGGACAATCGGCGATAGCATCAACACTATCGCTTCTAAAGCTTCTTGACGTATCGCTTTGCCATTATCAGACTCATCCTCAAACTTAGCTAAGGAATTAACTAGCTCCATATTAGCAGCAATAGCGGTATTAAAGATGGTGCGCACACCAATATCATGACTGACCTTTTGGATAGTTTGATGTACAAAGCGACGTACCGTTTTCTGTTCTTCTGTCATCGACGATTTATCTAAGGCATTAACAGAACCACCCATCTCAATATGCGTAAAGACATGCTTCCAAAGTCTTTTCAAAAATCTGAAGGCACCTTCCACGCCGCTATCCGACCATTCCAAAGATTGTTCTGGCGGTGCTGCAAACATGATAAATAAACGTACAGTATCAGCGCCATATTGCTCTATCAATCCCTGTGGATCAACGGTATTGCCCTTAGATTTAGACATTTTCGTACCATCTTTCAACACCATACCTTGGGTCAATAACTTTTTAAACGGCTCATCACAAACCAGCAAGCCTTCGTCACGCATAAGCTTGGTAAAGAAACGTGCGTACAGCAAATGTAAAATCGCATGTTCAATACCGCCGATATAATGGTCGACTGGCAACCAATATTTAGCACTTTCGTCTAACATACTGTCTGCTTTACTGCTGGCAAAGCGGGCAAAGTACCAAGACGACTCCATAAAAGTATCAAAAGTATCTGTTTCGCGACGCGCGGATTTACCACAGCACGGACAAGCAACTTGAGAAAAAGTTGGATGTGCGACTAAAGGCGATTGCGATCCATCTAAGACGACATCTCGTGGCAATTGCACCGGCAAATCCTGCTCTGGAACTGGAACAGTACCGCAATCATCACAATAAATGACGGGAATCGGAGCTCCCCAATACCGTTGCCGAGAAACGCCCCAATCACGTAAACGGAAATTAGTTTTACGCTGACCTTTTTGATCTTTTTCCAGCGCCTCAGAAATAGCAACAAAAGCTTGTTCTGAAGTTAAACCATCAAATTCAGCAGAGTTTTTCAAGACACCTTTGACGGTATAAGCTTGTTCTGAACAATCATCCTCTTCGCCATTTTTAGCAAAGATGACTTGCTTAATAGCAATGCCGTATTTGGTTGCAAACTCAAAGTCACGTTGATCATGAGCTGGCACCGCCATCACTGCGCCAGTACCATAGCCCATTAATACAAAATTGGCTATCCACACAGGCACAAATTCACCGGTAATGGGATGCTGCGCTTTAATACCTGAATCTATACCGCGTTTTTCCATGGTTTCCATGGCTGCTTCCGATGTCTCCATCATTTTGCAGTCATTGATGAAATCACTAATGGCATTGTTATTTGTAGCAGCTTGTAATGCCAATGGATGTTCAGCAGCGACGGCTAAATAAGTAACGCCCATCAAAGTATCAGGACGCGTGGTATAAATCCGTAAAGGCTGCTCCATATCGGCGACAGGAAAATCCATCTCCACACCTTCAGAGCGACCGATCCAATTGGCTTGCATGGTTTTCACTTGCTCTGGCCAACC
>QVQD01000146.1 GCA_003584875.1 Methylococcales bacterium
TCTCTTTATTGGCTGATGCTTGTGTGCAATATGCATTAGACTTCCTCTATCAGTTGGCCTGCGATAAGCGCGGTACGCCTTTGTTATCAGATGGCAGTCCTCAGCAAATTATTGTATTAGGCATGGGTAAGCTTGGTGCTTATGAATTGAATTTTTCTTCTGATATAGATCTGATTTTTGCTTATCCAGAAAACGGTGAATTACCCGACAAAAAAGCAACCAGTTACAGTGAGTTTTTTACGCGTTTGTGTCAAAGTCTGGTTAAAGTGCTGGATGAAATTACGGCTGATGGTTTTGTATTTCGTACGGATATACGCTTAAGACCTTTTGGTGATAGTGGTCCTATCATCATGAGTTTTGAGGGCATGGAAAACTATTACCAAACTCAAGCACGAGAATGGGAGCGTTATGCCATGATTAAAGCACGTCAAGTCGCTGGTGACTTTAAGACGGGCAAACAACTCATGGCTATGCTAAACACTTTTGTCTATCGCCGTTATTTGGATTATGGTGCTTTTGAAGAACTACGTTCTTTAAAGTCACAGATTAGCCAAGAGTTAAAACGTAAAGATCGCTGCGATAACATTAAATTAGGTCCAGGTGGCATACGTGAGGTTGAATTTATAGGTCAAGCTTTCCAATTAATTCGTGGTGGTAAAGACAAGACCTTACAAACACGAGGCATATTGGAGGTATTGGAACGATTAGGCGAACTAAAATTAATAGCCATAAATGATGCAGAACAATTAACTCAGTCCTACTGTTTTTTGCGTCGAGTAGAAAATCATATACAACAATATCAAGACCGGCAAACCCATGACTTGCCTTCAACAAGCGTCAATCAGCAAATATTGGCTTATTCTTTAGATTATCCAGACTGGGAAAGCTTTAAACAACAACTGGATATTATAAGGGCGCAGGTACAAGCGTTATTCGATCAGATTTTTTCTTTATCTAGGCATGAGGGTTCAGATAGTCACAGTCTGCAAATTTGGATGAATGCAGCTGAACAACAACAATTATGCGATTACTTGAGCCACTATGGTTTTATAGAAAGTGCCGCTAGCCTAACGCATATTCAGCAGTTTAAAAACTCTTCAGCCATTAGGCACTTGAGTGCCAAAGGCGCCAAGGTTCTTGACCTCTTAATGCCGCTGGTTATTGAAGCGATACAGCCACTTAATAATCCCGATGAAACCTTAAAACGCCTGCTCACTTTATTTGAAGCAGTTGCTGGCCGTAATGTTTATTTGTCCTTATTAGCAGAAAACCCAGATGCTTTAGCGCAATTGCTACGTTTAGTATCAGCGAGTCCTTGGATTTGCGACTATCTAGCACGCTATCCACTATTATTTGATGATTTACTCGATTCCCGCAGCCTTTTTCAGCCACTTAAAAAAACACATCTTGATGAAGAACTCATGAAGTTGTCAGCTACTGTTGAGGTACAAGATTTAGAACAATTCATGATAGTACTGCGACAATTTAAACACACACAAGTATTAAGAGTTGCTGCTGCCGATATCATGGGCGCAATTCCGCTTATGGTGGTCAGTGACTATTTGACGACTATTGCAGAAAGTATCGTAGCAAAGGTTGTAGAGCGAGCATGGCTGATGCTTGTTGAAAAACACGGTTTACCACCAGATGTTCTGGGCGAATCGACAGGTTTCGCAGTGATTGGTTTCGGTAAACTCGGTGGTATCGAATTAAGTTATGGCTCTGATTTAGATCTGGTATTTTTATATGATTGCCAAGATGGCAATGCTCTGACGAAAGGCGAACAGCCCATTTCCTGTGCTCAATTCTATGGTCGCTTAGGGCTAAAAGTCAGACATATTTTAGACATCAAGTTATTATCGGGTCTGCTTTATGAAGTCGATATGCGCTTACGCCCTAATGGCGATTCCGGTTTATTAGTGACCCATATTAATAGTTATGAAGCTTATCTTAAAAATCAGGCTTGGACTTGGGAGCATCAGGCTTTAGTCAGGGGGCGTTATATTGCCGGTGATTTGCGTTTAAAGACTTTATATGAAGAGATACGTCATAGAATTTTAAGTCTACCCAGAGACTTAAATCAGCTAAAAACTGAGGTGCAGAGTATGCGGATTAAGATGCGTGATGCCTTGGCAACAAAAAAAATGGATCAGTTTGACTTAAAACACAGTAAAGGCGGTATTGCTGATATTGAGTTTATAGTACAATTTGGCATTTTAGCGCGGGCTGCAAAAAATAAAACCTTAACGACCTATACCGATAACGTCAGATTGCTGGATGGTTTGCAAGAAGATGGCTTTATATCTAAGGCCGATGCCGAAACTTTGAAAGCCGCTTATTGCAGTTATCGCGACAGGGGTCATAAGTTGGTTTTGCAGGGAGAGCGCACGCTGGTCAATAGCGTTGAAGTGCATGAATTAAGCAGTAAGGTTGGGCGAATTTGGGATGATTTTATGGAATAAGAACATTCTACTTCGGCATAATCGGTGGATGCGTGTTGCATATCCACCCTATATATTAAGTACATAACTAAACATTAAATGTTGGAGAATAAACGATGACTATGGACGATAGAGACGGCGTTATTTGGCTGGATGGGCAATGGGTTGAATGGCGTGAAGCTAAAGTCCACGTATTAACGCATACCTTACATTATGGTTTAGGTGTGTTTGAGGGCGTCAGAGCCTATCATGCTGAAAAAGGTACCGCTATATTCAGAATGCATGAACATACCGATCGTTTATTCCGTTCTGCACATATTATGAATATGCCCATGCCTTATACCAAGGATGAGATTAATCAGGCCTGTCTTAATGCGGTTGCCAAAAATAATCTTGATAGTGCTTATATTCGCCCGATGTGTTTTTATGGCTCTGAAGGTATGGGTTTACGCGCAGATAATTTAAAAGTTCATGTCATGATCGCCGCTTGGCCTTGGGGTGCTTATTTAGGCGCAGATAGTATCGAGCAGGGTATTCGAATTCGAACCTCTTCTTATGTTCGTAATCATCACAACAGCACCATGTGTAAAGCCAAAGCTAACGGCAATTACATTAATTCCATATTGGCTCTGCAAGAAGCCTTATCGAATGGTTATGATGAAGCCTTAATGCTCGATCATGAAGGTTTTGCTGCTGAAGGCAGTGCCGAAAACTTGTTTGTGATACGTAACGGTAAAATCTTCACGCCAGAAACCACTTCAGCATTAGAAGGGATTACTCGCGATAGCGTTATTACTATTGCCAAAGAACAAGGTTTTGAAGTGATCGAAAAACGCATTACCCGCGATGAGATTTACATCGCTGATGAAGCCTTCTTTACCGGTTCTGCGGCTGAAGTCACGCCTATCAGAGAATTGGATAATCGTCAGATTGGTTGTGGTAGTCGCGGTGTTATTACCGAAAAATTACAATCTTTGTATTTTGACTATGTGCATGGCCGCAGAGACGATCATGCCGATTGGTTGACTTACGTTAACTAAAGCTTTGATTCCAGAATCGAAAATATTAGTCGTCGGCCCTTCATGGGCAGGCGATATGGTGATGGCGCAAAGCCTATTTATCACCTTAAAAAAAGCTCAGCCTGATTGCCAAATTGATGTGCTAGCGCCAGCTTGGTCATTTCCTTTATTGGATAGAATGCCAGAAGTGCGTAACGCCATTGCGATGCCGCTATCGCATGGTCAATTTGGTTTATTGGACAGAATTAAACTTGGTAAAAGTTTACGCGCCAATAACTATCAGCAAGCCATCGTCTTACCTAATTCGTGGAAATCTGCGTTAATTCCCTATTTTGCAAATATCCCTATACGCACTGGTTATATCGGTGAATGTCGCTGGGGCTTATTGAATGATGCGAGGAAACTCGATAAAACCTTATTAACCATGACGGTTCAGCGTTTTGTTGCTCTAGGCTTACCTAATAACCCCAATTGTGTAGGTCGGGTTAGCGATAGCGTAACCCGACCAATCGAAGCGGACGATGCAAAAAACGTCGGGTTACGCTCCGCTAACCCGACCTACGCATCTGGGCTGTTACCACCTGAATATCCAATTCCAAAATTAGTTATTAATCAAAATCAGCAAGAAGTCGTTATCGACAAATTCAAATTAAACGCCAATTGTGTAGGTCGGGTTAGCGATAGCGTAAACCGACATCTTGATGCAGATAATCACTCGTCAACAAAGATATTAGCCCTATGCCCAGGTGCCGAATATGGCCCAGCAAAGCGCTGGCCGGCAAGCTACTATGCGGAAGTTGCACAGCATAAAATAAACCTAGGCTGGCAAGTTTGGCTGTTTGGTTCTGATAAAGATAAAGATGCTGCCGCACAAATTAACAGCGCAGTCTCGGGTGCCTGTTTAGACTTTACAGGCCGTACCTCATTAGATGAAGCCGTTGATTTAATGTCCTTAGTGGATGTCGTCGTTAGCAATGATTCCGGCTTAATGCATGTTGCCGCTGCCTTGGATAAAAAAACCATCGCTTTGTATGGTTCTTCAGATCCAAACTTCACACCACCGTTGAATACAAAAGCCGAAGTCATTACTTTAAATTTAGAGTGTTCGCCGTGCTTTAAACGTGAATGTCCTTTAGGTCATACCCGTTGTTTGACTGATATAAAGCCACAACAAGTGCTTGATAGTATCGAACTGAACTCATGAGAATAGCCATCGTTAAGCTCTCGGCATTGGGTGACATTGTCCATGCGATGGTGGCTTTACAATTTATCAAAACACAGGCACCTGAGCTACAAATAGACTGGATAGTTGAGCAGCGTTTTGCAGGCATCTTAGCCAATAATCCTGATATTAATGCTATTTACACTGTTAACTTAAAATCTTTAAAAACCCATAAGACGGGTGTTTTTGAGCAAATTCAGTCGATCCTTAACTACGCAAAAAACAATTATGATCTAGTCATAGACGCCCAAGGACTGCTTAAATCAGCGATCACTGCTAGGTTATTAGGTAAAGCTGTCGCTGGATTCGACAAAGACTCTATTCGAGAAAAAGCCGCTTCATGGTTTTACACTAAAAAAGTCAACTGCGCTTATGATGCCAACACCATCGATAGAAATGCTTTGGTACTCAGTCAGCCTTTAGGCATCAGCATTACGCCTGAACAAATATTCAATAAAAAACCTTTTTTGTTTTTTAGTAATGCCGATCAATCATTCGCTGATTTCTTATCCACAGATAAACACAACATCGTCTTGGTTATCAGCTCTACTTGGGAAAGCAGAAATTATCCTTTGGAAAAGTTTGTCGCTGTCGCTGAAGCTTTGCAGCAGAATTGCTTGGTGATTTGGGGCAATGAGCAAGAAAAACAAAAAGCTGAGTGGATGGCGACTCAATCAAACACCATTAAAGTCATGCCTAAGCTGGACTTTAATGGTTTAAAAGCATTGATCGCTAACGCTGATTTATTAATTGGCAATGATACGGGTCCTACCCACATGGCGTGGGCTTTAAACAAACCCTCTATTACGCTGTTTGGTCCTACGCCGGTCAGTCGAGTGTACCAAACCGACATCAACAAAGTGCTTAAATCAGCCTCTATCGTTAATCCCTATAAGCTTAATAAACAAGATTATTCGATCAAGGACATAGCAGAGTCTGACATTATTAATCTTGCAAGAGACTTATTGGGCAGCTAACAACATAAGATAGTGTGAATAACATTATTGGACGTAGGTTGGCTTAGCGATAGCGTAGCCCGACATTGTTTCGTATTATGTCGGGTTATGGCTAGCGCCTAACCCGACCTAAAGAAGCACTTTGTTCTAATGTTAGGTTGCTAAGCAATTAGGCTAAATTCCGTAAAGACTTTGATAAGTTTGGATAGCTTTAAGCTGTTCATCTGCGGCTTCCGCTGTTAAATATTCAATGATATTGGCCAAGGTGATAATAGCAATTACCGGCATAGCAAATTGCGCTTCAACTTCTTGTATCGCCGAACAATCATTAAGCCCCTTTTCTTGTCTATCCAAAGCGATTAAAACCCCAGCAGGCGTAGCGTTTGCTTGATTAATAATCTCCACCGATTCCCTAACCGAAGTGCCGGCGGTAATAACGTCATCAAGAATAACAACGTTACCAATAAGTGGAGCACCAACCAAACTTCCACCTTCACCATGATCTTTCGCTTCTTTGCGATTGAAGGCAAAAGGAATATCGTCTCCAGTAATTTGAGCATAAGCAATCGAGGTTGCGCTCACCAACGGGATACCTTTGTAGGCTGGTCCGTATAAAATATCGGCTTTTATATTAGCTTGTAGCAGGGCTTGTGCATAAAAATGTCCTAATTTACCCAATTGAGCACCAGTATTAAATAATCCGGTATTAAAGAAATAAGGACTGGTGCGGCCAGACTTTAATTGAAACTCGCCAAATTTAAGTACACCACAAGCGAGTGCGTAGGAAATGAAATCTTTTTGATAATCAAGCATGATGTAAGAACAGGTTAAAGGTTAAAGGCTAAAGGCTAAAGGCTAAAGGTTAAAGGCTAAGGGCTAAGGGCTACATGTCTGTAGGCCGGAATAAGGCTTTTTAAGCGTAAGCGAGAAAAGCGTTTCCGGCATAGGTACTGTTGCTGTGCTGGAAACGCCACCACTCGCAACGCTAGCATGGTCTTATTCCGGCCTACAATTTAAGGCATAAATTTTTCAAGTATATTATCCATAAAATTCCACCCTTGCGCAGAACAAAAATAACGGCCGTTTTGATTTATCAGCAAATCTTGTTGCAGACTTTCTGATAAAGCCGGTTCTAGTGTAGTGATTTTAAGCCCAGTTTTTGCAAAATAGTTTTCTGCTGTAAAGCCTTGTTTTAAGCGCAATTGATTCATAATAAATTCTAATGGTAATTCAGCTACGGGAATTGCCGTAGCAGCAGCTAGCTTATGAATATCGCTTAAATATTGTTCTGGGCTTTTAGGCTTAACAGTACGGATGATTGCTTGCGGCAAAGCTAGGGTGATTTTACCGTGAGCCCCTGCACCTATGCCTAAGTAATCACCAAATTGCCAATAATTAACATTATGTTGACACTGTAAACCCAGTTGACTGTAGGCCGAGACTTCGTATTGTTCATAACCATATTCCGCTAATAATTGTTGCCCGCGCTTTTGGGTATCAAAAATAAGCTCATCATTAGGCAGTTGCGGCGGAAATTTATGAAAATAAGTATTGGGTTCTAAAGTTAATTGATAAAAAGAAATATGAGTTGGCTTTAGGCTAATGGCTGTTGCTACATCGCTCTGACTATCATCAGGATTAGCGCCAGGCAAGCCAAACATTAAATCTAAATTAAAATTATCAAAGCCCGAGTGCTGAGCAATTTCAGCTGCTATGATCGCTTCTCGACTCGAATGTACTCGACCTAAGCGGTTTAAAAGCACGTCATTAAAACTTTGTATGCCTATCGATAAACGATTAATGCCCAATGCTCTAAATTCAGCAAACTTATGGCTTTCAAAAGTACCAGGATTAGCTTCTAGGGTAATCTCAATTTCAGGCTTTAAAGTCAGTTGTTGCTCTATACCACGCAACAAACGATTAATAGATTCAGGAGAAAATAGACTGGGTGTCCCTCCACCGATAAAAATACTACTGATGGGGCGCGTAATCGAATAGCGAAGCACATCTTCAGCTAAATCTTTTAGTAAAGTATCGATATAAGCTGCTTCAGGCGTATCAGCCTTAACAGCATGTGAATTAAAGTCACAATAAGGGCATTTTTTAATGCACCAAGGGATGTGTATATAAAGACTTAGAGGTGGTAAAGACATTATTTTTGAGTTCTGGCGCGTATCAGCGATAAAATAATCATCACCAACAGTGCAGCCAAAGAAAATTCTAGCACTATAAAAGCAGCAATTTTAAAGTATGCAAAGTTTGGATTAACAAACCGGACTAACCAGCCGCCAGCTTCATCAGCCAATGCTGAAATGTAAATTAAGCTATTCAACCAAATTTTTAAGCGTACCGGAACATCAGTCATCAGCATTAAATGCGTTAAGGTCACTATTAACATGCCCATCGCAAATAGATGAAAGTGTGAAACTTCCAGCATACCTTGGTAACTTCTCGGTGGAATAAAGTTCTCTTCAGAACCTAAATAATAGCTGATCACTGAATCGGGCATTAAGGTCATGTGATGAAAATACATCAGCCCGTTACTGAGCCACAATAAGACGATATATCCCAAAAACATCAGCACGACGGTATTAAGCAAAGATTTGCGCTGTTGTTCGCCGGTAACAAAATAACGCATCAGTTTTGACCTTTAGGTTTTATCATCACTTGATATATCGCCATGACTTTTCGAATACTACTGATGGCTGCTCGGGTACTGAGCGTTGCTCCACTTATTCCATCTACTCCTTTATTAAAATCCATTTCAGATAGGGGTCGTTTATATAACTTGTCAAACCATGCTTGGGGCGGTTGATATTCTGGTGGTTCATGAAAGGCAAGCGTATAGACTTTACTGAGTTCACCATCAGGGTTTAATACTATCATTAAGGTCTCTGGTTTAGTTCTGACAGTGATTGTTTCAATCGCAGCATAACCCAAAGATTTACCTTGATCTTTGCCGGTATAAAACGTGAATAAACCTGATTCTAGTTTAATTCTAGCACTTTGCTCAATCTGGGCGACTTGTTGTTCATCAGGAAATAATGATAGCAATTCAACTTGTACACCTTTACCAAAGGCCAATTCTATCGCCTCGTTTTTGCTGTAAAAGATTTGTGCAAAACTGGGAGCGATTCCGCTTAGCAATAATAAAAAAAGAACAAGCAGTTTCCCTAGGTTAGTCATTTTCATAGAGTTTCTCGCTTAGAAATGTAATAAACTTCAAATAAATAAAGGCGTGCAGTTTAACACGGCTATCAGCTTAACGAGGGACAAAACGCTTGCGTAGTCTGCGATAGTCTTAACCCGACACGATGCGCTATAAAATGCTTGGCTTACGCTATCGCTACGCCAAGCAACAAAACTCGTGAGTTTTGACTCCGTTACAAAGCGACACACAGTTTAACTACAATTTGCACGCTGTTTTTGGGAGTCAAAACTCATGAGTTTTGCTTAAAAAACGTGACTGACAGGTCGAGTTAGGCGCTAGCCTTAAGCCGACACGATGCGCTATAAAATGCTTGGCTTACGCTATCGCTACGCTAAGCAACAAAACTCGTGAGTTTTGACTCCGTTACAAAGCGACACACAGTTCTAAGTTAAGTGGGTAGCCCTAAAAAATAAAACCAAAGCCTAAATTAAAGTCATCTGGTAATAGGCCTTGTTTTGCAACATAGTTACGATAATCAGCTTTAATGACCACATTAGGGATAGGTTTGTATTGCAAGCCCACCTGAAATATTTCCCAGTCTTTACTAAGATCAATAGTATAACCATTGGGGACTTTCGACATCGTATTGAGTCGCTCATAACGGAAGAATGGCGCCAGATATTGTGGGGTGTTTTCCCATAATAGAGGCAAGATATCGTAACCGACCTCTGAATACCAGCCATAGTTCTGAGAGCCTATCGTCGTTCCATTGGCCGCACTAAGAATGGCCGCATCATCTATAAATCCCCAAGAACCTAAAGTACGAAATTCAAGGCTACGATATTTCCATTGCACATGTGTTTCATATAATTGAGTAAAGGCATTGGCTTTTTTACCAGCAAAGACTTGGTTTTGTCCAGAATTACCCACATACGCCGATCCACCGACAGTAACGCCAGGCAACACAGCAGGGTCATAGTCTACGCGTGCAACATAACCAAAGTTTTCAGCTTTAGCATTACTGCCATTGCCTCGACCTTCGCGAATACCATCAGACGTAAATGCGGATGCATCTAGGCCATTAACCACATAAGCGGTATAAGACAGGCTCGGTGTAATTGAACCAAATAAACCAGCACCCATTTCCCGCCAAGTACTTGGGATAATACGTTGCTCAACTTCGGGACGATGATTGCCGAAGTAAAATAAAGGTTCATGAGTTCTATTAATTAAACCCATTGGCATCAAGACTAGGCCGGCTCTGGCATTAGCCCTAGTATCCATAAAGAAATCCAGCGAAGCAAATTCAACAGAGACTTCACCTTTTGATTCAGAACCTTCACCAGTGGTACCGCGCTCAAACTCAAGCTCACTGTTAAACAAGATTTTATCCGTAAATTTGTAACCCGCATATAAAACCATGCGCTCCATATTAGCGCTGTCATTACTGCTACCTTTGTCACCCACTTTAGCCGAATAATTACCTTCGCCATAACCGCCAATAGATAGACCTTTGCCTGCACCATAAACTTTCGATGCAGCAGGTCCCATACCATAAGCACTTTTATATTGGGCTTCTTCAGGAATAACAAGATTAGTACGTAATTTTTCGACCTCTTGGCTCAAGATGTCAGTTTTGCGTTCCAAAGTCTTTACATTGCTAGCAGCGATGTTGGAGTCGGAGCTAGGTGTAGTGCTGGCAGCCGCTTTATTATCTGGATTTTGATTAGAGCTAACAGTTACTTTATTGGTCGCTGCAGCCATAGTTGCTTTCATGTCATCTATTTGCTTTTGCTGTGCTTGAATAATTTGCCACATATCTTCCATAGTTTTGGGCTTATCCAGCGCTTTAACAGGCGCACTTAAAACAATCAGAGCTATAAGTAATATTTTATTTACTAATGATTGGTTGTTCATTTATATAACCTCATCTTTTTATGGTTAATTTATTTTAGCCTGATAAGGATTTAGATGCAAATGATTCTTATTTACGTGAAAAATAAGCTACAACTGTTAAGGTTTTGTGAGGTGTGTGGGAGTGGTTTTAGTCACGCACTCGAGGCTAAAGCTACTCCCACTGCAAATTGAACGCCACTCACTGTGGGTAGTGACTAACTTGTTATAACTAAACAAATATTTCACTTTTGCCAAAGAAACCTGTATATATACCGACGTCAGCGCATAAAGGCCGCTTAATTCGTTAAATACAGCGATCAAGCTATAGGGAACAGGGCATTGCGAGTAGGGATAATTACAACCCATCAAATTAAAACTAGGATTAGCGTTATGTTTGAAATATTTTTCATGTTTACGGTTATTTTTGTAGCTTATGTGGTTTATCACATGTTCAATGAACAGAAAGAAGCTCCTGCACCGACATCCTCAGCACCAAAGACCCAACTTGATGTTTCTGCTGTATTAGCACCTAAACCTGCTGTCGTTCTTGCTCCTAAGACCGCTAATCAAAGTAAAAAAACTGCGGCTGTCAAACCTAAAGTCGTTAAAAAAACGCCCGCTAAAGCAACAGCCAAAGTTACCGACACTAAAAAGGGTTTACGTGATCCAAAAACTGGCGAAGTAGCTACTTCTTATAATAACTATCGTTTTACCAAGCGATGGATAAAAGATGCCTTGGTTAGCGAGGGTTTATTAGAAAAAGTTTATAAGAATAACGAGCTAGAGCCAGATATTGAGGCAACTATAAAAGCTGCTATTGTTAAGCTAGAAGCTTTAGAAAAATATAAGCCTTAGTTGTTTTTTCTGGTTGGGTATTGTGGTTATGGTTGGTAGGGGCGTATTGCATACGCCCTATTAAAAATAGGGTTTCTACATACCTCACGCGGGACTGGGTTTGGTTGCCGGAAACGCTTTTTTCACTTACGCTCAAAAAGTCTTATTCCGGCCTACAACTACGAAACACCGTAGGGACAGGTCACGACCTGTCCCTGCATGCCTCCATCTGCTCCCACAAATAAATAAAGCCTATCAATACTCTATCTTTACTGGCACTTACTATCACCGCAATTTAAACAGGTCATGCAACCATCCATCATGACCATTGCTTTGGTGCTGCATTTTTGGCAGAGTATGGCTTTTTCGGGGAAGGCCTGGCCGCCTGATTGACCATGTTGCGCTTCAAACTCGCGGCGCTTTTCATCTAAGAAGTTTTTTTGATGATCAGTCATGACATCGGGCTTAATCATACCTATATGCTTTAGATGTGATTCAATCGCATAGCCGATTTCAGCAACTAATGAGGGCATAAATACCCCGCCTTTCTTAAAATAGCCGCCACGCGGATCAAACACGCCTTTCATTTCTTCGACCAAGAAGCAAGCATCTCCACCTTTACGAAATACCGCTGAAATAACGCGTGTCAGTGCCAACACCCATTGAAAATGCTCCATGTTTTTGGAGTTGATGAAGATTTCATAAGGGCGGCGTTCTTCGTGTGTAGTACCCAAATTAAGCACCATGTCATTGATGGTGATGTACAAAGCATGTTCAGATTGTGGCGTTTTAATTTTATAAGTAGAGCCCAATAGCACTTCGGGACGCTCGACTTTTTCGTGCATGCTTTCTAACGATAACTCAGGTTTAACCGATTCCTCGGTTTCTTTGTTCAGCACTTTATAGCTGACGATTTTTTTAGCAATTTTGTGTGTCATATTCATGTCTCTGTTTAGTATTAAGGCTGCGGTTAACTTAGAATTTTCCGTAGTAACCTTCTTTTAGCGCGTCGAATAAATTCGCAGCACTATGAATTTCGCCATCGTACTCAACATCTTCATTACCTTTAAATTCGACGACATGGCCATCTTCTAAAGTAAATTGATAAGTTGTGTTTTCCAAATCAGATTCTTTAACGAGTACGCCTTGGAATACTTCTGGATTAAAGCGGAAGGTGGTGCAACCTTTTAAGCCTTTATCGTAAGCGTATTCATAAATAGATTTAAAGTCTTCATAAGCAAAGTCGGTAGGTACATTCGCTGTTTTAGAAATAGATGAATCTATCCATTTTTGCGCAGCTGCTTGTATATCAACATGTTGCTTAGGGCTGACATCATCAGCGGCAATAAAGTAGTCGGGTAATTTTTGCTCAGGATCTTCGCTATAAGGCATGGCTTTAGGATTAACCATTTCCCTATAAGCTAATAATTCAAAAGAAAACACATCGATCTTTTCTTTAGATTTTTTACCAGCACGAATCACATTACGTGAATAATGATGAGCAAAACTAGGCTCGATACCATTACTAGCGTTATTGGCTAATGAAAGCGAAATGGTTCCTGTCGGTGCAATAGAACTGTGATGAGTAAAACGCGCACCGGTTTCAATTAATTCAGCTATTAACTCTGGCTCTTCTTTAGCGATTTGCTGCATATAACGACTGTATTTTGCATGTAAGATTTTGCCAGCAATAGAATCGCCCAATTTGTAGCCATCGGTGATCATTTCTGGGCGTTTGTGCAACATTTCACCGGTTACGGTAAATACTTGCTCCATAATTGGAGCAGGGCCTTTTTCTTTTGCTAATGATAAGCCTGCTTTCCAGCCTTCAATTGATAAAACCTTAGTCACTTCTTCGGTAAAACTCAAGGAAGCATCGTCGCCATAACACATGCCTAACATAGTTACGGTTGAGCCTAAGCCCAAATAACCCATACCATGACGACGCTTGCTAATAATTTCTTCACGTTGTTTAGGCAACGGTAAGCCGTTAATTTCGACAACATTATCCAACATGCGTGTGAAGATTTTGATGGCTTTACGATACGTATCCCAATCAAAATAGGCATCACTGGTAAAGGGTTTTTTGACAAAGCGAGTTAGGTTAATAGAGCCTAATAAACAGCTGCCGTAAGGGGGTAAAGGTTGCTCTCCGCAAGGATTGGTTGCACGAATTTTCTCGCAAAACCAGTTGTTATTCATCTCGTTGACTTTGTCGATTAAAATAAAACCAGGCTCAGCATAATCATAAGTCGAGCTCATAATAATGTCCCATAAGCGACGTGCAGGTAAGGTTTTAGAGACTTTACAAGCAACCAAACCATCCTTATTAAGTACATAACCTTCAGTAAGAGGAAGGTCACGCCAAATGATTTGTTGGCTGTCATTTAAATCTAATTTATCGACCAGAACTTCCTTTTCAGTGACAGGAAAAGACAGCGACCAAGGTAGATCGCCTTTAACCGCTTGCATAAATTCAGCGGTAATCAACAAAGATAAGTTGAATTGGCGTAAACGACCATCTTCACGTTTGGCTCTAATAAAATCAATAACGTCAGGATGTCCAATATCAAAAGTGGCCATTTGTGCGCCACGACGACCACCTGCAGAAGAAACCGTAAAGCACATCTTGTCATAGATATCCATGAAAGACAGCGGTCCAGAGGTATAAGCGCCCGCGCCCGAAACATAAGCGTCTTTAGGTCTTAAAGTAGAAAACTCATAACCAATACCACAGCCAGCTTTTAAGGTAAGACCTGCTTCATGCACTTTACCGAGAATGTCGTCCATAGAATCAGCGATAGTACCTGAAACTGTACAGTTGATGGTTGATGTCGCCGGTTTATGATCGAGTGCGCCAGCATTAGATACAATCCGTCCAGCCGGAATAGCACCTTGACGCAAAGCCCAGAGAAATTCTTTATAGTATTGCTCTTGTTTTGCATGGCCTTTTTCTACAGCGGATAACGCCCTAGCAACCCGTTGATAAGTTTCATCAATAGAATGGTCTACCGCGATACCATCTTTACTTTTTAAGCGATATTTTGTATCCCAAATATCCATAGAGGCATCTTGGAAAGGAATTTCCGTAACAGTATTAGCGATAACGTGTAGTTGTGCTGGCATAGTTTTATGGGTCTCAGGATTAATAAATGAAGGTGAATAGTGTAAAAGTTGTTAGTAGGTATTGAGTAGAGCTATTGCTCTTGAATACCCATATATAGTTATATATTTAAAGTTGAGACACAATATATAGTGTTTTTTGAAAGAAACAACTGATTTGTGCTTTAAGCAGATAGCTGTCATCAAAGCGTTATACTAGGTGCTTGTTTTGTAAGCTATGGCGTTTTTTAGAGGATAGTTTTCTAGGTAAAAAACTAAATTGTGGGCGCAAAAGAGGGCGGGGTAGTGAATGGGGTGAATGGTATTGCGCAGAGTGCTTTTCGATTTATCAGATTATCGCTTACGAGTTATTTTGGTTTATTGTTGGAATCAAAATTCACGAGTTTTGATTTCTTATAGAGGGCTTGCAAAGCAAAAAAAATGATATTTAATACGCTAGGGACAGTGTTTAAACAATTCTTAACAGCTTGAATTTAACGCTAGTAGGGTTGCTTTGGCGGAGATCCAGTGTTCTTTAGCTTCGATCAGATCATCTTTGAAGCATAGCAAGCCTTCTTTGGACAAAAGAAGGTTTGCGAAAGAGCATGTTTAGTCTTCTTTAGCTTAAAGAAGACCAGCATTAGAGTATTTCTAGTTGTCTTTAGCTTAAAGAAGGTTTGCTTTAGTCTAAAGAAGACCCACATTAAGTTATTTCTATGTGACTATTTATCATAGTAGATTGTCTTCGCTTTAAAGAAGACCTGATCTAGTCTAAAAAACATCGACTCTATAATAAAGAAGACTAAGTCTGGCATCTGTAGGGTCTTAAGTTGCAGGTATCAAAACTCGTGAGTTTTGACTCCGTTAGTCTCCACATTTAAGTAATGCTGGAGTCAAAACTCACGAGTTTTGCTGCTTTTGACTCCGTTAGTCTCCACATTTAAGTAATACTGGAGTCAAAACTCACGAGTTTTGATAACGTTAATCTCCACATTTAAGTAAAACTGGAGTCAAAACTCACGAGTTTTGATAACGTTAATCTCCACATTTAAGTAAAACTGGAGTCAAAACTCACGAGTTTTGATACCGTTAATCTCTACATTTAAGTAATACTGGAGTCAAAACTCACGAGTTTTGCCTAATTAATCTTCGTGAAGTTGTAAGTTCTTATAGTCAGGATATTCTTTAAATTGCTTAATTAAATCCTTACGACCATATTTTTCTAAAAATGAATGGAAACTTGAATAAGGATAATCCATTAAATTAGTTACTAAACCGTGTTTTATAGGGTTATTAAATAAATAATTTAAGTGAATATAATAATCTTTTTCATTGCGAGGACAGTAATCCCAATAATTCCACCAAATCGGTTTTTCAGCGTTTAGTTCTGAACAAATAAACTGCGATGATAAGCAATGAATTTTGTTGATAATTTTACTTAAGTCTAAGCCTTTATCACTGATAGCCAATAAGTGGTAATGGTTATCTAATATAACCCAATGTTTCAATAACCAGTTTTTCTTGGCAAAGCTTTCTTGAATTGTTTTTAGCAAATGTTCTTTGATAGCCTGAGATGTAAGTAGATTTCTTTTTTGATAAATCGCCGAGGTAATGAAATACGGGCTATTATCAATAAATAAATGAGCTGGATTATTTAAGTATTTTTTAAACATTATGTTTTGGTATCAAAACTCGTGAGTTTTGACTCCGTTAATCTCCACATTTAAGTAATACTGGAGTCAAAACTCAAGAGTTTTGCTGCTTTTAGTTTCCCGAGGTACTTATTTAACATTCAGTCTAACATGGATGA
>QVQD01000225.1 GCA_003584875.1 Methylococcales bacterium
ACAATGCAACAAAACACACAGGTCGCAATTTGTAGACTGCTTTTGAGGTCAAAACTCTGTATTTATAAAACCACTATCTTAGTAACATAATCTCTAAAACCATAAAATATCGAATAAAAGCTAATTAATGCCTCTATTTGTAAACTTATTCCATTATTTTTTTGCGATAATTTAGCTAAAATAATTTAGCGAGTTTCCATAATGAATATTACAATATTAAGCAAGCAAGCAAGCAAGCAAGCAAGCAAGCAAGCAAGCAGCTAATCTTGTGTCTCCATGAGACAGCATTGTGATTACCTCTCCCCACCCATTTTCTAGTAAACTATTAATCCCTAAGCATTTTTTGTCGAAACTGCTATTTGTATTTTTAGTCAGTAGTTTTTCATTAGTCACTCACGCAGAATCCACTGCAACGCCCACGGCTACAACGACTGATAAACCAGCACTTGAAAAAGTCATTCACCTAGACTTAACCGAGTCAGAACAACGCTGGTTAGCAGATCATCCTGCGATCAGAGTGGCTGTTAATCCTAACAAACAACCTTATGACTGGGTCGATGAACAAGGTCAGTTTGTAGGCATGGCGGCAGATTATTTGAAGCTACTCGAACAAAAACTCGGCATTCATTTTAGCATTGTTAAGCCAGGGGCTAGTCTGGCTGACATTTTGGACATGGTTAAACACGGGGAAGTAGATATGCTAGCCGGTGTGGTCATCAGTGAAGAGCGCACACAGTACTTAAATTTCCTTAAACCTTATGTAAACTCCCCGAATGTTATAGTCGATGCTGACAAGCATCTAGTAGATAACTTAGAACAATTAAACGGTAAAGTGGTCGCAGTTGAAAAAGCCTATGTTATTCAAGAATGGCTAAAGCGCGATTATCCCTCGATAAAATTGTTTGAGGCTAATGACGCGCTTTCAAGCTTATGGCTAGTTGAAACAGGGCAAGCGGATGCTTATGTGGGCGATATTGCCACCATTAACTACTGGCTTAAAAAGGAAGGTCTATCTGATTTAAAAATTTCAGGACAAACAGATTATCGAAGTAACCGTGCTATCGCGATTAGTAAGCAACTTCCTGAACTTTCATCAATTATGAATAAAGCCAGTTTGACGATTAATCAGACTGAAATTGATGATATCCCCCATCATTGGTTTAGCTTGCAAGTAGAACCTGGCTACAATAAAACCAAGGTCTTAATAAGTTTCGATATTCTAATGGCTCTTATAACGGCATTATTTAGCTATTGGACGTATCGATTAAAAATTGAAATTAAAAAGCGTAAGCAACTAGAGGCAGAATTAATCGCTTCCGAAAATCGCTTTAAATTTCTAGCCAATGAAATCCCCGTTTTAACTTGGATGTCTGACACTAACAAACTGCAATACTGGTTTAATAGCACTTGGTTAGAGTTTACTGGCCAAAGTCTTGAGCAAGCAATCGGGCTTGACTGGGGCGATTGCATACACCCAGAAGATTTTAAGCCTTTAATGGAAGTCTATAACACGAATTTTGATAAACGTTTGCCGTTTAGAACAGAATATCGCTTACGCTGCGCCGATGGTGACTATCGATGGATGAATGCTGAGGGTGTGCCGCAATATTCTGACTCAGGCGAATTTCAAGGTTATGTTGGATCCTGTGTTGATATTACCGAGCTTAGAAACTCTAAAGCCGCAACCAAAATTTTAGCGATGTCACCGCTAAATGTTGCCAATGAAATGATCTATACCACTAATCTTAAAGGCATAATTTTAGATTGTAATCAGCGTTTTTGTGATGTGACGGGTTATACGAAAGAAAAAGCTATAGGTCGAGATGTGCGCATCCTTAAATCAGGCAAGCACAAAAAAGACTTCTACACCAAAATGTGGCAACAGATTATTGATCAAGGTCATTGGCGTGGAGAAATAACGAATCGACATAAAGCCGGTAACTTCATAACTTTGTTGACCAGTATATCGACTGTTTATGATGATCGAGGCAATCCCAAACGTTATGTGGCGGTTGCCACTGATGTGTCATCTACGGTTGAAAGACGTCAACAACTGGAGAAATTAGCTTATTACGATAATTTGACCGGCTTAGCCAATCGATCATTACTCATGGATAGATTGAAACATGCCATGAGCCAAGTTAAACGCCGAGGTGGTTTTATTGCGGTATTATTTGTTGATTTGGATGGTTTTAAAGCCATCAATGATCATTATGGCCATGATGTGGGCGACGAATTTTTAGTGGCGATTAGCCAGAAAATGAAAACGTCTCTTCGTGATACTGACACCATCGCCCGCTTGGGCGGTGATGAGTTTGTCATCATTTTAGATGAATTATCACATCAAGAAGATCTTGATGCCGCGATACCTAAAATACTTAAAGCTTGCTGTGCTGAGATAGTGCTTAGAGGTCTTAAATTAAGGGTATCAGCAAGTATTGGGGGATCGTTATATCCAAGTTATAAAGAGTCTTATGATATTGATCCTGAAACGCTTGTGATTCAAGCCGATCAAGCGATGTATGTCGCTAAGAAATCAGGTAAAAATAGCTTTCACTTATTTGAAGCTGATCAAGATCAGGTGATTGTCACCCGTAATAATGCTATCGAAGCCATCAATTTAGGCTTAATTCGTGGGGAGTTTGAGCTCTACTATCAGCCTGTAGTTAATATGCGCACCGGTGTGGTATTAGGATTTGAGGCTTTAATTCGCTGGAATAAACCTCAGACTGGGATATTAAAACCTTCGAGATTTATGCCTTTAGTGCAGAATAATCCTTTAGGTATTAAATTAGGAAATTGGGTTATAAAAAGCGCACTCACTCAATTAGCCGAGTGGCAGAAACAAGGGAAAAACTTCACAATCAGTGTTAATGTCGATGCACGGCAGCTTATGCAAGCGAATTTTATTGAAGACCTAAAAGTGGAAATCAACAAACTAGCAAATTTTAAACCAGGTAGTTTAGTTCTTGAAACTTTAGAAACATTCGTCATTGAAGATCCAGTCAAAGTCAAAGAAGTTATTTCTCAATGTCATGCAATAGGCGTGGATTTTTCTTTGGATGATTTCGGCACGGGCTATTCATCTATCGTGCATTTAAAAGAATTACCTTTTAAAAATTTAAAAATTGATCGCAGCTTTATAAAAGGCATCACAGAATCTGCCGAAGACTTTAAGTTGGTTAGTCACATCACTCATTTGGCAACAGATATGCGTAAACAAGTTATTGCCGAAGGCGTTGAAACTCTTGAACAAGGTAAAATTTTATTAGGATTTGGTTGTGAACATGCTCAAGGTTATGCTATTTCAAAGCCTATGATGGCTTCTAGCGTTTTAGAATGGCTAAACATGTGGATACCTTATAGCGCATGGCTAAAAGCGCCAAGAAGTGATCGTAATTATCACCTGCTCTTTGATAAGATGGCCGACCCAATGTTGGTAATCAAGCAAGGTCGTATTGTTGATTGCAATACCGCTGCCGTTAGGTTTCTTAATCATCCCTACAAAGAAAGTTTATTAAATAAACTGACTAGTGATATTTCACCACTCTTACAAGCAGACGGCCAACGTTCTGATGATAAAGCCAAGATTATTAACGAAGCCACAAAAAAAACAGGTTCCCAAAGCGTGGAATGGCTGCATCTACGCGCAGATGGGACTGAAGTGTTGGTTGAGGCGAGACTAACTGCTATAAAATTAGAAGATGAAGATATTATTCAAGTGATTTGGCGCGATCTTAGCTTAGTTGCTTGAGTGTTAAGGGCTATCACTAAAGACGAGACAGCCTATTAAATGTAGGTCGGGCTAGCGATAGCATAACCCGACACCATCGTGGTGTGTCGGGTTACGGCTAGCACCCAACCCGACCTACGAAAACTAATCTTGTAGCGAGTAGGTTGGGGTGAAGCAGAATGTGTGGCGGATTGCTATCGCGAATCCGCCCTACGACTTACGGACTTACATAACATAATCAACCGTCGTTAAATTCCTGTGATCAGAAAGTCTATTGCGGCAATGATTTCAGTTCTATTATTAGCGAGTGTACCTTGGTAATTACTTAAGGCACGCTTGGATACACTAGACATTTGATGGGTAAGTAATGCGTAATCTTTGCCTTCAATGGTGATTTTAGGGCATAAGGTTTTTGGGTAAGAATCTTCGAGGTTGATTAAAGGTGTAAGGGGAATAACCACCCTAGAATTCAGGTCGCCTAGTAAATCATCTTGAACATCAAGCATAAATGGATAAATTTTGTTAGTGTCTTTATCGGTATTAGCAAAGTAATCAAACTGAGCCATCAGAAAACTCTGTGCTTATCAGCAAAAAGTCCATGAGTATTTGTAAGTTTATTGCAAGTATCAATTGCCTGTTTGTTTTCAGCTAGCCACTTTTCTCGGCGCGCAGCTTTCAATTCATTAAGCAATGCAGTTTCAAATGTGGCTGATAAATTTAACTTAAGTGCTTTAGCTTCATGAAGCAACTCGCTGTTAACGCTTAGATTTGTAGGCTTTTTTGGTGCACTTGTATTATAGATTTGTCTCACTATTGCATCTCCAGGGCATCACAATGCGCATATCGTATGCGCAACATATGCGCATGTCAAATAACCCGCAAGGTGGAGGTCTGGCATACATACTTGGCTAGAGCCATAAGCTCATCAGATCTGCTTAGAATGTGCTTAAAAGATAAACCCATGAGATCATAGATCTCTACTCTCAAGCTGCCATTTTCGGTTATAATCGCAAGAATTTTTCACTCAGAGCAGATGGACGTTATGTCGAAAATAAATAAAGTAGTTTTGGCTTATTCTGGAGGTTTAGATACTTCTGTTATTCTAAAATGGTTACAAGATGTTTATGACTGTGAAGTCGTTACCTTTACGGCAGACCTAGGTCAAGGCGAAGAAGTTGAGCCAGCACGTGCTAAAGCCAAGGCAGCGGGCATTAAAGATATTTATATTGAAGACTTACGTGAAGACTTTGCACGTGACTATGTATTCCCTATGTTTCGGGCTAATACCGTTTATGAAGGCGAATACTTATTAGGTACTTCTATTGCACGCCCTTTAATTGCTAAGCGATTAATTGAAATCGCTAATGAAACTAATGCCTCAGCTATTTCTCATGGCGCTACCGGCAAAGGTAACGATCAGGTTCGTTTTGAATTAGGTGCTTATGCTTTACGTCCCGACATTCAAGTGATCGCGCCTTGGCGTGAATGGGATTTAAATTCACGTCAAAAGTTACTCGATTATGCTGAAAAACATGGTATTTCTGTAGAAATGAAAAAAGGTAAAACGTCACCTTATTCTATGGATGCTAATTTACTGCACATTTCTTATGAAGGTCGCATTTTAGAAAACCCTTGGACTGAACCTGAAGAAGATATGTGGCGTTGGACTGTTTCTCCTGAAGCAGCTCCCGATGTTGCCACTTATATTGAATTGACTTACCAACAGGGTGACATTGTTGCTATTGATGACGTCGCTTGTTCACCGGCTACTGTGTTAGAACAACTTAATAAAATTGCTGGCGCTAACGGTATCGGTCGTTTGGATTTGGTTGAAAACCGTTACGTGGGCATGAAATCGCGTGGTTGTTATGAAACACCAGCAGGAACGGTCATGTTAAAAGCGCATCGTGCTATTGAATCATTAACCTTAGATCGTGAAGTTGCGCATTTAAAAGATGAATTAATGCCACGTTATGCTTCATTAATTTATAACGGCTACTGGTGGAGTCCTGAGCGCACTTTATTACAAACGATGATTGATGAGTCTCAGCTTCATGTGAATGGTAAAGTTAGACTTAAACTTTATAAAGGTAACGTCATCGTTGTTGGCAGAGAATCAACAACCGATAGTTTATTTGATGAAAGTATTGCTACTTTTGAAGATGATGGCGGTGCTTATAATCAAAAAGATGCCGAAGGTTTTATCAAGCTAAATGCCCTACGTATGCGGATTGCAGCGGCGAAACGTTCGAAATAATTTCACAATAATCAACTTTTATTTATACTGTAATCAGATTAGGTTTATAAGGCAGCATAGAAACCCTATAACCTAATCTGTTCATATAGTTTGCTTTATATTAGCTATTTAGCGAATTCATCAATTCCACTTCGGAGATAGTCATGCACAAAGTCACATTGATAAAAGGGGATGGTATTGGCCCTTCCATTATGGATGAAGCCGTAAAAGTTATTAATGCGTCAGGTGCAAATATTCAATGGGAAGAAGCTTATGCGGGTTTAGCTGCTTTTGAAAAGTTCGGCACGCCACTACCTGATGAAACCTTAGCGTCATTCGATGAAACTCGATTAGCGTTCAAAGGACCATTAACAACCGTAGTCGGTACAGGCTTTAGAAGCATTAACGTCGCTTTACGCCAGCAATATGAACTGTATGCTAATGTTCGTCCTGCGAAGACCTGGCCTGGCATCAAAACACGCTTTGATAATGTTGATATTGTTATCGTACGCGAAAACACCGAAGGCTTATACGCCGGACTCGAACATTATCTAACCCCTAAAAAAGATATTGCTGAAAGTTTAGCCGTCGTTACTCGCAGTGCATCAGAACGCATTATTGATTATGCCTTCAAATATGCTAGAGACAATGGTCGCAAGAAAGTCACCGTCTGCCATAAGGCGAATATTTTAAAGTACACACAAGGTTTATTTCTCGATATCGCCAGAGAAACGGCTGTGCGTTATCCTGACATTCAATTTGATGAAAAAATCATTGATGCGGCTTGTATGCACATGGTTATGAATCCTCAACAATTTGACGTCATCGTTTGTACCAATATGTTCGGTGATATTTTATCTGACTTAACGGCTGGTTTAGTGGGTGGTTTAGGTTTAATTCCTGGTGCAAATATCGGTGCTGACGCTGCTCTATTTGAAGCTGTCCACGGCAGTGCTCCTGACATTGCTGGCAAGAACTTAGCTAATCCTCTAGCTGTAATAATGGCTGGTATTATGATGCTAGATTATCTGGGTGAAACAGCGGCAGCAGCTAAAATTAAAACGGCTGTTGACAAAGTCGTCAATGAAGGAATATTCGTCACTAAAGACATCAATCCAGAATCAAACTGCGGCACTATCGAAATGGGTAATGCTATCGTTGAAGCGATGAAATAAATGGTTTCCTAGAAGAGCATGGTAATAACTTACATGCTCTTCTCTGATCGATGTTATGTTAATATGAGTTTTTTGTTGTTTACCTGCAATGTGTTAGTTGCAATAAAAGCATCCCCTCAGCGGAACTAATTATTTATGGAAGATCTATTCATCGGCTGGCTCAAAGAGTACGGTTACGTTATTTTATTTCTATGGAGCATCATAGAAGGTGAAATGGGCTTAATTATGGGCGGCATTATGGCTCATACTGGCGACATGGAGTATTTCTTAACCGTTTTTATAGCAGGCTTAGGTGGCTTTACTGGCGATCAAATATATTTTTATATAGGCCGAATGAATAAAGGCATGATCCAACGCAAACTCCATAATCAGCGTCGTAAATTTGCTATAGCTCATTTATTATTGAAAAAACACGGCTGGCCCATTATTTTCTTACAACGCTATATGTACGGTTTACGTACCGTCATCCCTATGTCGATAGGCATAACCAAATACTCCGCTAAAAAGTTTGCAATAATCAATCTATTAAGTGCATGGGCATGGGCAGCCATTACCATCACACCGGCTTATATTTATGGACATGAAATTTTAGATTTTTTAGCGATAGCTAAAGAACATTGGTATCTTGCGTTACCAATAGCTGGTGGGTTCTTGTTTGGCATCCATGTTTATTTTAAGAAACTAGAGCAACACTTTTTAGAAAAACGTAATAATCGCCATGTTTAGTGGCATGCGAAAAACTCGCACTTTATCATTGATTCATCGAATTAATGAGGGAAATATCCATACAGTTGAAACGCTTTTTTTTTGTATCTCAACTGTGGACAGTGACTCAGAGCGTTGGAGTGATAAATCTTAAAACGGTATACTTAGTTCTTACAGCAGGGTAGGGACAGGTCGAGACATTTCTTTATATAACGATCGCCCCTTAGACTAACATCAACTTGACAAATATACTTCACATACCAACATTATTAATAGCTTATTCCATTGGTAAGTTGTTGTAATGTTTTCTGGGTGGAACTGTTTGTTTTTCTAAAACTATTGGATTCTGAGCATAAGAAGAGTTTTGTAAGCTTAATCTAATGGCACTATCTGTTGGATGCAATTCTGAGGGAGCCCTAATATCACCTTCAGATAAGAAAGTGAATAACATTGGAAGCAAAGCAAAAATTGAAAAAATAGTCGCTAAAAATGCCACGACCAGTAGTATAGATTTAGTTGGGCTACTTGTTGGGGCTAGGATATCTTCATTAACTTTATTGTAATCAGACTGTATTGACATAGCATTCACCTTTGTGTTGTAAATTATGGTATGTCTTCAATTTAACCCAATGTTTTAGAAAATCAATTTTTTCTGTGCATTTTTTTGTAAATGCTTGATGCTAAGCTGGTATGTGGCATGAATCGTCATAAACTGCGAAAATCATACTGTACGCCACGTTTCAACAAACGAATGTACTGGGCGAATTTGTCGCCCCTAGAAGCATAGGTATCTACACAAGTTTTTTATCGGAGTAGAAACGATAAAAAACACCGTAGGGGCCAATGTCATTACGTTAAGGATTTGTAGGGGCGACACATTCGCCCAGTATTCTTGATGACTGAGTTACTGGGCGAATGAATTCGCCCCTACAGATTATTTGCTTTCCCCCAGCCCTTAACTTAATGACATTGCTAGCCCTCCCCTTGCCAGCATAGGTATCTACACAAGTTTTTTATCGGCGTAGAAACGATAAAAAACAGCGTAGGTGCGTATTGCATACGCCCAACATCGAAAGTTCAATGCTATAAAGCTTATTTTATAAGGGCGTATGCAATACGCCCCTACGATCTTCACCACAATGTTATCGTTCGCGCGTGGGAATGCTAACCATTATTTGGGTAGATACCTATAAGCTAAATCCCTAATAGTTAGATTATTCATTTTATTCTACTTAAATAATAAGCCTCTGCCCTTGCCTGCCTCATTATATGCTTAAGATCTTTAACGGCTTGAGCCAAGCCAGAGAATAAGGCTTGTGAAATAATGGCATGGCCAATATTAAGTTCAACAATTTCTTGGATAGCACAGATAGCAGCCACATTATAAAAATTTAAACCATGACCGGCATTAACCTGTAAGCCGGCGCTATTTGCATAGCTTGCAGCTATTTTGAGACGTTCTAATTCGTCACGCTGTTGTAGTGGATTTTTAGCATCCGCATAACAACCGGTATGCAACTCAACAACCGAGGCTCCAACTTCAACGGCCGCATCAATTTGCGCCAATTCTGGGTCGATAAATAACGATACTTCAATACCCGCATTATTCAAGGAATCACAAGCCCATTGCATGCGCTTTAAATTACCTGCGACATCTAAACCACCCTCCGTGGTTAATTCCTCTCGTTTTTCAGGCACCAAACAACAAGCATAAGGCAGAGTCTTTAAGGCAATAGCCACCATTTCATTGGTCACACCCATTTCCATGTTCAAACGAGTATGAATTAATTCTTTTAGTAAGATAAGATCTCTATCTTGCAAATGCCGCCTATCTTCACGTAAATGTGCAGTAATACCATCCGCACCTGCTTGCTCAGCAACTAATGCGGCTTGTATAGGCTCAGGATATGCTGTGCCTCTTGCTTGTCTCAGCGTAGCAATATGATCAATATTAACGCCCAATAAAATATGTTTTTTTTCCATGTTTATAAATATCTGATAATGTTATTAATAACGGCTCGGCTTTTTAAGGGCTTACCTCGCAAATACACATCAATGACCGTACGCATCAATATTTTTGCATCAGCCAACACCTGAGGATTAGTAAAATCTCTTAGCTTGATCGCTAGCAAGGTCATGCCAAGAAATCGACCGTCCAAAGCAGCTATTGGACCTTGTTCTACTTTAAAATGATAACAAGCTAAGGGCTGTATTTCTTGTTCTGTATGGAAGTCATATTCTAGCTGCAAGCCAAAACCGACCGCATCGATTAGATCAAGTTCAAAACAACGAAGTGCCTGCTCAACATCCAATCCGGTCATTAATACCGACAAACAATCACTATAATGACTAAAAACTTCAGGATGAGGATCGTATTGATGTAGAAAACATTCGACTAACTCATTGATATAAAAACCACAATACAAAGCCATACCTGGCAACGGATTAAAGGCTTGCCTTAACTCAACATCAGTTAAGGTTTTTAAGTCTGTCTTACCTAAATAAGATATCGTTAAAGGAATAAAAGGTTGTAACAGTCCAGCGCTTTTAGACTTGGTTTTTCTAACGCCTTTAGCCAGCAATGACACTCTACCGTAGTCTTGCGTCAATACATCGAGTATTAAACTGGTTTCTCTGTATTGACGCTGACTTAATATATAAGCCGGCTGTAAATGTACAACATTAGCCGTCATTAAATCCTAGGCTTTGTAGTGCACGCTCACTATCTGACCAACCCTTTTTAACTTTAACCCAAAGCTGTAAATAGACTTTTTTGGCAATGAGCTTTTCTATATCAAACCTTGCATCAGTACCGACTTTTTTGAGCATCTCACCTTCTGTACCAATCACAATATTTTTCTGGGTTAAGCGCTCTACCCAAATAATGGCATAGATTTTAGTGATTCCAGGGTGTTCTTCGTAACGTTCAATTTCTACTGTCAAGGCATAAGGCAGTTCATCACCTAAGCGCCTAGTTAGTTTTTCTCGGACAATTTCAGCCGCTAAAAAACGCTCTGGGCGATCGGTAACTTGATCTTCAGGATAAATCAAATCGCTTTCCGGCAATAGCGACATGATTAAAGTTTCTAACTGATCCAGATTCGTTCTTTTTAAGGCCGAAATAGGTACTAGGTGTTCAAAAGGAAAGCGATGTTGGGCTTCAGAAAAAAAGGCCAGAATTTCATCTTTATCTTTAACCTTATCAACTTTATTGACTGCGAGTATGACTGGCAACCCTGCTTGTTCAAGCTTTTTAAAGATGACCTCATCATATTCATGCCAAGACAAGCCATCAATTAACCATACAATGACATCCACACCCAATAAGGTTGTTTCTGCTGTACGATTTAAATAACGGTTTAAAGCACGTTTTTCGCTATTATGCATGCCAGGCGTATCCATATAGATCGCTTGCCCAGCTTCGGTGGTATTAATTCCCAGAATACGATGCCTAGTCGTTTGCGGTTTACGAGAGGTAATACTGATCTTTTGTTTCAGCAAATGATTCATCAGCGTTGACTTACCAACATTGGGACGCCCTATCAGCGCTACGAAACCGCAATTCATTTATTTTCCTTATTTAATAGTTCGAGCATAAGTTCTGCCGCTGATTGCTCAGCACGTTTTCTGGAAATACCGGTTCCTATGCACTCATCTTTAATTAAAGAAATAGTACATTTGACCTTAAACATTTGTTCATGAGCTAAGCCTGACATGGTTATCAAAGTATAGTCTGGCAAGCTCAGTTTCTTTGATTGCATTAATTCTTGCAATTGAGTTTTAGGATCTTTCTGCCAATTTTCCAGCGACAAGCTTGCTAGTTGCTCTGCAAATAACTGCTCTATCCATTGCTGACAAACCACTATGCCTTGATCTTTAAACAAGGCTCCCATAATCGCTTCCACGGCATCAGATAGAATAGAATCTCGGCGAAAACCACCGCTTTTTAGCTCACCTGAACCTAATAGCAAATAATCGCCGACTTGATGTTTTCTGGCTAATTCTGCTAAAGAGTGCTGATTAACTAAACTAGCTCGGAGTCGACTTAAAACCCCTTCAGGTGCTTCTGGAAATAACTCATACAATTTTTGTGCAACCACGAAGCCTAAAATAGAATCCCCCAGAAACTCCAAGCGTTCATTATTATTTGAGCTTGCGCTACGATGAGTCAATGCCATAATGAAAAGCTTAGGATCATTAAAACTTAAGCCTAATTTCTGACATAACTCATTGGGCTTTTTTATCACTCTACCCCTACCTCAATCTCATCATTAAATTCTATTAACACACTCAAATTATCGTAAATTGGCTTTACCACTTCATAATTAATGAGCACTTTGAAAGCATTGCCTTGTTTGTTAACCACAATATCACCCTGAGTAATATCATCAATATTATTAATATTGATGCGCTTAGCTAAGCTAGCCTTAATTTCGGACTCAGTTTTTTTATCACTGTGAGCCTCTTGTTTAAGCTGATCTAGCATAGCGACTACTTTGCTATGATTAATATAAGCAGGCGCAATTTTAAATACTAAAGAAATAACAATAAACAACAGTATTACTGCAAAAACTAAAGAAATAAAAGAGTAGCCTTGTTGATTTTTAGACGACAACTTCATGATTACCCGACATAAAAACGATGATTATTGAGACTTGGCTTACACTACTGCTGACTAGCTAAAATTCACATTGTTGCTTTTATTGAACGCCAGCCCAAAACTCACGGCGATTAAGTTAAGCATAGGAAAATAGCATTTAACCTTTGGAAGAGGAATTCATTCGCCCACTAAATTTTTCTGTTTAAAAGTGGCGAATAAATTCGCCCCTACAGTTAGGTAATGACTCTCTTCTTGCCGAGGGGAGGGATCTAAAGCAAATCGTAGCAAGGTAACTCACCATCACTTCAATACAGTACCAATCCTGCTAAAACCTACGCCTTTATCTTGCCAATCCCAACTCATCCAAATAAAGAAGGCTTTTCCGACTAAGTTAGCCTCAGGCACATAACCCCAGTACCGACTATCATTGCTATTATCTCTGTTGTCGCCCATTACGAAATAACTGCCTTCTGGAACCACATAGGAAAACTCAACACTAGCAATGCCATTTCTAATCAAAATACTGTGTTCAATGCCCGTTAAATTCTCAAGTAATTCTTCAGCACCGGTCATATCCTCGCCCTGACCTACCCCTTGATAACGCCCCATTGAAACTTGATTAACTGGCTGGTCATTTACGGTCAATTCCTTGTTTTTATAAACTACCTTATCACCTGGCAAACCGATTACACGCTTAATGTAATCAATACTGGGTTCTTTAGGAAATCGGAATACCACAATATCGCCGCGTTGCGGTTCATTTAACTCTATAATTTTTTTATTAATAACAGGTAATCTAATACCGTAAGTAAATTTATTTACTAGAATAAAGTCACCAACTAATAAAGTAGGCATCATCGAACCTGAAGGGATTCGAAAAGGCTCCGCGATAAAAGATCTCAGCATTAGCACTATCAATACTATCGGGAAAAAGGAACGAGCGTATTCAACTATTAAGGGTTCATTTTTCTCATCGAAGACCTCACCTCGCGACTTAAGCATTAATAAATAACTGCCCCAGACAATTCCAGTGACAACAGTCGCAAGTAACAAATAAAACGAAAAATCAAAGTCCATAAATTAAATTTAGGTGAAGGTTTAAGATGAAAGGCTAAGGGCTAAAAGCTAAGGGCTAAAGGTTGGGCTATAAAGATTTGCTGATCTTTTAGCCTTTAACCTTTCGCCTGATATTTAATCTTTATTAAGTTGTAAAACTGCTAAGAACGCTTCTTGTGGGATTTCAATATTACCCACTTGTTTCATCCGTTTTTTACCCGCTTTTTGTTTTTCTAATAACTTCTTCTTGCGGCTAATATCGCCACCGTAACATTTAGCAATAACGTTCTTACGCATCGCTTTAACGGTAGATCTAGCAATAATCTTAGAGCCTATTGCGGCTTGTATAGCGACTTCATACATTTGCCTTGGAATCAAATCTTTCATTCTTTCGACTAAATCACGCCCCCGATTATTGCTTAAATCTCTATGCACAATAATCGATAAAGCATCCACTTTTTCGGCATTAATGAGTACATCCAATTTCACTAAGTCTGCCGTTTGAAAACGCAAGAATTCATAATCAAAGGAAGCAAAGCCACGACTCACCGACTTTAATCGATCAAAAAAATCTAATACGACTTCACTTAAGGGCATTTCATAATGTAAAGATACTTGCCTGCCGACATACTGCATATCTTTTTGCACACCGCGCTTTTCGATACACAAAGAAATAACGCCACCCAAATAAGCCTGAGGCACCAAAATATTAGCCCGAATTATCGGCTCACGAATTTCTTTTACTATCCCACCATCAGGTAGTTTTGCAGGATTATCAACCATTAAAATCTGATCGGTTTGAGTAATGACTTCATAAACTACCGTCGGAGCTGTGGTAATCAAATCGACGTCATATTCTCTTTCTAAACGCTCTTGCACAATTTCCATGTGCAACATACCAAGAAACCCACAACGAAAACCAAAACCTAAAGCCTGTGATGTTTCTGGCTCAAATTGTAAAGCTGCATCATTAAGATTTAATTTATTGAGTGCCTCTCTTAAATCTTCATAATCATCTGAACTAACTGGATATAAACCAGCAAAAACACGAGGCTGTACTCGTTGGAAACCGGTCAACTGTTCTGTTGCAGGTTTATCAGTCCAAGTAATGGTGTCGCCCACAGGAGCACCGAAAATATCTTTAATGCCAGCGACCACAAAACCAACTTCACCGGTATTTAATATATCTTTTTCTAGGCGTTTAGGCGTAAACACACCTACTTTTTCAGCAATGAACGACTTACCAGTCGACATGATAGTAATCTTTTGTTTTCTGCGGATACTGCCGTGCATAATCCTAACTAACGATACCACGCCCAAATAACTGTCAAACCATGAATCAATAATCAGGGCTTGCAAAGGACCGTCTATATCGCCTTTAGGTGGTGGCACTTTAATTACCAATTGTTCAAGCACATCATGAACACCCACCCCCGTCTTAGCACTGATCCTTAAGGCTTCATCAGCTGGAATACCAATCACTTCTTCAATTTCAGCCAATACGCGCTCTGGCTCAGCAGAGGGTAAATCGATTTTATTTAGTACAGGTACAACTTCAAGTCCCTGTTCTATGGCGGTATAACAGTTAGCAACACTTTGAGCTTCTACACCTTGCGCAGCATCAACGACTAATAATGCGCCTTCACAAGCGGCTAAAGACCTAGAAACCTCATAAGAAAAGTCAACATGACCAGGAGTATCAATAAAATTAAGCTGGTAGGTTTCACCATCTTTCGCTTTAAAATCTAAGGTAACACTTTGGGCTTTAATGGTAATGCCCCGCTCTTTCTCAATATCCATAGTATCAAGCACTTGAGCTGACATTTCTCTAGCACTTAAGCCACCACAGATTTGAATAAATCGATCTGCAAGTGTTGATTTACCATGATCGATATGGGCGATAATGGAGAAGTTTCTGATATATTTTAAATCCACGATGTTTCAACTGACTAATGAGGTGGTTAAGGCGTTATTGCTTTTGCACTTAGGGCAAGGATTGCCATCCAGAAATGCCAAATTGCGCAATTGTAACAGATTTACACAGATGATCAGCTTAGTTTATCGATAAACACTTAGGTATTTCACTATAAAAACTCTTATAGTCAATAGTGTCGCCCCTAGATCATAATAATGACTGTATACACCCAAGCTTTTCAACATTAACCCCTAAGGAATGTAAAACATGAGAACGCAAAGCAATCATTCATTAATATCCAAAGTACTTATCGTAGGTTTGCTTATCGCTATAGGCAGTTATCTGTTTCATCCAGAGGTAGGGCAATTTAGTTTGATGTGGAATGGCGCACCGGTCGCAACACCTTGGTTGAATTTTGCTGCATTGCCGACTGCTCTAGTGATTATGTTGATAACTGGACTGTTAATGACTTTGCTGTTTTTAGGCGTGGGGTTGTTTCTGTTTATCGGCGCAGCATTTTTGGCTTTACTGGGGTTATTTATCCTTGTGCCTTTTTTCTGGCCTATATTGCTGATCATGTTTTTATTGATGGCTATGTTTTCATTGCTAGGTTAACCGCTTACTTTATAGATAGGGCTCTCCTAAATGCAGACAAAAGACTCAGAGCGAAAGCCAAAGCCTATAAGTTCTGCAGGGTGGATAAGCATAGTTCTGTAGGGTGGACAAGCATAGCGCATCCACCTAGGTTTTTTGAACCGAAAAAATTGAGACCGATGAAGGTCGAGCTTATATTTATGGCGCTCGCTACAATAACAGGTGGATGCGCTAGCGCTTATCCACCCTACAAAACTTTTCGCGCCCGATCATAGCGACCATAAAACC
>QVQD01000051.1 GCA_003584875.1 Methylococcales bacterium
GATATCCCGGAAGATCGCTTTAACTAAAAGAATATTGACTGCATGAAATCAAAGCCTATTTTTAATATTTAAAAAAAGGAGAGTTTCGTGCAGGGTATAGACCTGAAAATAGATGATATTTAAGGACTTGACTTATCTATGACAGGTCGGGTTAGCGATAGCGTAACCCGACAAAGTATGAAAACTTGGTGGTTGAAGAAGTCGGGTTACGCTGCGCTAACCCGACCTTCATGACTAAGGATTTTGGATGGAATCATCAATCTTCAGCCAAGCTAGTTAATATTTCTTCTCGGATTTGAGCTTGTTGTTCTGGGTCGGTAATAGCTTGTAAATGTTGGTCGGTAATATAGAACATATCTTCAGCGCGACTGCCAATTGTGGTGATTTTTGCATTCAATAGATTGACCTGCTGTTTGATAAAAGCACTGCCTATTTTGGCTAGCAGTCCTGCATGATCGGTGGTAATAAGTTCTATTAAAGTATAGCGATTTAAGGGGTCAGCAATAAACTTAATGTTGGTTGCGATAGGAAAGTGCTGGGCTTGTCGAGATTTGGATTGACGATGGATATTAATATGGCCTTTTACCTCGCCTTCTATCAGGTTCTGGCGAAGTGCTGAGCAAATATGTAAGGCTCTGCATGATTCATTGATAGGTTCGCCAGATTGTTCCAAGACTTGAAAGCTATTCAGTGCATAGTTATTTTGCGTGGTCATGATTCGGGCATCAAGTATGGTTAGTCCCAATTGATCAAGGGTTGCGGTACTGATGGAGAAAATAGGTCCAATATTTTCAGCGTAAATAAATACGTCGGCACTGCCATGCTGAGTTTGTGGGCTGAGTAAAACTAGAGGTAAGTCATCTGCTTTAGCTGAGCTAATAGCCATGGTATGCCAGGCTATTTCATCTGCTGAATATCTTAAAAAATAATCATCATTGGTGTGTTGCCAAGCATCGTTAATGAGGTCGTCATTTAAGCCTAATTTGCTGAGCTTTTCATGTGCTTCTTGTTTATTCTCTAATAAGCGATCTTCAAGTGCACTAGGGTTTTGCAGGCCGTGGCGTAAGGCGCTATGAGTGGCTAAATACAGCTCTTTTAGTAAGGAGTCTTTCCAGTCATTCCATAGCTCAGGGTTGGTGGCGCGTATATCAGCGACTGTAAGTAAATAGAGGTGATTAAGGTACTCAACACTGCCGACTTTTTGAGCAAATTCATGAATCACGTCAGGGTCGCTAATATCTTTACGTTGAGCAGTGACTGACATCAATAAATGAGTGCTAACTAGCCAAGCGATTAAATTAGTATCATGACTTGAAAGATCATGTTGTTGGCAGAAGTTGCGAGCTATGTCTTCGCCGAGTTTAGAGTGATCGCCATTTTGCCCTTTGGCAATGTCATGAAAAAATGCGGCAAGGTAAACGATTTCCGGCTTAGCTATGAGTTTAAACACGCTAGTGCAAAACGGAAATTCATGGTTATGCGATTCTAATGAAAAACGTCTTAAGTTGCGGATAACAAATAAGGTGTGCTCATCAACAGTATAAATATGAAATAAATCATATTGCATGCGTGCAATTATATTAGCGAAGCAGGGGAGGTAAGCGGCTAATACGCCATAACGATTCATGCGTCGTAGTTCGTGAGTTAATCCATGGGTTCTTCGAAATAGCTCTATAAATAACTGATTAGCTGATTTGTTGCTTCTAAAGCTGTCGTCAATGAGTGCGAGGTTTTTTCGAATTAAACGTATAGTGGTCGCTCGAATACCTTGTAAGGTAGGATTAAGTTGTAAAATTAAAAAAACTTCTAAAAGTGCTAGAGGGCGCTGTTCAAATAACTGAGGATTAGTGGCTTGAAGATAGCCATTAATGGCGATAAAGTCATCGTTAATAATAGTAGTTTGATTGGCTTTGTCACTTGTTATAAAGCGCTCATTAAATAGTTGTAGTAACATTTCATTGAGTCGTTCTATGCTGAGTAAGGTTTTAAAATAAAACTGCATGAACTGTTCAACATCTTGATTGGGTTGTTCAGCTATAAAACCAAATTGTCTGGCAATTTCCCTTTGATAATCAAAAATGAGTCGGTCTTCAGCTCGATTTGTCAAAAGGTGAAGAGCATAACGAACTCGCCAAAGAATATCGCGGGCAGCGATAAGTTCGTTGTACTCAGCTTCGGGTAAGAAGTCGTATTTAATAAGTTCTTTGAGAGTTGATGAATTGTAATGGCGCTTAAAAACCCAAGCGATGCATTGCATGTCACGCAAGCCACCAGGACCTTCTTTGATGTTAGGTTCTAGGTTATAGGCGGTGTCATGAAATTTGGTGTGCCGTAAGCGCTGTTCTTCCATTTTAGCGGCAAAAAACTGATCCGATGGCCATATCCTGTTAGGTGTAATGCGCAGTTTTAGTGCTTCATAGAGTTCAGTCCGGCCAGCAATGTGACTGATTTCGAGTAGACTGGTCATGATGCTTTGGTCATCTAGTGCGGCGCTCACACATTCATCAATGCTGCGCACGCTATAGCCGGGTTTTAAGCCTATATCCCAAAGAAAGGTGAATAGATTAGAGAGCGCTTCTTGGTAGGGTGCTGTGTCGCTAGAGTCGAGCAGGACAAGAATATCAATGTCAGAATGAGGAAATAGCTCTCGACGCCCATAACCACCGACCGCACACAAACTTAGTTGTGTCGCGTGGTCGCCTAGAAAGTGCTGCCAGCAACAGTTTAAAATTAAATCGATAAAATCAGATTTTTCTTTAAGCAGTGTTGCAACAGATTGTTGGGGATCAAACTTAAGCTTTAATTCGAGATCTTTTTGTTTTAATAGATGTTTGAATTGCTTTAGGCTATCTTTTTGCTCGAACAGGCTGACATTAATATAGTTTTTCAAAATATTTATCGCTCTTCTTGGCGTAGTGTAAGAATTTCATAACCGCTTTCTGTGACTAACAGGGTATGCTCAAATTGTGCTGATAAACTGCGGTCTTTGGTGACGGCTGTCCAGCCATCGGCTAAGACTTTAACGTCTTTTTTGCCTAAATTAATCATGGGCTCAATAGTGATGATCATGCCGGCTTCTAAGCTGATGCCTGTGCCTGCTTTGCCATAATGAAGAACTTGCGGTTCTTCATGGAATTTTTTGCCTATGCCATGTCCACAAAAGTCTCTGACCACTGAGTAACGATTGCTTTCAGCATGTTGTTGTATGGCATGGCCTATGTCGCCTAGGGTGGCGCCAGCTTTAACTTGTTCTATGCCTAAAAACATAGCTTCTTGGGTAACTTTAATCAGGCGTTTTGCGAAGGGGCTCACTTCGCCTACGCAAAACATTTTACTGGTGTCGCCATGGTAATCATCTTTAATGACGGTAATGTCGATATTAACAATATCGCCAGATTTTAGTTTCTTATCGCAGGGTATGCCATGGCAAACGGTATGATTTATCGAAGTACAAATGGATTTTGGAAAGCCATGGTAATTAAGTGGCGCGGGAATGGCTTGTTGTACATCCACGATATAATCGTGGCAAAGTTTATCGAGTTGATCGGTGGTGACGCCGGGAACTACGAAGGGTTCTATCATTTCCAAAACTTCGGCAGCCAATTTTCCGGCAATGCGCATTTTTTCAATTTCAACAGCAGTTTTAATAATGATACTCATTTAATGATCGAGGCTTAGGTTAATGATAAAGTGATGCTTAAGTATTTAAGACTAGTAATGACAAAGGCTTAAGTCATTAAAAGAAGGCCTTAACTCTTGAGCGGGTGGGTGATTTTAACAGAGGTTTGCTTGTTGTAAAAAGTTAATTATGGTATAAAGGCGTGTTAAATTTTTTAACAAATACTCACGCTTATCGTCACGTTTGGTAGGGTGCTGACTTCATCATGTAGTTAGTTATCAATCGGGGTAAGTGGAGGCGTAACCCAACTCGGAATAATTATTCCGACTTTAAAACTTTAGGAGATATAAATGGCAGCAGTATCCATGCGTCAAATGTTAGAAGCGGGTGTTCACTTTGGACATCAAACTCGTTATTGGAATCCGAAAATGGCACCTTTTTTATTCGGCGCTCGTAACAAAATCCACATCATTGATTTGGAAAAAACGCTTCCTTTATTTAATGACGCTATGAATTATCTGGGTCAAATGGCAGCAAACAAAGGCACTATTTTGTTTGTTGGTACTAAAAAGTCAGCGCGTAAAGTGGTTGCAGAACAAGCGACGCTTTGTGGTATGCCTTATGTTAATCATCGCTGGTTAGGCGGCATGATGACCAACTTTAAAACGATTAAGAAATCAATTAACCGTCTTAAAGAATTAGAAGCCATGAAAGCTGACGGTACACTTTATCAACGTTTTGGTAAAAAAGAAGCGTTAGGTATGGAGCGTGAGCTAGAAAAGCTAGAAAGGAGTCTTGGTGGTATTAAGGATATGAAAGGCGTTCCTGATGTTATTTTCGTATTAGATGTTGGATATGAAAAGAACGCTATTAGTGAAGCTCAAAAATTAGGTATTCCTGTTGTCGGTATTGTTGATTCTAACAATTCACCTGAAAAAATTGATTATGTTATTCCTGGTAATGACGACTCAATTCGTGCTGTTAAATTGTATTGTGAAACCGTTTGTGCGGGCGTACTTGATGCAAGATCAGCAAGTTTAGGTCTATCAGCGAAGGCTGATGATTTTGTTGAAGAAGCGGTAGCCGCAGAATAATTCTGTTTTTGCTTGCAGGTGTCCCTGCGAATTGAACGATTAAGATTAAGCCCAAAAGCGCCCCCTAATAGGGGCGTTTTTACAGTGACGACATAATTTAAGGAAACACAAGAATGAGTATTAATATTAGTGCTGCAATGGTAAAGGAGCTACGTGAAAGAACGGCTTCAGGTATGATGGAATGTAAAAAAGCTTTAGTTGAAGCTGAAGGCGACATGGAGTTAGCCATTGAGAATATGCGTAAATCTGGTTTGGCCAAGGCTGATAAAAAATCAGGACGTATAGCTGCTGAAGGTATTATTGGCGTTAAGGTTAGTGAAGATGGCAAAGCTGTGGCGATAGTTGATATCAACTGTGAAACAGATTTCGTTGCTAAGGCTGATGATTTTGTTGGTTTTGTTAACAGCGTAACGCTTGCTTTATTGAACGCTGAAAATATTGAAACTGAAGAGCAATTATTGGCTATGCCATTGGAAGATGGTATCAGCGTAGATGAAATGCGCCGCGGTTTGATTTCAAAACTAGGTGAAAACATCACTGTTAGACGCTTTGACAGATTTAAAACCAATGAAGGTGGTACAGCCTGTTATTTACATGGCAGTAAAATTGGTGTGATTGTTGAGCTTTCAACTCCTGACCAAGAATTAGGTAAAGATATTGCTATGCACATCGCTGCTAGTAAGCCTTTATGCGTATCTGAAGATCAAGTTTCTGCTGAGAGTATCGCTAAAGAAAAAGAAATTTTCTTGGCGCAGCAAGAAGAAAAAATTAAAGGTAAGCCAGCTGATATCGTTGAAAAAATGGTCTCTGGACGAGTTAGCAAATTTTTGGCTGAAGTTACTCTGTTAGGTCAGCCTTTTATTAAAGACGACAAAATGACTATTGCTCAATTAGTATCATCAAAAGGTAATAATGCGCTTCGTTTCATTCGATTTGAAGTGGGCGAAGGTATAGAGAAAAAAGAAGAAAACTTTGCCGAAGAAGTAATGGCACAAGTTAGAGGTAATTAAGACGGTTCATAAATGGGCTAGTTAAATCGCCTGTTTATGAATATATTGCTATTGGGTTAATCTACGGTTTAACCCAATTTAAAAACTGACCCTGAAAATATTATGACTAAACCAATTTGCCAAAGAATTTTGCTTAAGTTAAGCGGTGAAGCTTTAGTGGGGGAGACAGGCGCAAGTATTGATGCGGGCATTGTTAAGCGTCTTGCCACTGAAATTAAAGAATTATGTGATATTGGAATACAGGTCGGTTTAGTAATCGGCGGTGGTAATATTTTGCGAGGTGCTGAAAAGGCGGCTGAAGGTTTAAATAGAGTCACCGGTGATCAAATGGGCATGTTAGCAACTGTTATTAATGCCTTGGCTATGCAGGATGCTTTAGAGGCGCAAGGTCAACAAGTGCGAGTGATGTCAGCACTTAAGATCAATCAAGTCTGTGAAGATTATATTTGTCGTAGAGCTGTTAGACATTTAGAAAAAGGCCGTGTTGTTATTTTTGCTGCTGGTACAGGTAATCCTTTTTTTACCACTGATTCGGCAGCCAGTCTTAGGGCTATAGAAATCAATGCTGACTTAATGATTAAAGCGACTAAAGTGAAAGGTGTTTATTCGGCTGATCCTGAAAAAGTCAAAGACGCTATTTTTTATCCACGCTTAACTTATGATGAGGCGTTAGATCAGCGCCTAAATGTTATGGATACCACAGCATTGGTATTATGTCGTGATAATAATGTGCCGATGCGTGTGATGAATATTTTTGAGCAAGGCGCTGTCATGAAATTAATGATGGGCGCAGAAATAGGCTCTCTTATTGAACGAGGAACAGATTGATGATTAATGATATTCAACAAGATGCAGCAACCCGTATGGGTAAAAGTATCGAGGCTGTAAAGCATGAATTTTCGAAAATTAGAACAGGTAGGGCTCATCCTAGTTTGCTAGAGCACATTATGGTTTCTTACTACGGTACCGATTCAGCTTTATCTCAAGTAGCTAATATTGCAGTTGAAGACGCACGTACTTTAACGATTACGCCTTGGGAAAAAGGCATGGTGCAAGCGATAGAAAAAGCTATTATGAAGTCAGATTTAGGTTTGAATCCTGCGACTAATGGCATGACAATTCGTATTCCATTGCCAGCATTAACAGAAGAACGTAGACGTAACTTAGTTAAAGTTGTTAAGCATGAAGCCGAAAATGGTCGTGTTGCGGTTAGAAATATCCGTAGAGATGCTAATTCAGAAATAAAAGAAGCATTAAAAGAAAAATTGATTTCTGAAGATGAGGCGCGTAGTGCTGAAGAAAAAATACAAAAAATAACTGATCAGTATGTTAAGGATATAGAAAAGATACTGGAAGCTAAAGAAGCCGATCTCTTATCAATTTAACAGAGATAACAATGGCTAATGTTGATTTAACCGCTATGGATTCTGAATCTAATGTTCCTAGGCATATTGCTATCATTATGGATGGTAATGGTCGATGGGCTCAAAAAAGATTTATGCCAAGAGCTGTTGGGCATCAAGCCGGAGTTAAAGCAGTACGTAAAATTGTAGAGTATTGCGCAACACATAATGTTGAGGTCTTAACCTTATTTGCTTTTAGTAGCGAAAATTGGCGTAGACCTGAAGCAGAAGTCTCTTTGTTGATGTCGTTATTTATGGCGACTTTACAAAGAGAAATTAATAAATTAGATCGTAATAGTATCCGGCTACGGTTTATAGGTGATAGGTCAGCATTTTCTGATAAATTGCAGCAAAAAATGGCCGAAGGTGAAGCGCAAACGCAGAATAATAAAGCTTTAACTTTGGTCGTAGCTGCTAATTACGGTGGTCACTGGGATATATGTCAGGCTTTTTTGCAAATCCAAGAAAAAATGGCTGTCGGTGAGCTAAAAAAAGAAGATATTAATGAGCAATTAATAAATCAATATTTATCAACAGCTGATCTTCCTGAGCCAGATTTGTTTATCAGAACAGGTGGCGAGCAGCGGGTTAGCAATTTTATGTTATGGCAGTTGGCCTATACAGAATTATATTTTACAACAACACTCTGGCCGGATTTCGACCAGAATTCCCTTGAAGACGCAATCAAGAGCTTTAGAAGTCGGCAACGCCGCTTTGGTCATACCGGTGAGCAAGTTCTTAATAAATCCGTCACTCTATAAACTTTATCAAAATAGCATACAACAATGTTAATAAAGCGAATTATAACAGCATCAATCCTTGCTACCCTGGTTGCCTTGGGAGTCATTTTATTGCCAATCGAATATTTTTCATTGGCTATTGGATTAATCATTCTGGTTGCGGCCTGGGAATGGACTAATCTTGCAAATGTAAACTCAATGCTTATGAAGGTTGCTTTTTTAGTAGCCTTAATTTTGCCGATGTTAGGTATACATTTTTGGACGCAAATATTAGAGCTAGTCGCTCAGCTTGTTGATTGGCCAGACATTAGAGATTACTCCGGTGCTTTAGAATGGCTGGTAATACCTCCAGTATTATTTTGGCTTACGATGATGATTTTAATCAGAAATGCGCCAACAGGTATCATCAATATTCAATTGAAAACCCGATATAAATTATTTATAGGTTGGTTTGTACTCATATCTGGTTGGATGTTTTTATCTCGTTTGAAAGCTTTTTATGGTCCAGAAATGACCATGTATTTCTTTATACTGATATGGGTAGCAGATATTGCTGCTTATTTTTCTGGAAGAAAATGGGGTGTCACAAAATTAGCACCAGAAATTAGTCCAGGTAAAACGGTTGCTGGTATGTATGGTGCTTTAGTGTCCGGTTTAGTGAGTGCTGTATGTTTGAATATATATAATCTTCAGTACGGATTTAACCCACTTATTGCTTCTGATTTTGTACTAATATCGATACTCACGGTATTGATATCAATTTATGGTGACCTATTTATTAGCGTGGTTAAACGCCAGCGCGGAGTAAAAGATAGCGGATCTATATTGCCTGGCCATGGTGGTGTTTTAGATAGAATTGATAGCTTGCTAGCCGCAACTCCTTTTTTCTACGGTTGTATATACTTTATATATAGGTTAGTTGAATGAAAGGTCTCTGCATACTAGGAGCTACTGGCTCTATTGGTGTTAGCACCTTAGATGTTGCAGCAAGGCATAATCATCTTTATAAAGTGGTCGCTTTAACAGCCAATAACAATATTGATTTATTGTTTGAGCAGTGCTTAATTCATCATCCAGAAGTTGTAGTTGTCGTCGATGAAACTAAAGCTCAACTATTTTCAGATAAATTACAGCAGACATCAATTTCTGACATTAAGGTTTTGTCTGGCACTAAATCATTGGAGGTAGTTGCGACTTTAGAGAATGTTGATTCCGTAATGGCGGCGATTGTAGGTGCAGCAGGCTTGTTACCAAGTTTAGCAGCTGCCAAAGCAGGAAAAACAATCTTATTAGCTAATAAAGAAGCCTTGGTGATGTCGGGTTCTATATTCATGCAAGCCGTTGCTGAATCGGGTGCACAGTTATTACCTATCGACAGTGAGCACAATGCTATTTTTCAATGTATGCCTGCTGGATATCAATCAGGCATGCAAGCAAAACAAGCTAGGCGCATTTTATTAACCGCTTCAGGTGGCCCATTTCGTGAAATGCCCTTAGAAAAATTGGTCGATGTCACGCCAGCACAAGCGGTTGCTCATCCAAATTGGGATATGGGTAGAAAAATTTCGGTCGATTCAGCAACGATGATGAATAAAGGCTTGGAAATGATCGAAGCTTGTATTTTATTTGCAATGACGCCCGATCAAATACAAGTGGTTATTCATCCCCAAAGCGTGATTCATTCGATGGTTGATTATGTCGATGGCACGGTGCTGGCGCAGATGGGTAATCCCGATATGCGTGTACCAATTGCTTATTCAATGGCTTGGCCTGATCGATTTGATTCTGGTGTTGAACCTTTAAATATATTTGATGTTCGTCGCATGGACTTTCAAGAAGCGGATTTAGAGCGATTTCCTTGTTTACGTCTTGCTTATCAAGCTATTAATAGCGGTGGCATCATGCCGACTGTTTTGAATGCGGCTAATGAAATCGCAGTAGAAGCTTTTCTAAATGAGCAGGTTCGTTTTACTGATATTCCAGTCATTATTGAGCGGAGTATGGGAAAGTTTGTCGTAAAACCAGCTTCTAGTTTAGAGATTATTTTAGAGGCTGATCATCAGGCCAGAATTGCTGCGAAAGAAATTATTGTCGAGTTAACTCACTAATGGATTTCTTACATACTCTGTTTTATTTCGCTATTGCCATTGGGGTCTTGGTTTCAATTCATGAATTTGGCCATTTCTGGGTAGCGCGTAAGGTAGGAGTAAAGGTATTACGATTTTCTATAGGCTTCGGTAAAGTACTGTGGTCTTATCAAAAAAGTCCTGATACGACAGAGTATGTATTATCAGCCATCCCATTAGGTGGCTATGTCAAAATGGTTGATGAGCGAGAAGGTGAGGTTAGCGATGCTGATTTGGCCTATGCCTTTAATCGCAAGTCAGTATGGGCTAGAGTTGCCATAGTGGGTGCAGGCCCCATATTTAATTTGATACTGGCAATTGTTTTATTTTGGAGTGTATTGGTTATAGGTGAGACCGGTATAAAACCAATAATCGGCTCGGTGAGTACTTCAACATTAGCGGCTTCGGCTGGATTTGTTGAAGGCGATGAAATAATTTCTGTTAATGATAAGCTGGCGCCGACTTGGTCGATCGCCATGAGTTCAATCATTGCTAAAGCCATAGATGGTGAGCAATCCATTAAAGTCCTAGTAAAAACCTTCGATGATCAGCAGTCAGTTAGATTGTTAATGGTAGATGCTAGTGATGCTCAAAATCCCGATATGCTCTATGAACGGTTGGGTTTGAAGCCTTGGTCTCCTAAATTAAAGCCGGTCATAGGCAAGATATTACCTGATAGTTCAGCTTTATCAGCAGGTTTGCAGTCTGGGGATTTAATTATTAGCGCTGAAGGAGAAAGTGTCGAAGATTGGCTGCAATGGGTGGATATAGTAAAAAAACATCCTAATAGTGCGATTAATCTTATCATTGAGCGTGATGGTGTTCAGCTACCCATTATAGTTACCCCAAAAGAAGTTATTATCGAAGAGAAGTCGGTAGGGAAAATTGGCGCATCCGTTTTGGTTCCTGAGGGCTTAGTTAAATCTGTTTCTGTAGAATATTCGTTGTCACCGATAGATGCTATACCCGTTGCTGTAGAAATGACGTGGGGTTATGCAACATCTACCTTGAAAATGATGGGTAGAATGTTTGTAGGGAATGCTTCAGTAGAAAATCTAAGTGGTCCTATTAGTATCGCGCAATATGCGGGTCAATCTGCCTCTATGGGTTTGGTACATTTTATAAAGTTTATGGCTTTGGTAAGTGTTAGTTTAGGAGTTTTAAATTTATTACCGATACCTGTGTTGGATGGAGGGCATTTAATGTTTTTTGCTCTTGAGGCAATTAGAGGTCGTCCAGTATCTGAAAAATTACAAAGCTTATTTCAGCAAATTGGTTTATCCATGTTGCTATCCTTGATGGCACTCGCTATGTTTTTAGATGTTCAGCGAGTATTTCACTAGTCAAAGTTTTCTATGCTCATGTTAAAGATGTGCTAGTTAAATAATTAAAGCATTAGTTTTGCTTCCCAAATATCCCTCATACAAATTACGAGAAAACAATGATAAAAGTTATTAGGTTTAGTGCATTAATATTATTGGCTTTAACTTATGTAACAGCTAATGCTGATGAAGAAGCAATTAGAAAAGCTTTGAGTCAAGCGATGCCTAATACTAAAGTTGAGACTATAAAGCCTTCTGTTATTAAAGGACTTTATGAGGCGGCAATAGGTGCGAACATTTATTATGTTTCAGAAGATGGAAAATATTTAATACAAGGACGATTAGTTGATATAGCGGCTCGCAAAGATTTAACAGAAGAAAAATTAAACGGTACTCGTAAATTGGCCATTGAGAGCATGGGCAAAGAAAATATGATTATCTTTAAAGCTAAAATTCCTAAATATACGGTCACTATATTTACTGATATAGATTGTGGATACTGTCGTAAATTACATTCTGAGTTAGATCAATACACGGCTCAAGGTATTACTATTCAATACTTGTTTTATCCTAGGGCGGGTAAAGGTTCGGATTCTTACAATAAAGCCGTATCAGTTTGGTGTGCAGATGATCGTAATGCAGCGCTTACAGCAGCTAAAAAAGATAAAAGCATTCCTGTAAAAACTTGTGATAATCCAATCGATAAGCACATGAAATTGGCTGAAGAATTCGATGTAAAAGGCACGCCAATGATAGTAACGGAAAAGGGTAATATCCTGCCAGGTTATTTACCTGCAAAGCAGTTAGTTGAAGCCTTAGAGAGCGAGGAAAAGTCTCAGTAGAATAAAAGAATTGGAGTTAAGGTTGCTACCATAATATGGAAGGTTGCTTTAATGTTGCACTTTTAGATGCTGCTTTTAAGGATGAGTGCAAGTAATAATTCCAGCAAAGACTTTTTAGTAAGAAGTATCAAAACCAATGCAGGGTTTGTTATGTAGGGACAGTTCGCGACCTGACCCTACGGAGTAAAATGTGGCAATGGGGACTCTAAAATCGCAGTCCGTATCTAACCAACTTAAGCTATTGGTCTGTTTTATTTGCTGTTAATTGCTGCACTTATAATTAACAGGTGTTGCTTGTTGGTTGCTTGAATAGTAACCATCAGCAATATCGATATTGCCGTTGTAAGACAACTCAACAATTTGGTAAGAATTGTCAGTAAATTGAAATTTAGCTGAAAATTCTTTTTGGCTGTGAGTGATTAAGTCCTCCTGAGATCCTTTGAAAATAAATAGATGCGGATCAGGTGTGTCAATAATAGTGTTAATGGTAGAAATATGAGTTAACACGTCTTCTGTGTTATAAGTTTTGCCAATTAAGATATGATCTTTGTTGTATTCATAAGAAGTTCCTTGCTTAATGCCTGAATTAAAACAATCAGCAAGTGTCTTCCATCGTCCGTTAGTCATCGCAACAGGGATAACAGAGGGTGGCGGTGGCGCTATTGGTTTTGGTAGTGATAATTTAGTGCATTTAATTTGTTTGCTTACATTGATTTGACTATTGTCGCTATCTGTTCTTATTGATTCAGCATCAATCTCTTCGGCTGAATCATTTAAATGAAGTTCATAGTCTATTGTTGCAATATGGTGCCCAGTAATATCGCCCTTATCTTGCAGTTGGAAAGAAAATAGCGAGGAACTTTTGTCAAAGTGAGTCTTTGATAAACTAATCATTCTGACGTTTTTATTTTTTAATAAAGTTTCGTCAAATAAATCAGTTAAAAACACAGGATATGCCGTGCTTTCGGTCTCAGAAAACAGTAGGGTTCCAACTTCACCAAAGGGGCAGTTGTAGAAATACTTAAAGCCCTTAACCTTAGATAAATAATCAGTATCTGATAATCTATTTCTTTGATAGGGCGTTTGATTTTTCTTAGTATCATTTGCATAGGCATAAGTTGAAAAAAGACCTAAAAGCATAGTAAGTAAAATGCCAGAAAAAAGTTTCATACTGTTACCCTGTTTGAGATGTTTAGATTTATGTGCTGGTATAGAATGGAAGAGGCTTAAATTCAATTGGCGTAATTAGAAGTGCTAGGCAAAAAAAAGGCTGCGACTCTAATAAAGTCGCAGCCTTTTTTAAGTAAGCGTTTAGCGATTAAGCTAAAGCTTTTACTTTTGAATTTAGTCTACTTTTGCCGCGTGAAGCTTTATTTTTATGGATAATGCCTTTAGTGACAGCAGAATCAATAATAGGCTCTACAATTTTATAGGCGGCTTGTGCTTTTTCTTTGTCGCCAGCTTTAACTGCGGCGAGTACTTTCTTAATAAATGTACGTAGGTTGCTACGTTGTCCTGCGTTGCGAATACGGCTTTTTTCCGCTTGTTTCGCGCGCTTTTTAGCTTGTGCTGTATTAGCCATAGTATCTCGAGCGTTGGTTTTAGTTTAGAGCTCCGCATTATCTTTTTAAATGTTATTATTGTCAACTATTAATATATTGAAATGGAATTGTATTGAGTCAACAATTGTTTAAGTCGACTGCTGTAGTGAGTAGTATGACGCTAATTTCTCGCCTTCTAGGTTTTGTGCGCGACATGCTGATCGCTCGAATTTTTGGAGTGGACATAGCAACCGACGCTTTCTTTGTAGCCTTTAAAATCCCAAATTTGTTTCGGCGTTTGTTTGCAGAAGGCGCTTTTTCACATGTTTTTGTCCCAGTGCTTATCGCTAATAAATCGCAAAAAGGAAATGACGAATTAAAGCTATTAATAGAAAGAATTGCCGGCACCTTAGCTGTAATTCTCGCTGCTATAACTGTGCTTAGTATGATCATTGCTCCGCTATTAATTTGGATATTAGCGCCTGGCTTTGCTTGGCAAGGATTGCAACATGATTTAGCCGTACAAATGTTACAAATTACGTTGCCTTTTTTATTCTTTATTGGCCTAGTGGCCTTTGCTGGAAGTGTATTAAATGCATACGGCAAATTCGCTGTTCCTGCTATAACCCCGGTATTTTTAAATATTACCATGATTGTTGCTGCCATCTGGATTGCGCCGATGATGGATGTGCCTGTTATTGCTTTGGCGTGGGGAGTTTTTGCCGCAGGAATAGTGCAATTGTTATTTCAGATTCCAGCATTAATGCGAGTAGGTATTAATGTAAGATTTAAATTGGGGTTTCATGATTCCGAGGTGAATAAAATTTTAGGTTTGATGATGCCTGCCATATTTAGCGTATCAATAACGCAAATTAATTTATTGGTAGATACTTTAATAGCCTCGTTTTTAAAGACAGGTAGTGTTTCATGGTTATATTATTCAGATCGTTTAGTAGAATTTCCTATGGGATTGCTTGGTTTGGGGTTAGGGGCAGTCATATTACCTAGTTTAGCAAGTAGTCATGCTGCAGATGATCCTAAGACTTTTTCTAATTCCATGGATTGGGGTTTGCGCCTAGTATTATTGATTGGCATGCCTTCGACCCTTGGGTTGTTTTTTTTAGCTGAGCCAATGTTGTCTACGCTATTCCAATATAAAGAATTTGGTGTAACAGATGTGTTTTATTCAGGGCAGAGTCTTAAGGCTTATTCATTAGGTTTGATGGCATATATAGCCATCAAAGTATTAGTGCCAGGTTTTACCTCTCGACAAGATGTGAATACGCCAGTGCGTTTTGGGATGTATGCCATGCTGGCAAGCTTGGTTTTAAATCTTGTCTTGGTAATTCCTTTGGCTCATGCCGGCTTGGCACTCGCTACCTCTTTGGGAGCCTTCGTCAACGCAGTTTTGTTACTAAGGCAATTATTAAGGGCTAATGTGTATCAACCTGCTGGGCGTTGGTGGGTATTTATGGTTCGTATTTTAATAGCCAGTGTGGCTATGGCTGCAGTGCTTTACTATTGGGTTGATGTTACTTGGTGGTATCAATGGAGTTCTTTGCAGCGATTAGTCAATTTAATAAAATGGATGGTGATAGCTGGGAGTGCTTATGTCGGAACGTTATTTATGTTAGGTTTTAAATGCCGACATTTAAAATAATTTACAAATAATGGGGTTATTTAAATAAATAATGAATACTATTTCTTATAGTTAGGTATAATGCCTGCTGGATTAAAAATCTGATTTACTCTCTGCTTACCTTTTCGATGTTTCTTTTGTTAGTAGCTCGTCCTTGTTTCATTAAGTAATTTCTAAATTGACCCACTTCCCGCCTTAACAGGCTTTATTACTTTATATTAAATTAAGGATTCATTATGTCTACTTTAACGACTGGCACAGTAAAATGGTTTAACTCAGATAAAGGTTTTGGTTTTATCGAACAAGCTTCTGGCCCAGATGTATTTGTACATTTTCAACAAATCAACAATTCTGGTGGTTATAAATCATTAGATGAAGGCCAAAAAGTACAATTCAGCGTAACTCAAGGGCAAAAAGGCCCACAAGCTGAAAATGTAACTGTTATCTAAATAAGCTTAATGCTTTAATTAATTTTATTAAAGCTATTGAACTTATTAATGCAGGCTATATTATATAGCCTGTAAAACTACTTGGGGGCGACATGGCTTCGACGTGGGTAGCAAAACCTTAAGTGCATGCCGAGGACTGTACACCTCGTAAATCCTACAGAAACTAAGTATTCGCAAATGACGAAAACTACTCAATGGCTCTAGCTGCTTAAACACAGCACCATTCCTTTGACCATCTGTGCTTATGCGGGTGGAGTTCAGTTCGCTGAACGCTCAGAGGTCATTTACATAAGATCGCGCTGAAATCCGTCCGGTGTGGATGCGCTAAAACCTTACGGAATCGCTGATGGTTTTCTTGGCTCGACGGGTGATCATTAGTTAAATTAAAGACGAGATAAGCATGTAGACCTTATGGCGGAGTACTTGCGGACGGGGGTTCAATTCCCCCCGCCTCCACCAAA
>QVQD01000215.1 GCA_003584875.1 Methylococcales bacterium
GTAGGTCAGGTTAGCGTTAGCGTAACCCGACATTACGAAGCCTTTTGATCATTCATAAGCAATATCTGTAGTGGTCAAGTTTTATAAGACACTCTGATAGGTTCTTTTATGGTATTTTTCATATCATACACATTTGGAGATACATGGTTTGTAGGTCGGGTTAGCGCTAGCGTAACCCGACGCTTTGTCGCGAATATGTCGATTACGGCTAACGCCTAATCCAAATTAAGCCAATTTAACCACTTACTTGGGCTATCCAGTCTTCTAGGTTGTAATAATTAGTAATACGAGCCACTTTGTTGTCACGAATTTCAAAAAAAGCACCGGCAGGTAGTTTGTATTTTTGTCCATTGGCTTCTGGCAAGCCTTCATCGGTTTTTAGATATTCTCCCAACACAACAAATTCAGCTGCGGCACGTTGGCCATCAACGCTGGCCATCACCACCATATCAACCAATTGTTCTTTATAGCTAGTGTTCATACCAGACATGAATTGTGTAAATGCTGCTTTACCTACTTCACGTCTACCTTGGTTGATGTCATGAATAACATCATCGGTCAGTAAATTTAAAAAAGTGTCCATGTCGCCGCCATTAAAGGCTGCATAATAGTTTTCGACTAATTTAAGGGTATCTTGTTGGCTCATATTTATTCCGATGTTAAGTAGTAAAAGTGCTGCATATTTTATAGTTATTGGCTGATGGTTTGTGAATTTTTATCAGCTAGATACATAAAATCCCCCTACCCCCCTTTGTAAAAGGGGGGTAGGGGGATTTTTAAATGATTGTATTTAAGTTATTTCGTGGACATTTCCGTTTCTGAATTAATCATTGCCCCAACCACCTTCACGTAAAGACACCGTACGGTTAAAGACTAATTTACCGTCTACACTATCAGGTGCATCTAAACAAAAATAACCCGTACGTTCAAATTGATAGCCTGTTTCTGCTTTGGCGTTAACTAAGCTCGCTTCTACGCGGGCATCAGTGATGACTTGCAATGAATCGGGGTTGATCGCATCCAGAAAGTTTTCTTCATTATCTGGTGCAGGTACTTTAAATAAGCGGTCATATAAACGAATTTCGGCAGGGAGTGAATGCTGCTCAGAAACCCAATGTATAACGCCTTTGACTTTACGGCCTTCAGGGTTTTTGCCTAAAGTATCAGGATCATAGCTGCAACGTAATTCAATGATCTTGCCGTCAGCATTTTTAATAACTTCATTACATTTTATAACGTAAGAGCCACGCAGTCGGACCTCGCCACCTTCGATTAAACGTTTAAACTTGGGTGGAGGGATTTCTGCAAAATCATCTTGTTCAATTAAGATCACTTTAGAAAAGGGTACGATACGTTTGCCTAGTTCATGACGTTGTGGGTGATTACTGATTTCTAGTTCTAAGGTTTGCTCGTCAGAATAATTTTCGATAACGACTCGCAATGGCTGTAACACTGCCATTGCTCGCAGAGCATTTTCATTTAAGTCTTCGCGTATGCAATATTCTAATACGCCCATTTCTATCCATGAGTTTTGCTTAGTTACACCGATACGCTCACAAAAGTCACGTATAGATTTTGGTGTAAAGCCGGCTCTGCGTAAACCTGCAATGGTTGGCATGCGTGGATCATCCCAACCCTGTACATGTTTTTCCATGACCAGTTGATTAAGTTTACGTTTGCTGACTATGGTATATTCCAATTGCAATCTGGCAAATTCTATTTGTTGAGGATGCGCAAGGCTAGGTAGTTGATCTAAGACCCAATCATAAAGTGGACGATGATCTTCAAATTCTAGGGTGCAGATAGAATGGGTGATGCCTTCAATTGCATCAGAAATACAATGGGTGTAATCGTACATGGGGTAAATACACCAATCATCACCGGTACGTTGATGATGAACGCGGCGTATGCGATAGATAGCTGGGTCGCGCATATTGATATTAGGCGAGGCCATATCAATTTTAGCGCGTAATACATAGTGGCCATCGGCAAATTCACCCGCACGCATACGTTGAAATAAATCTAAGTTGTCGGCAATAGAGCGATTACGATCAGGACTTTCTTTGCCAGGTTCAGTTAATGTGCCTCGATAGAGTCGAATTTGTTCCGCTGATAAACTATCAACATAAGCTAAACCTTTTTCGATCAGTTCGATGGCATAGCCATACAGTTGTTCAAAATAATCAGAGGCATGGTATAAGCCTGCCCATTCAAAGCCTAGCCACTGCACATCTCTTTCTATAGATTGCATGTATTCGATGCTTTCTTTTTCAGGATTGGTGTCATCAAAACGCAGATTACAGGTACCCTTGAATTCAGTTGCGATGCCAAAGTTTAAACATATCGATTTAGCATGACCTATATGCAGATAGCCATTAGGTTCGGGTGGAAAGCGTGTCGCCACTTTACCTTGGTTTTTGTGCTCCTTAAGATCGTGAGTAATAATTTGGCTGATAAAGTTAGCGGGGACAAGGTTATCGTTGGTAGACATGGTTTTAATTTATTTGGGTTAGTAATGTAATTTCAAAGGAATGGGTGCGGAACTAAAAATAAATATAGAGTGTTTGATAAGACTTATTTCTTCTTGATAAAGAATATTTGCCTATCTTCATGTTTAGTTATATCGATAATCTGATGGCCTGATTGATTGGCAAATACACCGAAATCTAAATGCGCGGCGGGGTCGGTAGCGATAACTTTGACGACATGACCACTTTCTAGTGTGGTTAAGGCTTTTTTTAAACGCAATAGCGGTAGAGGACACATTAAACCTGCGGCATCAATTTCTAGGCTAAATTCAATCATGGTTTTTTAGTAACTCATTAATGTCAGAATGCTTATAATACCATCCCCTAATGAATCTAAGAATCACCGAAGTAAAATGGATTATTTTCCTGTTTTCGTAAAATTAAAAGATCAAGACTGTCTAGTTGTTGGAGCTGGTGAAATAGCAGCTCGTAAAATAGAGTTGTTAGCTAAAGCTAATGCCAGAATAACCGTGCTTGCTGAGCATATCAGTCCTCAGGTAAAAAGTCTTCAAGCGACCTGTCAGCTTAGCTTTATCGAAAAGCGTTTTGCTCCTGAAGATATAGGTAACTACCGTTTAGTGATTTCAGCGACCAATGATAATCAAACTAATATTTTAGTCGCTAAAACGGCTGATGAACAAAAAATCTTAGTTAATGTCGTAGATAGCCCGGAATTATGTAGTTTTATTTTTCCTGCGATTATTGATCGATCGCCCATTGTCGCGGCGATCTCTTCAGGTGGTGCCGCACCAGTTTTAGCGCGATTGTTGCGAGCTAAAATAGAAACGATTATTCCACCAGCCTATGGCCACCTTGCTAAACTGGCTGAAAAATTTAGAGCGGACGTTAAGACCCATATTAAAACACCCGCTCAACGTAGAATCTTTTGGGAGGGTGTTTTTCAGGGTTCTATTGCGGAATTGGTTTTTGCAGGTAATGAATCTGCAGCTAAAGAACAATTACAGCAAAGTCTAATCCAGCAAAAAGACACGATTACACGGGGTGAGGTTTATTTAGTCGGCGCAGGGCCTGGTGCACCTGATTTATTAACTTTTCGTGCCTTACGTTTGATGCAACAAGCGGATGTTATTGTTTATGATAATTTAGTGTCACCCGAAGTTCTTGATTTGGCGCGACGAGATTCTGAAAAAATTTATGTTGGTAAAGAGCGTCAAAAACACACTATGCCTCAAGATTCCATTAACAACTTACTTGCAGATCTTGCTATAGCTGGCAAGCGAGTGGTGCGCTTAAAAGGAGGGGATCCTTTTATTTTTGGGCGGGGGGGGGAAGAAATCGAAACACTCATGGAGCAAGGTATTAGTTTTCAAATAGTACCTGGAATTACCGCCGCATCGGGTTGTGCAACGTATGCGGGTATTCCGCTGACTCATAGAGATCATGCGCAATCGTGTACTTTTGTTACCGGCCACTTAAAAGATAACTCTATCAATTTAAACTGGACACAATTGGCCGCCCCTAACCAAACTATCGTTATCTATATGGGCTTGGTAGGACTAGAAAAAATATGTCAGTCATTAATGGCTCATGGTAGCCCCAGTGATTTGCCTATTGCTTTGATACAGCAGGGTACAACTAATCATCAGCGCGTTATTACAGGTACCTTAGCTACGATGCCGGAGATTATTGCTGGCTCTTCAATTAAACCACCTACCTTAATTATTATTGGTACAGTCGTAACGCTGCATGACAAGTTAAGTTGGTATAGTGGTGTTAAAGTTGATTAATGTTATCTATCATATTGAATTATAAGTATTTTTAATTTGTATTATGATTTGTAGGGTTTGCTTTGTGTTTTAAGTAACGCTAATAATTATGCTTAAAAAGAAATAAAAGATTGAATTTTTAAGTCAAATTACCTATTCTTCACCAGCTTATATAATAATTAATAATGGTTTTCCCAACAAAGAGAGCAGTTGCTTTCTTTATTAACAACAATGAGGTCACTATGAAAAAATCATTTGCTATAGCCGCTAGTCTAGTTTTAGTTGCATTAAGCGGATCAGCAGTTGCTGATGAACAATTAGAAATCGGTCAAAAAATTTATGAACGCGCTTTCGGTCGTGGTTGCGGCACTTGCCACGATATCGCTTCAAACCCACAATTGTCTGCAAACATTAAAGCAGGTACTTTGGATAGAGCTAAATTTGAAGTTGTTTTAAAAGAAGGCAAAGGCGGCATGCCTAAAGCTATCGAAGAAATCATGAAAAATAAAGCTGTTGAAAAAGCGGGTTACGGCGAAGATCAAGCTGTAGATGCTTTATATAAATATATCAGCAGCAAATAAGCTTAGCCTTAACAGCCAAGCATAAAAAAAGCCCCCGCAACCACAGGTTGCGGGGGCTTTTTTGTTTCTAGTAGAACAGAAAGAATTGCCGAAAACACTTTATTAGCTTGCGCTCATAAAGCCATCACCGGCCTACTGCTTTATTTCTTACCTAAATGGCGAATCACAGATTCTTTATGAGTTAAGCGATAATGGTTTTTGAGCCAAATCCCCATAAAAGCGGCGAACATTAAACCACATGAGCCCAATGTTAAATAAATAAGTCTTTTTAGTTGCGACATCTCGCGCATGACTTGTTCATTGTCTATGGCTAAGTTCTCATTATTGGTCGGTTCTGAATAAGACCTCAGAATTTTAACGTCATTTTTTATATCTTCGATGGTGCCTAAGGCGTTTGCAGCAGTCCCTAAGCGCACGCTTTCTTCTAAAGATCTTAATTTGCTTTCAATTGAACCGCTGACAATGCCAACAAATTGTCCTTTTAAAGTATTAACTTCGGCAGACAAAACAGGATTCATATCGACGGCATCTGTTTTTCTGTAACGATTAAGGCCATTAGAAGGTAGTAAGAGGAAACCAGCAATAACGATAGCGGTCATCAATAAAATTATCATAGCCATTAACCATCGATTTACTTTCATTAATTCGTGATTAGGCGATAGGTTAGCCAATACCACCAATTCCGATTTTTTCTCGTGCAAATCAGTCATTATTTATGTCCTCTCATATTTATGCACAGGAAAGTTATCCCATCGAATTTATTGTTTTTATGTTATGCAAGCATTAATTATACAAGTTAAACCGAAATTGTCCTGTGTTTTTATTGTTACTATTTTTAGTAGTGCTAAGAAGCCTAGTAACTTTAAGTGTTTTGGTGCTGAGAGTGGTGTTGTGTATTTAGATATTCGTGTTACTAAGCGCAGATATCGATATTAGCAATAAATAAGCCAAATATTGATTGTGTAATTGTCATAAATCTGTAATATACCCCGCTATTGTTTTTTTATGAAACATGTTGTAGTTTGCCTATCAAAATGACTGCACATGATTATCAATGATTTAAGAGGGGGGGTATGAATACAATGCTAAAAGAGAATGATGACGAGATATTGTCGAACATCATCATTCCACCTAGACCAACTATACTTTTAAAGTTTCAACAAGCTCAAGAGCAAGATGCTGACTTAGCTTATATTGCTGAATTAATTGCTCAGGATATGGGCTTGTCAGCAGCCGTTTTAAAAACCATAAACTCTGCTTATTATGGTTTATCAGAAAAGGTGACTTCCTTAAAAGTCGCTGTTTCCTTATTAGGAATGAAACAAATTTCCATGCTGGTTACTGGCTTGTCTTTACGAAAAATCGGTGGTTCTTTAGATTTTGATATGTTTTGGAAGCATAGTGTCGAAACAGCAGCTAGTTCCGCATTTATTGCCCAACAGTTAGGTAATATTAATGTTGATGATGCGCAGCTTTTTGGTTTATTTCATGATTGCGGTAAAATTTTGCTATCTCAGCAATTTGCTGAATATGAAAACACCTTAAAAATAGCATCAGGCTTTGATCAATCCTTCAGCGCTTTTGAAAGACATCGCCATGGAACCGATCATACCTTAGTCGGTTCTTTATTAAGTAGCGCTTGGTGTTTGCCAACCTCCATTTCTCTTGCTATCAGATATCATCATGATATAAGCGCATTTCATGATCGTGTTCTGTCTGATCAAGTCTTATCTCTAATAGCGCTACATGATTTATCTGAATATCTCACTAATCATAATAATGAATATGCTTATTGTGAATGGTCAAACCATGCTGATGAGTTGATGTATTGGTTGCAAATAACAGACAATGATGTAGAAGAATTTCAATCTCAGATAAATGAGCTGAAAGCACGACTAGGTAACTTGCATTAGACCTAGGTACCCCGTCCTTTAACTTATTTTAGGTAGTTGTAGGCCGGTGATGGCTTTTCGAGCGTAAGCGAGAAAAGCGTTTCCGGTATTCACTCCGACCCTGTGCTGGAAACTAAGAACAAATACATTGTGCTGATGACCGGTATGGGCGTATTGCATACGCCCATACGATGTTTTTTATCGTTTCCCTGCCTTAAAGTAATAGTCCTTACGCCCAAACATGGCGCTGAGCATTATCAGGTAGTTTATTAAATACTGGATGTTTAGCGATGCCATAGTGCTCAGGATAATAGACCCCGCCTAAATATAAGCCGTCAGGAGGCGCGGTAATACCACCTAATTTTCGATCCTTAACTTCCAGCAAATGTTTTGTCCAATCTATAGGTTCTTTACCTGAACCTATCGCCATCAATACCCCTGCAATATTTCTGACCATGTGATGCAAAAAAGCATTGGCTGAGATATCTATAATCACTTTTTCGTCTTCTCGGTAGACATCAATAAAATACATGGCTCGACAGGGGCTTTTTGATTGACAGCCTTGCGCTCGGAACGAAGAAAAATCATGTTGGCCGATTAAGTGCTGAGCGGCTTGATGCATAAGGTCTGCATCTAAAGGCGCATGACACCAAGTGACTTGCTTACGTAAGAGTGCTGATTTAATGGGGCGATTTAAAATAACATAGCGATAAAAACGGGCGATGGCACTGTAACGCGCATGAAAGTCGTCTATGGCCCATTGAGCCCAAGTAATTCTGACATCATCAGGTAAATAACTGTTACCACCTAACATCCATGTATGAATATCACGCTGACTTGTGGTATCAAAATGTATGACTTGTTCTAAGGCATGTACGCCAGTATCGGTTCTGCCCGCGCAGATCACAGTAACTGAATGATTAGCAATTTTAGACAAGGCTTCTTGCAGTACTTGCTGAACACTGCTGTGCTGTTTTTGCCATTGCCAGCCTGAATAAGCGCTACCGTCGTACTCAATGCCTAAGGTTATACGGGTTTTATTCATGAATATAAACCTTAATACCCACTGCAATACGGTTAAATAGCTCTAGTAGATCATTATTTCTCATGCGTATACATCCATGTGATTGGGGAATACCTGTTACTGTGTCATCAGGGCAGCCGTGAATATAAATATAACGCCATGTACTGTCAACGTTACCATAACGATTTTTATGGGGTTCCAAGCCACCTAGCCAAAGTATGCGCGTCAATATCCAATCACGTTGCGGATGCAACTTAGCCAGTTCAGGGCTATAGATTTCACCGGTTGCTCGCCTGCCTATAAAAACACTGTGTAAAGGTTGATCCGCACCAATTTTAGCTCTAATGCTATGCCAGCCACGCGGTGTACATTCGCTGCCTTTTAATTCACCCGCGCCATTTTTGGCAGTGGATATCGGGTAGCTTATTATTTCTTTACCTAGCTTAAACACAGTCAATTGTTGACGGGTGATATCGATATCAAGAAATTCTGGGGTGTCACTATGTGGTTTTTGGGTCATTTAATGTGCCACTGTTATAGGGTGGATAAGCAAAGCGCATCCACCATTGAGGCTTGAAGCGCGTTGCTTATCCACCCTATTTTTTCGTTTTTACATGCAATCTAGCCGGGTGTGCAAGCAGCTTTATCGTTTGCCCAGCATTTGTCGATTAAGTGGTGGGCAGAAATGAGACTTTGAAAGTATTATGATTTTAGCTTCCCACTTTGTAAACGGGGGGCTGAGAGGGATTTTTTGTGTTATAGACTACTAATAAATGATTATTTTTAATAGACCAAATCTCCTCTAGCCCCTCTTTGCTAAAGAGGGGGAAATAAAAAGAATATTTTCACAGTCTCAAATTCGCTGCCAACTCCACCTAAACTCAATGACGACCATAACAAGCTCTAGCTATTTTTGTGTTATATTATAAACAATACTGAGGATTTATAAGTATTTGGAGTTTAATTCATATAACTATCGCTATAAACCCACTACCAATTTAATCAAAAGAACCTCAGTCTCGCGATTCATAAACAGTGTTATCGCTGCAGTCCAAAACACTGTCTTTATCAATAACGGTTAGTCAAAGCTACACACATCATCAACCGTTACTGACTATTTTTATCCCAATCTAACAGCCTTTCACAGAGACCAATACATGCCATTTACCAAACTCGGTTTATCAGATCCACTATTACGTGCTATTGCTGATGCCGGTTATACCACACCTTCTCCCATCCAATTACAAGCAATACCCGCTGTTTTAAATGGCCATGATTTATTGGCTGCTGCCCAAACGGGTACTGGTAAAACCGCTGGTTTTGCTCTACCCATTTTGCATCGTCTGTCACAACATAATTATGGTGCAAATCGTCCTGTTCGGGTATTGATCTTAACACCGACTCGTGAATTGGCGGCTCAGGTAGGTGAGTCCGTCAGTCAATATGGTGCGCATTTACATCCACGGTTAAAAACCGAAGTGGTGTTTGGGGGGGTTAAGATTAATCCACAAATGATGCGTTTGCGGGGTGGAGTTGATGTGTTGGTCGCTACACCGGGTCGATTGTTGGATTTAGTGGGGCAAAATGCGGTTAAGTTAGATAAAGTAGAAACTTTGGTCTTGGATGAAGCCGATCGTATGTTGGATATGGGCTTTATACGTGATATTCGTAAAATCATTGCCTTGTTACCTAAAAAACGTCAAAACCTTTTGTTCTCTGCAACGTTTTCAGAAGACATTCGTAAGCTCACTACAGGTTTATTGGTCAATCCTATTAAGATAGAAGTCGCTGCAAGAAACACGGCTGCAGAAACAGTTGAGCAACTTGCGTATCTTTGTAATAAAGCTAATAAAGCCGAATTACTTTGCCACTTAATCAAAACTAATGATTGGCAGCAAGTGTTGGTTTTTACGAGCACTAAACATGGTGCTAACCGTTTAACCGAAAAGCTCAATAAAATTAATATTAAAGCCGCAGCTATTCATGGCAATAAAAGTCAAGGGGCAAGAACCAGTGCGTTGTCTGGTTTTAAGGCGGGAGAAATTAGAGTGTTAGTCGCCACTGATGTGGCTGCACGCGGTATTGATATTGCTTTGCTGCCGTATGTTATTAACTATGAATTACCCAGATCACCTGCTGATTATGTGCATAGAATTGGTCGTACGGGTAGGGCAGGGGAAGAAGGTCAGGCTATTTCCTTAGTGTCTCATGATGAAGTTGGTGCTTTACGACAGGTTGAAAAGTTGATAGGTAAAGCCATTAAACGTGAACAGATTGCTGGTTTTGAGCAAGCCGCTGTGGCTCCGCCTATGCCGCCTGAATCACCGCGAGCGCCACGTCCACCGAGAAATAATAGTCAGGCGCGTAAGCCTTCAGGTAATGCTAAGCCAAAACCAAAAACTTGATTTGAGCAAGCAACTCTCTAATCAAGAACTTGCCAAGCTCGCCCTAAAAATAAAACAGTGGGGTTTGGAGTTAGGCTTTCAACAAGTCGGTATTGCTGATACCGACTTATCAGTTGCCGAAGCTCATTTGCATAATTGGTTAGCAAAAGGCTTTCATGGCGACATGGATTATATGCAGCGTCATGGAATTAAGCGCAGTCGTCCTGAGTTATTACATGAAGGCACCTTGAGAGTCATTTCTGTCCGTATGGATTATTTGCCTGAGACTAGAGAAGTCCTGCAGCAATGTTTAGAAGATCCTACCTCCGCCTATATATCACGGTACGCCTTGGGTCGTGATTATCATAAAATGCTGCGCAACCGTTTACAGAAACTCGCTGATAAAATACAAGAAGAATTTAAAGCTGATGCTGAATCTTTAAAGATGCGGGCTTTTGTTGATAGTGCACCGGTATTAGAAAAGGCTTTGGCGGAAAAGGCGGGTTTGGGATGGATAGGTAAGCATTCAAACTTAATAAATCGTAAAGCAGGCTCATGGTTTTTTTTGGGCGAGTTATTTACTGACTTGCCATTACCCATCGATGAGCAAACATCTGAGCATTGTGGGGTTTGTAATGCCTGCTTGGATGTCTGTCCTACTCAGGCGATAGTCGCGCCTTATCAAGTTGATGCTCGGCGTTGTGTGTCTTATTTGACCATTGAATTACATGGGTCGATTCCTGTCGAGTTAAGATCTTTAATCGGTAATCGTATTTATGGCTGTGATGATTGCCAGATTATTTGTCCATGGAATCGTTTTGCAAAAATAACGGCAGAACAGGACTTTAATCCTAGGCAGCAATTAAATAGTCAGCAATTATTGGCGGTTTTTGCCTGGACTGAGGCGCAGTTTCTGGCAAAAACTGAAGGTTCGGCGATACGTCGTATCGGTTATGAGCGTTGGTTAAGAAATATTGCCGTTGCCTTAGGTAATGCGCCTAGCTCAGTGCTTGTTATTGAGGCATTAACTGATAAGTTGAATCATCCATCTGAACTCGTCAAAGAGCATGTGTTATGGGCGTTGGAGCAGCAACAACAAAAGCGTTGATCAATGTAGGGGAGTTGTAATAACTTTACTATAAAATAAGTTCGCGCTAAAAATCAATACAGTACTTCGTTAAGCATAAGAGTTGGATCATGAGTAAACAAAAGTTATCGTTGCAAGAACAATTATTAAAGTCTGGTTTAGTGAGTTCTGCTAAAGCTAAAAACATTAAATCGGATAAATATAAGCAAGAGCAACTAAAGCGAAATAATAATATTGCCGTCGTCGATGAAGCTAAAGAGTTAGTACAAAAAGCCTTGGCGGAAAAAGTCGAAAGAGATAGAGAATTAAACTTGCAGATTAAGCAGCAAGAACAACAAAAAGAGCTGCTAGCACAGATTAAGCAATTAATTGATCTTAATAAGCAGCCTCAAGATGCTGATGGCTTTGCTTATAACTTTACCGATGAAAATAAAGTTAAAACCCTGTATGTCTCAGAAACTATGCGAGATTCTATTATCAAGGGGCGTTTAGCGATAGTAAAGTTGGCTAATAAATACGAGGTGGTCGCAGCAGACGTCGCGCATAAAATTAGTCAGCGAGATGCGGCTAGTGTGATTGTGTATTATGAACAGGGTGCTGAGACTGCAGACACAAAAGATGATCCGTATGCGGCTTTCGAAGTTCCTGATGATTTGATGTGGTAGTGTGTTTGTTATCGTTTCTAAGCACTGCGTGTGCTCCAGAGGCAAGTAACCCAGAACATTACCGCTAATAAGTTAGTAGTATTTAGGTCGGGTTAGCTATAGCGTAACCCGACAGGATGCGCAGGAAATGTTTGGCTTACGCTATCGCTACGACTAGCAACAAAACTCGTGAGTTTTGACTCCATTGCAAAGGTTTGTAGGCGTCGGGTTACGCTATCGCTAACCCGACCTATATCTACATCTACATCAAAGATTAGCTTTGGGAATGATGGAAATCAGCGGCTAACTTTATTATGGCAAATCAATAGCTTCTGTTACTTTATTATAATCAACCCCCACGCTGACTATGAAGCTGGTGGCTTCTTCAATATTCATGTTCGATGTTTTTAATTTTGATTTATCGACTATCACTGTAAACCCTGAGGTAGGATTTGGAGAGGTGGGAATAAATAATACATATTTATTTTCATGTTTGTTAGTGACATAAGCGGGCACCCATATTCCATCTTTGGGATATTCAACATAAACCACTTCCTTAGCCATCGTTTGTTCCCGAGAAGAAAACATATTGATGACTTTTTTGAGTACGCGGTAAATGGTGTTTAAAAAAGGAATTCTAGAAATAACATAATCAAAAACATTAATCACCCAAGAGCGACCTTTTTTAACGATGGTATTGCCTATAGATATTAAAAGTACAAAGCTGACTACGAAAACGATGGCCGTATAAAGATAGCTATCAGCAAAACCATAAACTACTTGAAATAAATCAGAAATTAAGCTTTGTACAAAGAAGATAATCTGTAAAACAATCACTATGGGTATAACAGCAAAAACGCCAATCAGAAAGTCATTCAAGATTTTTTTAATATAATCATTCATTTTTATGTCCTATTCATTTTTTATTCTTATATTTAATTAATTATCTGTTTGGCTACAGATAATCAAAGGAAGGGTTATATAACATTTTCTTAGTTAAATAACCATCTATTCGGATAAAAATTGAGTGGAGATACTGATCGTAATCTGAAAGCTATTCGTACAGTAAAGATAGAAAAACATCGTAGGGGCGTATTGCATACGCCCATTTATCTATAGTTCAATGTTATAGGGTTTAATATTATAAGGGCGTATGCAATACGCCCCTACTGGCTAGACAGTAGCCTATTTTGGATTGACTGGTTGAGGCTGTAACTTCCAAATTTCATTGTTATATTCATTGATAGTGCGGTCAGTAGAAAATTTACCACTGTTCGCACAGTTTATGATGCTCATTTTAGTCCAAAGCTCTTGGTCTCTATAAGTCTCTTCAACGCGCTTTTGCGCATCAATATAACTTCTAAAATCGGCGATAGTCATCCAGGGATCATTTGGGTTCTTGATAGAATTAATTAATTCATCAAATATGCCAGGTTCAAATTGATTGAAGTGCCCAGATTCTAAGAGATGTAAAACCTGTTGTAGGTCATTGTCATGATCGATTATAGCCAGAGGATTATAGTGTTTGCGTCTTGATTCAATTTGCTCTTCTGTTAAACCAAATAGAAAAAAGTTCTTGTCACCGACTTCTTCTCGAATTTCAATATTAGCGCCATCGAGCGTACCAATAGTAATGGCGCCATTCATCATAAGTTTCATGTTGCCCGTACCCGAAGCTTCTTTACCTGCTGTCGATATTTGCTCGGACAAATCAGCGCCAGGGCATATTTTTTCCATGGCTGATACCCGATAATCAGATAAAAACAGTAAGACTAATTTGTCGCCTACATCAGGATCAGAATTAATGACCTGAGCAACATTGTTGATAAGTTTAATGACCTTCTTAGCCATGCGGTAGCCAGGAGCTGCTTTACCGCCAATTAACACGCATCTTGCTACCCAGTTTTCTGTATTACCTTTTTTAATGAGGTTATAAAGATGAATAACATGGAGTACATTTAATAATTGGCGCTTATATTCATGTATGCGTTTAACTTGCATATCGAAGATAGCATTAACATTTAAATGCAATTCGGTTTCATGATTAGCTTTTTTATAGTCGATTAAATTTTGTTTTGCAGTTTGTTTAATATCACGCCAGCGTTTTCTAAACTTTGCATCTTCAGCATAAGGTTCTAGTTTTTTTAACTGCGATAAATCCGTTATCCAGCCATCACCAATGGTTGAGCTTATTAGGTCCGCTAATTCTGGATTACAAGCAGCTAACCAGCGCCTTGGTGTTACACCATTGGTTTTATTATTAAACTTGTGTGGCCAACAAGCATAAAAATCACTAAATAACCCTTGTTGTAATAACTGGGTATGTAATTGAGCAACACCATTAATGGAAAAACTGCCTACGATAGCAAGGTGAGCCATTCTGACTTGTTGCTCATAGCCTTCTTCGATAATAGACATTCTACGTAATCTTTCACTATCACCTGGCCAATGGCTAGAAACATCCGCCATAAAATGCGCGTTGATTTCGAAGATTATTTCCATCAATCTGGGCAATAGGCGTTGCATCAATTTTACAGGCCATCTTTCCAAAGCTTCTGGCAATAAGGTGTGATTGGTATAAGCCATGGTGTTTTTTGTAATAGCCCACGCATCATTCCAGCTTAAATCGTGATTATCAATTAGTAAGCGCATTAATTCAGCAATAGCAATGCTGGGGTGGGTATCATTTAACTGAAAACAATTTTTTTCTGCAAAGCGAGTGAAATTATTACCATGTACGCCTACCCAGTGGCCGAGTACATCTTGAAGACTAGCCGAAGCTAGAAAATATTGCTGGCGTAATCTCAGTTCTTTACCATTTTCGTTGGCATCATTGGGATATAAGACCATGGTAATATTTTCTGCAGTATTTTTAGCGGCCACTGCCTCTGCATAGTCGCCTGCATTAAATTCGTCCAGATTAAAATCTTCAGTCGCTACCGATTTCCATAAACGTAAGGTATTAACGGTGCCATTTTGATAGCCTGGTATCGGGGTATCAAAAGGAACAGCTAATACATCAGATGTCTCTATCCAAATATGACGAGTGTGCCCATTATAGTCAGTAATAGTTTCAGTATGGCCACCAAACTTGATTTTATGAGAGTATTCTAAACGCTCAATTTCCCAAACATTACCATGACGTAACCAATGGTCGGGTTTTTCAACTTGTTCACCGTTAACGATGGTTTGGGTGAACATGCCATATTCATAGCGTAAGCCATAGCCTAAAACAGGCAGTTGTAAGGTTGCACAACTATCTAAAAAACAAGCCGCTAAACGCCCTAAGCCACCATTGCCCAAGCCCGCGTCTTGTTCGCTACTAATTAGTTCTTCTAATTCGATACCCAGATCATACATGGCCTTACTGACTGTATCGGTGACGCCTAAATTTAGCATTGCATTACTTAAGGTGCGACCCATTAAGAACTCCATGGATAAATAATAGCCACGTCTACAGTCATTTTTACTATAAGTTTGATGCGAAAGATTCCAGTGCTCCATTAAGCGGTCACGCACAACCATTGATAACGCAGAGCCTGCATAAAAAGGCGATCGACAATTTTCATCTCGCCCTAGTAAATGCACATAATACTGTTTGAAATCATCAATGAAATCGTCTTTCTTATTACCTTTGTTAGGTAGGTTGGTGATAGATAGTTTAGGTTTGCTTTTAACGTATTTATTGGAGGGCATTGTTATATCCTAATAAAATTTATTTCATTATCGATGGACTGGAACATAGTGTGTCCTTGAATCATTTCATTAGGACGCACGAGCAGAAAGATTTATAAGCTTGGGTCACATCATAACATTACTTAATGGCCAAATGGTTACAGCTTTGTTCATCTAGTTACTTTTGTAAGTTGATGGTATGCGAATTTAATAGATCCTAGTTTCTCTGTTATTAGCTTCATGCTTCGATTGCCTAGAGTTAAACTCATATTTAGGTCCGAATAAGACCACCACAGGTAGTCCGGGGTAGAGTTTTGGGCGCTGGATCTAAGGTGTGCCGGAAACGCTTTACTCGCTACGCTCGAAAAGTCTTATTCCGGCCTACAAAAAATCTTTTCAGCTTTAGGCAGTAACGCTAGGCATGGGATTAGTAAAATAATAATAAACACACCATAAACTAGGCTTATTCAATTGATTGAATTAAGCGTACTTATATATAATCATCGTGAATATAATGTTGATTATGATTTTGTGTATGTATTTATTAAACAAACAAACAAACAAACAAACAAACAAACAAACAAACAAACAAACAAACAAACAAACAAACAAACAAACAAACAAACAAA
>QVQD01000236.1 GCA_003584875.1 Methylococcales bacterium
CTTTATACTCTCGTTTGCCGCGCGTCGGAGGGTGTTTTTTTCATTGATGCTTATTAGTCAATTTTCTTTCAATACGTAGCACTGCGCCATATAAAAGATGAGATAAGCCAGTATAAAGAAAAAATGGTGAGAAATTTTCATCAATAGCAATGTCATTGATTTCACCATAAAGTCTCATTGAAATGATCATCATGAGTAGAAAAAAACCTACGGGTATCATTATCTGGAAGTTATTTCTGAAGGTGCAATAAATTAAAATGGCTACTTCAGTCATAGCCAGATAAATCATGATTATGCGTAAATTATTGTCTAGTGCACCATACAAATCCTCGTTAAATTCAAATATTGAGTAGCTGTCAGAAACAGATAATACGCAACCCGCTAAAAGGAAAAAAACTGCGATATAGAAATTTATTTCGAGGAGCAATTTAATGCTTTTAAGTGTCATGCTATTCATCTGTATTGCCTATGATAATCGCCAAAAGTGCTGCTCTTAACCATTTGCTAGGCTTTTTAGAGCAAGATAATTAATCTGTTTTAAATCTTATAGGTGTGCTGAAGGCATTATAAAAAACACAAAATAAAGGATTTATATTAATAACTTACCTGCTAATAACTAGCTTGTCAAAAGCTGTTGGTTGCTGTTGGGGGATTAAGGCACTCATATTTAATTGTTTAGAGTATCTAGTCAGGTGTTGACTATGGCGGATATGTTGAACAAATCCGCCATAGTTTATTTTAGATTATGAATTTGGCATTGAGGACAGATGGGCATCAAGTTCTGCTTTTATTAGAGCATCGTAATGGCGGTTTAATGTGGCATCGCTAGGCCTTGGTTGAAGAGAGGTTTCTACTTTATGCTGTAACTGCGTAAGAAATGTATTTTCTGGTGATACTTGCTCAGAAACATTTAGTTTTGAGCGGTCTTGATCGACTTCGGAACGCATGCCAATTATGGCAATAAAAAGCAATGCTATGAAAAATATTACAACTTCTAACATATCCATACCTCGACATAATAAATTTACAAAATAACGACTGTGACTTAATTTAGTGCCATGAAAGCTGGTCAACTTTAAAGCGATTGCGATGTTTTTTGATGTTGAGGAAAATAATTGCGATGGCAAATAAGCCTGCTGATACAGTGTATTCGCCGGAAATAAATAGCACGATTGATAATATAATGGTTGCTGCTATACCACTATCTTTAGGTAATTTTTTCATAATTTGGCCCTTTTAATTAAACGACGGGCTGACTATAGCGAACTTGTTTTTTGATGACAATACTGTGATTGATGTATAGATTGTATTCTAAATGGAAATAATTAAAAATGTGTCTGGCATAAGTTTTGTATGTCAAGCTAAAACTTGATGGCTACACCAATTTGAGTCTATTAAACTTCATTTTAATTTTAAAGTGGCTGATTTGTTTAGCCATACATTGGCTTTATTGGATAACCAACTGCGAGCAACATTGTCTTTTTTGCAGATGTGATCTAAAAAAGCACTGGAAACGCTATAGACAGCGGCCACTTGGGCATAATCTTGATTACCATTAACTTTAGATCTATCTTTATCTCTAGACATCATCCCAATGCCAGCATTGTCGCCATGAGAGCCGTTTCTACTTCTACCGTTACTTCCGCCTCCGCCATATTGGTTGGTAAAGTGAGATTGTTTGTTCGATTCTGTGGCTTCTGATGAATCTTGATTAGAGTTTGGGTCTTGGTTTTGGCTGAAATTATTGCCAGACAGTAACTGATGACTGCCTTTTTTTAAAACTAATAAACATTTATCTCCCGGTGGAGAATATTCCCAAATAGCCGTGCGTGCAAAAGGTGTGCTGATAGCGGAGGGGTCATCGTCTTCTGCACCTGTTACAGCAAGTAGGGGAAGGGAAATGTTTTGGTACCGCGTTGTAATGTCACCTAATGCCATATCTACGGCAGGGCTTAATAAAATAGCTGCTAGTGGTTTAAAATCTGCTGTTGAGGGCAGGGTGATATCATAGGTTTCACCTATCATAGCAGCTGTGGTTTGTGCACCTATATCATAACCAGCGATCACTAGTCTTGATAAATCGGCTCTTGCAAATAAGCCTAGTCTGCTTTGATTTCGTTGTTTAAGTTGTGCATAAGCCCAGAGTACATGATTTATGCGTTTGCTGAGTTGTTCTTGTGAGAAGTAATGATGCCCTAAGTAGCGAAGATCATTGTTTCTAACATCTTTTTGTGCAGCGGAATTATCGTAGTCTTTACTAAACCATGAGCTACTTTTGGGTGGCGCTACTTTAGGTGTGCCTTTCAGCGCGTCACCAAGACTTTTAGGCTGCACACTGAAGACTGAATAGCCTGCTTTAGCCCAAGCTTCTCTCCAAAGTTTACCTGTCTCTGATGACTCGCCCAATCCTGGTAAATAGATAATAAGAGGATAATTGCCAGGAACAACAGGAGTCATCATGGTTATCTGAATACCTTGGTCATCGTGCTGCCAGGTTTCTGTGATGGACTCTATGTCATAGTTGAGCACAGCAGAATAGCCACCATTAGAGATAGATGCATCAATTTTTGCTGATTGTTGTTCCGGTGTTAAGGGCGTCGGTCCCATAAAGCAAGCAGTCATTAAGCAGGTGATAAGCAGGCTAAGAGTAATTGCAGAGAATTTAGTGGTCATTTTTTTCATGAGATGAGAAGGCACTTACGTTAACGACTGGAACTATTAGAGCGGGTTAAGTTTGCTATTGTTATTGATGGCCTTGTTCAGGAGGCGGAGGTATTAAGCCATTAGATTTAGGCGCAAACGGTGGAACAGGTGGGTAAGGTGATGTTATTTGTGCAGGAGTGACGCCAGTGAGCTGTCCATAAACAGGAACCTGATGACCTTTTGCGTACATACATTGTATATAGGCCATATCATAGTGAAGTTGATCCTCATAAATAGAGGCAGAGGTGTTAGAGTGATCAATATTTGGCGCTATTTGGTTTGGCGTCGTCCCAAATTTAGCAAATTGTTGGCAGATAATATTATCCTTATTAAATTGATCCAATGATAAGCCCGTGCCAGGTAGTACCAGAACACTGGGTCCGGTAGGGATACTGGCGCAGCCTTGTATCATCAGTAAAGTGATGCTAGTAGCTATGGTAATTAAACGTGACATATATAATCTCTAGTTATTGAGGAGGTGCTGGTGGTGTGGGAGCTACTTGCTGCCAGCCACTAGGACATTCTCTGACATAAGGATAATAACCGTTTGGATTTTGGCAGTAATACCAATAATTGCTAGGAGCTTGTTGTACGACAGGTGCTGGGCTTTGCTGAATATAGACAGGTGGTGCAACTGGAACTTCAACGACTGTAGGAGGATAAGCATAATTATTATAGCCGCCATAATAACTACCAATCCCGTATCCCAAACCTAAGCCTAGCCCTAAACCTAGGGCACCGTAACCGTAGCCACGATGACCACCTCTATAGCCACCACCGTAACCCCCATAGTGGCCACCACCATAATGACCGCCACCGTGAAAGCGGTCAGCCCAAGCAGGATTTACACCTAATGCGCCAATAAGTGTAATAGCTAAACATAATGCAGTGATATTTTTCATAATGATCTCCATGCAGCGTTGGTGGTATTGTCAAAAGTTAATAGTGTATAGCATTTATTTACAGAGTGTGACGTAGGATGGCTAGAGCATTAGAGATTGTAAAAGTATTCTTTTCATTTCCCCTCTTTAGCAAAGAGGGGTTAGGGGAGATTGGGTCTATTAAAAATAATCATTAAATATTACTAGTCTATAATAAAAAAAATCCCTCGATCCCCATTTTAAAAAGGGGGAGGCTACAGCTACAGCTACATCGTTGCCACCCTACTAAGCTGTCAGCCGGTTGGAGTCAAAACTCACGAGTTTTGATTCGTACGTTGGATGGAGTTTTTAACCCCATCCCAAACGTTTTGATCGGGGCTTGCCAATCCCGACCGGCATCGCTTTTTTTGCCATCAAAACTCGTGAGTTTTGACTCCACTTTAGTCGCTACGCCGATGCCGAAAACGCTTTATTTGCTTACGCTCGTAAAGTCTTCACCGGCCTACAGCTACATCGTTGCCACCCTACTAAGCTGTCAGCCGGTTGGAGTCAAAACTCACGAGTTTTGATTCGTACGTTGGATGGAGTTTTTAACCCCATCCCAAACGTTTTAATCGGGGCTTGCCAATCCCGACCGGCATCGCTTTTTTTGCCATCAAAACTCGTGAGTTTTGACTCCACTTTAGTCGCTATGCCGATGCCGGAAACGCTTTACTCGCTTACGCTCGTAAAGTCTTCACCGGCCTACAACTTTGTATCTTATAAGCTAAAAATTCCATTAATCAGTTAAGTTTCAGCATTTCCAGAGCTAAATTAGCCATATTTTTGGAGCCACCGCCTTGCCCTAGTTGCGCCTTAACTAAAAGTAAATTGGCACGCATTGCATCTGCATAAGATTTATCTAGCAATATTCGTTTAACTTCGGCAGCAATGTTTTCAGGCGTTGCAGCGTGTTGAATCAATTCTTTAATAGCCAGTTTTCCTAAAACAATATTAGGTAAACCTATAAAAGGCGTATTAACCAAACATCGACCTAGCCAATAAGTTATAGCGGCTAATTTATAAGTAATCACCATCGGTATAGTCATTAAAGCGACTTCTAATGTTGCAGTACCTGATGTGGTCATAATGGCGTCACAGCATTGCATCACATCATAAGGTTGATTTTTTATAACGGTAATGCGACAACTCGAAGCTTTTAAATAATCGTTTAATAAGCTATCACTAATCGAGTCGGCTTGAGGCAATATAAATTGCACATCAGCTAGCTCAGTTTGTAATTGTTCTGCAGCGGATAACATAACCGGCAATAAACGTTTTATTTCATTGGCGCGACTACCTGGTAATAAACCAATGATCGCTTTATTTTCATCTAAGCCAAAGCGATAACAGTTTTCAGATCGACTATGGTTAGGGTGGACTTTATCTACTGAAGGATGTCCCACATAGCGCACGGGTACCTGTTCGGCATCATAATAAGCTGTTTCAAAAGGGAAGATCACTGCCATCATATCGATGGCTTTACCATAAGTTTTTACACGTCCGGGTCGCCAAGCCCAAATTTGTGGGCTCACATAAAACAATACTTTAATACCCAGTTGTTTGGCAAAACGCGCTAATTTAAGATTGAATTCTTTATAATCAACACAGACTAGCAAATCTGGACGTTCGCTAGCCACGAGTTCTTGCATGAGTGTTAAGGCTTTACGAATTTCACCATAATGCTTAATGACTTCAATTACCCCAATTACGGCGATACCGGCAGAATCATAGCGAATATCGATACCCGCTTGCGCCATTTTTGCCCCTCCCATACCCATGCCTTTAATGTCGGGCTGCTGTGCTTTCAACTCCAAAAACATATTGGCCGCGTGTTGGTCGCCAGAAGATTCTCCGGCACTAAAGAAGACGGTTTGGTTATTTTTAACAGGGCTATGAGCGTTCATTTTAATTGAAAGACAGCGTGGTAATCGGCTACGCTTTCAAAACACCTCGGATAACATCAACAATTTTGTGTATATCTTCATCGCTTAGGAATGGGCAAATCGGCAGTGAAAAACAAGTTGCTGATACATGTTCGGTAACGGGTAAGCTAATATCAGCACATTCTTCTTTAAAGACATTTTGTTGATGCAAGGGGACGGGGTAATAAACAGCACAGCCTATTTGATGATCTTGTAAGGCTTGCATAATTGCGTCACGGCGATCAGATAATAAGGTGTATTGATGATAAACGTGTACACCTAAACCATCTTCATAAGGTGTAATCAGTGGTAAATCGGCCATGAGTTCTGAATACAAGTGAGCTACATGACGACGACCTTGATTGTATTGATCGATACGTTTTAATTTGGCTCGTAAGATAACCGCCTGCATTTCATCAAGACGACTGTTATAACCAATCACATCATGGTAATAACGAACATTTGAACCATGATTACGTAATTGCTTAATGTTAGCCGCTGTTTCATCAGAGTTAGTCACGACTAAACCACCATCACCAAAGGCACCTAAATTTTTGCTGGGAAAAAAGCTGTAGCCTCCCGCATGACCGATAGCACCCGTTTGTTTGCCATTGATGCTGGCACCAAAAGACTGGCAAGCATCTTCGATTAATTTTAATTGATATTGCTCGCAAAGCTGCAAAATTTCGGTCATGTCGGCTGGCTGCCCAAACAGATGCACCGGCATAATCGCTTTGGTTTTAGGCGTAATAGCACTCTCAATCGCTTCTGGCGAAATATTGAAAGTTCTTGGATCAATATCAACAAAAACAGGAATAGCACCTACGTATTTTATAGCTTCAGCCGTGGCTATAAAGGTAAATGCACTGGTAATGACTTCATCACCCGCGCCGATACCTTCGGCAATTAAGGCTAAATGTAAAGCGTCGGTGCCAGAGGCAACGCCAATGGCATGTTTAACACCTAGATAAGCAGCGGCTTCTTTTTCGAAAGCTTGTACATTGGGGCCTAATATAAAAGCACAGTTTTCTATAGTTTCAGCTAAGCCGCGCTCAACCTCATCTTTAATTTCAACATATTGAGCTTTCAGATTTACCATCGGTATCATGTTTTAATGCCTTATATCTTTTAGGTAGACGGGTCTCTACGAATGATTATGAAACTCTAAAATAGAGTTTGTTATTAACTTAATATTTTAAAAGGGCGTATGCAATACGCCCCTACGGACATCACCACAATAATATCGTTCTTATGTGTGAATAATTCCAATCTAACTATTTATCACCTAGCAACTCGGTAATTTGGATGGCGGTTGCTAAGGCTCGTCGGCCAGCTTCTCCCGATACTAAAGGGGGGTGACCTGTTTGAATACAGTTTACAAAATGTTTAATTTCTTCAAGCAGAGCATCACCGCCTTCGAAAACAGATTCTTCTGTTTCTATTTCAGGGATACCCGGAAACATTTCTTTGCTACCTGTTCGGTACTTACTTAATACTCGATTTTGAAAATCGACAGAGATATAAGAACTGGGTCTAAACAAACGCATTTTGCGTTCTAGTTTCATGCTGATACGGCTGGCGGTCACATTGGCTACGCAGCCATTTTTGAAGAGTATTCTAGCATTTGCAATATCAGTGCCTTGAGTTAAAACCGCTGTACCACTGGCATCAATACGTTCTACTTCAGAATCAACTAAGGCTAAAATAATATCAATATCGTGAATCATTAAATCTAAAACCACGCTGACATCATTAGCTCTAGGATTAAATGGTGATAGACGATGTGACTCAATAAACAGAGGTTTTTCATCTTTATCTAAGCCTAAAACAGCTGAATTAAAGCGCTCTAAATGACCGACTTGCAAAATAACATTCTTAGCCTTGGCAATGGCAATTAATTCATCAGCTTCGGCAACGGTCACGGTAATGGGTTTTTCAACTAAAACATGAACGCCGGCATTTAAAAAGTCTTTAGAGACTTGATGGTGTAGGGTAGTTGGCACCACAATACTGACGGCATCAACCTGACCTAGCAGTGCTTGGTAATCGGTTAAGGCCAGGGCATTATGTTTGTCTGCAACCGCTTTAGCGGCGTCTTCATTGATATCGACCACCGCTACCAATTCACAATCGGGCAAAGAGGCATATTTCTCAGCATGAAACTTACCTAAATAGCCGGTACCGATTACTGCACATTTTAATTTCGTCATTTACTTTGAATGTTTAATTTAACTTGAGCCGAACAGTGCTGCCCTATAGCAACACTATTAGTTGCGTACTGTAGGCTGATGAATTTTTGATATTGTAATCGATCAAGAATTATTCATAAAGTTATGTCTCTAATCCAGCGCAAACGGTTGGCGTTAGTGACTACTGTTACAGAGGATAAGGCCATAGCGGCACCTGCAATCATTGGATTTAATAAAATACCAAACATTGGATACAACAAGCCTGCTGCGACAGGTATGCTGATAATATTATAGAAAAAAGCACCGGCTAAGTTTTGTTTAATATTAATGACCGTGGCTTTTGACAAGGAAATGATCTCGGGAATTTTTAACAAAGAGCCTTGCAGTATGACGATATCTGCGCTCTCAATGGCAACATCAGTCCCAGTACCTATCGCCATACCTACATTAGCCTGTGCTAATGCCGGTGCATCATTGATGCCATCTCCAACCATCGCTACGATTTCGCCTTGTTGCTGTAATTCCATTACCACGACTGCCTTATCTTGAGGCAATACTTGAGCTCTTACTTCAGAAATGCCTGCTTGTTTAGCAATGGCATGAGCGGTAATTTGATTGTCGCCAGTCACCATGATTATACGTAAGCCCAGATCTTTAAGACGCTGTACGGCTAGTGCAGAATCGTTTTTGATAGGATCAGAAACAGCAATAATGCCAACGATTTTATCGTTGACCGCTAATAACATCGGCGTTTGACCTAAAGTCGATAATTTTTCGAATTTATTATTGTAACGAGTCAATTGGATGCCCTTAGTGTCCATCAAGGCTTTATTGCCGAAGAGAATTTGTTGATCATTAAGCGTTGCTGATACACCAAAGCCGGGTATTGCTGCAAAGTTGTAGATTTTATCTAGGGTGAGTTGTTTATTAGCTGCTGCTGATAAAATCGCGGCAGCTAAAGGATGTTCGGAACCTGATTCTAAGCTTGCTGCCCATTGTAAGACCTGTTCTTCACTATAATCTTCAAGGGCTACTATGCTTGAAACAATGGGCTTGCCTTCAGTCACTGTGCCAGTTTTATCGAGAATTAAACAGCTTAGTTTTCCCGCAGTTTGTAGAGCATCACCTTTTCGAATTAAGATGCCTGATTGTGCAGCTCTGCCTACGGCAACCATGACAGAAATAGGTGTTGCCAAGCCTAAGGCGCAGGGGCAGGCAATCACTAATACCGTCATTGACGTGACAAAAGCATAGCCTAAAGAGGGTTCTGGGCCAAAGCTTAGCCACATCAGAAAGGTTAGGGCAGCAATAACCAAGACTGTCGGCACAAAGACACTAGAAATTTTATCAGCCAAACGGGCTATTTCAGGTTTGCTGTTTTGGGCGAGTCTAACGCTAGCAACAATTTGAGCTAAAGCAGTGTCGCGACCTATACGCGTTGCTTTGAATAGAAAACTGCCGGTCTGATTGATACTGCCCGCTACGATTTGAGAACCAATAATTTTTTCTATGGGTATGGCTTCACCCGTCAACATGGCTTCATTAACTGTAGAATGACCTTCAATCAAGATACCATCCACTGCAATCTTTTCACCAGGTCTGACTCGTAAAATATCACCTAAACCGACTTGTTCAATGGCGATGTCTATTTCTTCTGCGTTTCGTATAACTCGAGCTGTGCGGGGTTGTAAGCCGATTAATTGTCGAATAGCACTCGAGGTTTTACCTCTAGCTAAAGTTTCTAAGCCAGAACCCAGATTTATAAAAGCTAAAATGACCACCGCCGCTTCAAAATAAGCGTGTTTAGCTAAAGCAGGTAAGGTGTCGGCGTAATCGATCACTATGCAGGAATACAACCAGGCTGAACCTGTGCCCAGTGCAATCAAAGTGTCCATATTGGCTTGTCTTAATCTAAGTGACTTGATAGCGCCACTGTAAAAATGCCAGCCCGAATAAATGAGTATCGCTAAGGTAAGGACAGCAATTTCTGGCCATAGCCATAGGCCAGCAGTTGATCCAATTTCGGGTAACCAGCTAAAATGTTCAGCGGCCATTAATGCAGCACCAAAAGCTCCAGCGACAGAGGCTTTTTTCATTAATGTTTGATAGCGTTGTAATTCTTGCTGTTCTTGCTCGGCGGGGTCTTCAAAACCTTCCATTACAGCGGCATCGAAACCGGCTTCTTTAGCGGCTTGCTTTAAAGCCTCTGGATCTGCCTCGCCGTTTATGGTCGCAGTATGATCAGCAAAATTAACGCTGACAGAGGTAACGCCTTCAACAGCCGCCAAAGCGCTTTCAATCGCATTAACACAGCCCGCACAGCGCATCCCTAAAATAGATAGACGTAACTCCTTAGCAGTCTCTTCTGTAGTCATGGCATTTACCTTTGAGCAGTATTATTGTTGGGATTTATACCTCAAAACCTGCGTCGATGATAGCGGCTTTTAGGGTAGAGATATCAGTGAGTTCATCATTATATTCAATGCTAACTTCATTGTTTTTAGCTGAAGCCGTTACTGAAATAATACCGGAAAGGGGTTTAAGCTTAGCTATAACATTGGCCTCGCAACCACCACATTTCATGCCGGTAACAGTTAATGTCTGAGATTCAATCATTTTTTATTCCTTGCTATAAATGTGCTTGATTATAGACTTCAGGTAAATAATTTCCAAAACATTAGCTAACATTAGGTAAGTAGGGGCGACAAATTCGCCCAGTCATTCTATGCTCCATGACACAGGGCGAATGAATTCGCCCCTACAAATGCTTAAGACGCTCCGCGTACATTGCTAGTAATTTAAGGATAGGAAACCAGTATTTCATCTTTAGGGGCGGCAAACGAGACTAAAACGACGTTACTGCGTTTCATCAGCTGTAGGCCGGAATAAGACTTTACTAGCGCAAGCGAGTAAAGCGTTTCCGGCAGACGTATCGATCGAATCGCCGGAAACGCCACCACGCGATACGCTTGGGTGGTCTTATTCCACCTACCGCGTTATTATCGTTAAAAGCCCAAATAGCTGTAGGCCGGAATAAGACTTTACTAGCGTAAGCGAGTAAAGCGTTTCCGGCAGACGTATCGATCGAATCGCCGGAAACGCCAACACGCGCTACGCTTGGGTGGTCTTATTCCACCTACCGCGTTATTATCGTTAAAAGCCCAAATAGCTGTAGGCCGGAATAAGACTTTACTAGCGCAAGCGAGTAAAGCGTTTCCGGCAGACGTATCGATCGAATCGCTGGAAACGCCACCACGCGCTACGCTTGGGTGGTCTTATTCCACCTACCGCGTTATTATCGTTAAAAGCCCAAATAGGATATAGTGCTTAAAAAGCACGTCTCTATGCTGTAGTCATCCGATTAAATTATCGACCTAAAAATCATGTCCAAACTAAATCCTCAACAACAAACGGCGGTTAAAGCGATAGATCAGCCCTTATTAGTACTTGCTGGTGCGGGTAGTGGTAAAACGCGAGTGATTACCGAGAAAATCGCTTACCTGATTAAACAGGGCTTACCAGCGCGTCATATTGCGGCCTTAACCTTTACTAATAAAGCCGCTAGAGAAATGAAAAGTCGAGTTTCTAAACTGATTGATAGTTCTGAGACTCGAGGTTTACGCGTATCTACTTTTCATTCCCTAGGCCTAGATATTTTGCGTAAAGAACATAAAGTCTTAGCTTATAAAGCCGCCATTACCTTGTTTGATGAACAAGATAAACAAACTTTATTAAAAAGTCTGATTAGTTACGGTGCAAAAGATTGTGATGTCGATAATATCGATCGCTATGCTCAACAAATAGGGCAATGGAAAAATGCCTTTGTGACGCCTGAGCAGGCGCTAACATCTTCGACTCCCGATCAGTATCCCATCGCAGGCTTATACCAAGAATATACCCGTAGTCTTAAAGCTTATAATGCCGTCGATTTTGATGATCTCATTCTATTGCCAGTATTGCTGTTTCAGCAACATCGTGAAGTCTTAGAAAAATGGCAGAATAAAATTCGTTATTTATTGGTCGATGAATATCAAGATACCAATATCACCCAATACCAGTTAATTAAACTGCTTGCGGGTAGCTTAGGACGTTTTACCGTGGTAGGCGACGATGATCAATCTATTTATGCGTGGCGCGGCGCACAGCCCGAGAACTTAGTGCAATTGCAAAAAGATTACACACGATTGCAGGTTATTAAACTAGAACAAAATTATCGATCCACCGGTCGCATCCTTAAAGTAGCCAATCATTTAATTGCCAATAACCCGCATGTCTTTGAAAAACGTTTATGGAGTGAGCTGGGTTATGGTGATGCTCTGCGGGTGCTAAGCCATAAAAATGATCAAGTTGAAGCGCAGCAAGTCGTGTCTGAAATTGTTCATCATAAATTTAAAAACGGTGGCCGTTATCAAGATTATGCAATTTTATATCGTGGCAATCATCAATCAAGATTGTTCGAACAGGGCCTTAGAGAAAATAATGTCCCTTATGTAATTAGCGGTAGTTCATCGTTTTTTAATAATGCAGAAATTAAAGACATACTGGCATATTTGCGACTCTTTGTTAATCAGGATGATGATGCCGCTTATTTACGTATCATCAACACGCCCAGACGTGAAATCGGTCCGACCACCTTAGAAAAGTTAGGGATGTATGCCAATGAACGCCATATTAGTTTATTTGCTGCTAGTGTAGAGATGGGCTTAAAGCTTAAGATCTCTGAAAAATCGATACTTAGATTACAAAAGTTTTATGATTGGGTGCGTGAGACGGCTGTGCAAATTGAACGTGGCGATACTTTTGAAGTGATCGAGCAGGTGATTAATCACATCAATTATGAGCAGTATTTAAAAGAAAATAGTAAAAGTAGCGAATCGGCGGCGCGAAAAATGAAGAACGTGAATGAGTTGATTGAATGGCTCAAACGCATCGCTGATAAAGATACTGATGTTCAAAAAAACTTAGCTGAAATTGTCTCTAAAATTATGCTGATGGACATTATGGAGCGTAATCAAGAAGAAGAAACGACCGATCAAGTAAGCTTAATGACCTTACATGCGGCAAAAGGCTTAGAGTTCCCGCATGTATTTCTCATTGGCATAGAAGAAAATATCTTGCCTCATCAAAGCAGTATAGAGGCCGATAATATTGAAGAAGAAAGACGTTTAGCCTATGTAGGAATTACTCGTGCACAGCGCACCTGTACCTTTAGTTATTGCACGCATCGCAAACGTTATGGTGAAATTGCTGAGTGTGAACCCAGTCGATTTTTAAATGAATTGCCAGCTGATGATTTGGAATGGGTTAATAAAAAACAACTCACACCAGAAGTCATAAAAGAACGCGGCAAAGCTAATCTGGCTAATTTAAAATCGATGTTGTCTTAATTGACAGTAACCTAAAGCATCGTAGGGGCGTATTGCATACGCCCTTTTAGATAGGCTCTAGCAATCATTAATCAACAATTTTTATGGGCGTATGCAAAACACCCTACGAGCCATCAGTAAGGGCAGGTTAGCGATAGAGGCTATGAAAGTATTATGGTTTTAGCTTCCCCCTTTGTAAAAGGCATAGGTATCTAAACAAATAATAGTTAGCATTCCCACGCGAGAACGATAACATTGTGGTAAAAAATCGTAGGGGCGTATTGCATACGCCCTTATAAAATAAGCTCTATAACATTGGACTTTCGATGTTGGGCGTATTGCATACGCCCCTACGGTGATTTTTATCGTTTCCACGCCGATAAGAAACTTGTTTAGATATCTATGCTTGTAGGGGCGACAAATTCACCCAGTACATTAGTTTGTTTAAACGTGGCGAATCTGTCGTCCCTACAGTAGTTATTACCCGATTCAAAAAATTGTCGCGATAGCGACTTCAATTACGCCAGTTCGTAAATAGTATTGCCTCGTAACTTAAAAAGATCTGCGGCATGGAGTAAGCTTTCTGAATGTCCTGAGAACAGCAGGCCATGGGGTTCTAGCATAGGTACAAAACGTTTTAGGATTTTATACTGAGTGTCTTTGTCGAAATAGATCATCACATTGCGACAAAAAATAGCATCGAATGGTCCTTCGATAGGCCATTGTTCATCGAGCAAATTCAGAGTTTGAAAACTAATCATATCGCGTAATTCTTTTCGTACCTGAACTAAACCACTGTTTTTACCCGAGCCTTTTAAAAAGAAACGTTTCAGTGTGTCGGTGGGTATCTTCTGTACGCGTTCTAAGGGATAAACCCCCGCTCTAGCCTTAGCTAATACATTGGTGTCTATATCGGTGGCGATAATTTCTACTGGTGGATTGAAGCTTCCGAAAGCATCGATTAGGGTCATCGCTATTGTGTAGGGTTCTTCACCAGTAGAGGCTGCAGAGCACCACAAGCGAAAAGGTTTTTTATCTAAAGCTAATACATGATCTTGAAGTAATGGAAAGTGGTGGGGTTCGCGAAAAAATGCTGTCAGATTAGTGGTCAGTGAGTTAATAAATGCTTCCCACTCATTGCCTTGATCTTTTTCGACCAGCTCTAGATATTCTTGGAATGATGTGATGCCGGTGGCGCGTAATCGACGGCTTAGTCGACTATAAACCATGATCTTTTTGCTATTGTTGAGTTTAATACCGCTATGTTTATATAACAGTGTACGCACACGCTCAAATTGATCCTGAGTAAATTCGTATTGCGTTTGCTCTGGGTCTGTACTCATGTCAACATTATTTCTAGGTTAAGAGACGTTAATTTGTAAATAGTTGTATTGCTAAATTAGTTGAAGTCTTAGAGCTGACTTTCTGGGGCTAGATTAGTAGATCATGACAGAATTGTGACATAAATTTTCATTAAGCAAAAGTCATTATGGATTTTGAAAGCGCTTTGTTAGCTTGTAATGAATCAATATAGTTTAGTATAATCAAGGTCTCCTATTAAAAATGCCTATCAAGATGGATATAAATTACCGTTTAGAAGCAACCATAGAAGCCTTACATCAAGAGACCGAGCTTTATATCAAACAGTCGCTTAAGTTAGATGTAGTTTCAAGTCAAAAAACACTCGAAACCTTGGAAACAATTGAAATGCGTGATATGACCGTCATCATTGTGTTGAATGGTGCTATTGGTTTTTCGATTGCTTTTAGTTTTGGCCGCGACCTAAGTGCCGAGATTTTAAGGATCGAGTCGGCTGCCTATGGGCTCGTTATCAAAGAAAGTGAATATGTCAAATATATTCAAGCGGCCATTGCCGAAATGGTGAATGTCATCATTGGCCGTTCTTGTACTCTGTTGCAGGAAGAAGGGCGGTTGATCAATATTACTACACCAATGGTCATCGAAAAGTCCGGTAAATTACATCGTCCAAAAGACGCCTCTTTTTCTCAACTAACTATCAAAACTAATTACGGTGAATTCGATGTGAATTGTATTGCTCCGTCAATTATTTTCGATAAAAACTCAGCTAATGATCTTCAAGGAGATAGATAAAGTTATGGCGCCATTGAAAGTACTTGTTATTGATGATTCACCAATGACTATCAAAATAATGGAAGCAACCCTTGATCAGTTAGGTCATGAAGTCGTTGCTTCTGAGTTGAATGGCTCAAATGCATTGGAAACTTATCGCGCTTTAAATCCAGATTTAGTAACCATGGATATCGTCATGCCAGAAGTTGATGGTATTGAAGCCACCAAACGTATATTGGCAGAATTTCCTGATGCAAGAATAGTCATCGTCACCTCACACGGCCAAGAAATGATCGTGCAAGATGCAATGAACGCTGGTGCACGAGGCTATGTCACCAAACCAATTACCACAGACGCATTAGAACAACAAATTAAACTTGCGATGAAAAACGACGATTAGTCAGCATGTGATAGTTGGTAGGGGCGTATTGCATACGCCCTTTTAAAAAAACTCCATTGTAGTTATCAATCTATAATCTGGTAGTTAGATTGATGGGCGTAAGCATTACGCCCCTACAGTTGTAGGCCGATTAGTCAGCATGTGATAGTTGGAAGGGACGTATTGCATACGCCCTTTTAAAAAAGCTACATTCTAATCATCAATCTATAATCTGGAAGTTAGATTGATGGGCGTAAGCATTACGCTCCTACAGTTGTAGGCCGATTAGTCAGCATGTGATAGTTGGTAGGGGCGTATTGCATACGCCCTTTTAAAAAAGCTCCATTGCAATCATCAATCAATAATTTGGTAGTTAAATTGATGGGCGTAAGCATTACGCCCCTACAGTTGTAGGCC
>QVQD01000071.1 GCA_003584875.1 Methylococcales bacterium
ACCCTAGCGAGCATAGGTATCTACGCAAATAATTGTTAGCATTCCCACGCGAGAACGATAACATTGCGGTGAAGATAGTAGGGGCGTATTGCATACGCCCTTATAAAATAAGCTCTATAACATTGGACTTTCAATGTTGGGCGTATGCAATACGCCCCTACGGTGTTTTTTATCGTTTCCACGCCGATAAGAAACTTGTGTAGATACCTATACCTAGTAAGGGGAGGACTTGAGCGGAAATTTAATAAAGTCAATGATGGGCTGTTCGTTAGTTTTAACCAATGCGAAAACTCGATAAAAAATTGTCGCGATAGCGACCTCATCATTTGATTTTTTTTAAAGCACTGAATGGTTGCTTAAGATCACCTAGAATGAATAGTTTCAGCTATATATTTCTTCATGGTAAAATTGCCAACGTTTTAGCCCTAAGTCTAAGTTAATACACAGTAATTAAGCTGTGTTATTTTACCTTGGCATGAAACGATAAATCTAATAGAGAAGCTCTCGCAGCTTCCTACTAATACTTGTCCAACCTCATACCTTACGATACTTATGAACAAACCAAAAAAAGTCGCTATTCTTACTGCAGGCGGCTTGGCACCTTGCCTAAACTCAGCTATCGGCAGCCTTATCGAACGTTACACCGAAATCGATCCTTCCATTGAAATCATCTGCTATCGTAGTGGTTACAAAGGTTTACTATTGGGTGACTTTTATACTGTTACACCTGAAATACGTGAAAAAGCAGGACTTTTACATCGCTTTGGCGGCTCTTTAATAGGCAACAGTCGCGTTAAACTGACCAATGTTAGTGATTGCCTAAAACGTGGCCTAGTTCAAGAAGGCCAAGATCCACAAAAAGTAGCTGCTGACCAACTCGTTAAAGATGGCGTAGATATATTGCACACCATAGGTGGCGATGATACCAATACGGCTGCTGCAGATTTAGCCGCATTTCTTGCCAATAATAATTATGGTCTGACCGTTATTGGCTTACCCAAAACCGTTGACAATGATGTATTCCCAATCAAACAATCACTAGGTGCTTGGACGGCTGCAGAACAAGGCGCTCTGTATTTTTCAAACGTAGTTGCCGAAAACAATGCTAACCCACGCATGCTAATTGTCCATGAAGTAATGGGACGTAGCTGTGGCTGGTTAACAGCTGCTACTGCTCAGCAATATCGTAAACTACTTGATCGCGCTGAATGGTTACCTGAACTAGGCCTTGATCGCAATGCCTTTGAAGTTCATGCCATCTTCATTCCAGAAATGACTATCGATATCGCTGCCGAAGCACAACGCTTACGAACAGTTATGGATAAATATGATTGCGTCAATATCTTCGTTTCTGAAGGTGCAGGCGTAGAATCTATCGTTGCCGAAATGCAAGCCAAAGGCCAAGATGTTCCTCGCGATGCTTTCGGTCATGTCAAATTGGATGCCGTCAATCCAGGAAAATGGTTCGGCGAACAATTTGCCGACATGCTAGGTGCAGAAAAAACACTAATCCAAAAGTCGGGTTATTTCGCTAGAGCCTCAGCCTCTAATGTTGAAGACATCCGTTTAATCAAATCATGTGCTGATTTAGCGGTCGAATGCGCTTTCCGTCGCGAGTCGGGTGTTATTGGTCACGATGAAGATCGTGGCGGTGTTTTACGCGCCATTGAATTCCCTCGCATCAAAGGCGGCAAACCATTTGATCTTGATAGCCCTTGGTTTAACCAAACATTAGCTGAAATCGGTCAAACTAAAGGCGAAAAAGTTGACGTAAGTCACTAATCGAAATATAAAAGTAACTTTGTAGCTTAGTCTCATCAATAAGGCTGAGCTACAATCTACTGATAGCACCTTACAACTCTGGAATATCTATGGCTACTTGGCTAGAAACTTGTCAACAACAACTTGCACGCTTAGAAATCACCTCTGTGCTGGCTGATAAATTAGTCACCTTGTGTAACAAAACCAGCGACGATATTGCCCCAGAACTGGTGCAAAAACTCAACGCCGAACACACTCGACTCAATAGACAACTAGAACGCTTACATGCGAATCGTTTTGAAGTGGCAGTCATTGGCCTTGAAAAAGCAGGGAAAAGTGCCTTATTGAACGCTTGGTTGGGCCAAGAAATTCTGCCTTCTGCCCGTGAAAGATGCACCTTTACCAGCACCGAAATATGGTCTGCTCAAACCGAACAAGATCAATTATTATTTATTCAATACTACAGCAAAGAAGAAATAGCCCAGTTACAAGAACAAAGAAAATCAGCGCTAGACAACACGCTGGGTGACAAAGAAAGAAAAGAAATACAAGAAGATTTCGAAGACACCGAAAAACACCTGCAAGCTATTCATGAATTTACCAAACAAAAAAATGGCTATACACAAGCCTTTATCGATATAAGTGAAATAAACGATCAACTACAATCGGCGGTTTTTAAAAACCGAGCCCAATCTTTAGCGATTAAACGCATACAACTTAAAACCGTACGCTTACGCAGCGACAGAGATATTATTTTTCATGATGTGCCGGGGTTCAATTCTGGCATACAAATGCATTCAGAACAGGCCATAGACCGACTCAAAGGCTGTGACGCTATTATTTATGCTAAAGAAATGAAGCAACCTTCTATTACTGGCCCAGAAAAAGAAATATTAGTCATTGCCGACACAGAAGACCCCAACATTAAAGTATCCGACAAAATCTTTGTGGTATTGACTCAAGCAGATGCTTTAGATGATCCTATTGATTTTAAAGAAACCTTAATCAAACATAGAAACTACTGGCCTAGCGTACCTGAACGCCGCATGATCCCCGTTTGCGCCCGCTCTCATTTAGTTGAGTCTGGCATACCCTCAGAAGATACTTTACGACGCTCAAAAGCTGCCGACGATAAAAACAAGCTTAAAAAACTCGGTATCACCGATGGCGTCTTGATCTTAAAAGATACCGTTAACTATTATATTGATCATGAACGCTCGGAAGTGCTACAAAAACGCTGCGATGCCTTGGTTAATAACATCCGGTACTATGCCGCTGAAATTTTAGGCAAACTAGAACCTCTTTATGAAAATATTGCCGAGGGCGAAGCTGAAGAAGATGACCTACTTGGCAAAGAATTTAATCAGTGGTGGGGGCGTGAATGGCAACGCATCAAAAAAGATTTTGATGTCTGGTATGCAGAAAGTATTCAAGGTCGTAAAGAAGCTGATGCCATTAGTGCAGAACATCAAGAATTGGCAACCTTACATGCCGCTTATGACGAAAAAATTGACGGATTACTATCCAATTTAACCACCGGGCAGATGGATGAGCTTAAACGTATTTATACGGCGGGTCGCACTATTTCCATGCCAGATCCTCGCGAGGGCAATTATAAAATACGAGAAGAATTGTTTAGAGAAATCCAACAAAAATTTGAAACCGAACTCACTGATCAATTAGCGCAATCATTACAAGTGTTAATCGATCAAATTGCCCATAAAACCCAATCTTTATTATGGGAAACTCACGATGTACGTAAAACCTTACTCGATGCCGATGAAAACATAGAGCAAGCTCGTATACGTCATGGCTTTCAAGTATTATTTTTACGTTTTGGCCGTGTCGCTGTTGAAGCTTTCATTGCTAAACCCTTGCAAGCACGCGAACGCTTATTAGATGAGAGATCAGCCGAGATTAAAACCCTAGAAGCCTTTTATCAAGGCAAAGACATGAGCAAACAAGATGTCACTCATTATTTGCGCTATGGTTTATGGGCAGAAAAAACACCGACTACTGCTCCCGCTGTTGGTAGAACTGTTAAAACAGCCATTAAAGCAGCGATGAATTCAGAATCTAATTTGCCTCCTGTTAATGAAACAGCCAATTCAGTTAAGAAACCGACTGAAGAACAAGAAAAACTCCCAGAACCAAGTAACTTTGAACAAGTAGTTGCCGAAATCAACGGCGATATAGCGGCTTTAAATGACTACTTAAAAAACAGCGTCTTTTATGCCGCAGGCTTTGTCACTTATTGTAATCAAGAATTAGAACGGATTCGTAATCGCTTTAAAGAAATGGAAGATAATGATCGTCAATGGATAGGCTTGATCCGTACTGCTGTTAAATACGAGAAAAACCCCAACATACCCTACAACATTGCCCATACCCGCCGTAATTTCCGTCTACAACGCGAAATCGCCATAGAACTCAAAGAAGCTAGAGTTTGTTATACCCAAGTTTATTGAGCCTTGGTTTCGTAACGGAACACCATAATTGACGGCAAAGCAATCGATGTGCATGCCATAAATTCAAAATATTGTAGGCCGGAATAAGACCATCCGAGCGCAGCGAGTGATGGCGTTTCCGGCAATGCGATCGATGTGGCTGCCGGAAACGCTTTTCTCGCTTACGCTTGAAAAGTCTTATTCCGGCCTACTAGCTGTTTCGGTTTTAAAAATACGCGCCCGACTCTGGTCAGCGACGACAATAAGACTTACAGGCTAATATCATGGGCTTACTCTTTGATGAGCACTCACTTTAACTGCTAAGAAGTGACAGCACTATTCGTATTACTACTTAATTGCGTGACAACTGATAGTTTTTTAGGGTAAAGTCTACCCCATTGAACTTGTAGGACAGAAGATTGATAAGTTTGCTTTAAACATTTCAAACCAATAGGGATCGCAACAACTTTAGACCAAGTAAATAATTGACAATAGTTTTTAACCTGTTACATTCAAACCGATAGCGATCGCAACAACTTTAGACCCCTAACTGAAGCAGGCAACAAATAACTTATCACTCAATAATTACCTAAGCGAATGATTGGGTATAAACCGACTGACTACAAAGCTATAAAGATTATTACCTAGTTATGCTGTAGTACCTAAACTTATACAATGAATAAATATTAGAATTTAATTTAACGCAAGGCTAAAATTGCACATTAAGCAACTTAACCTACGCACTACTTTTTATAGGATAACTCCGTTGGATTTATTGCTTGATCAAACAAAACCAGAAACCACTAACATTGAAGACCAAGCTTTAACCTTAGTGGGTATTGGGGCTTCCGCTGGCGGCTTAGAAGCGCTGACCAGTTTCTTTAACCATCTCCCTATTAATACCGGCTTTGCCTTTATTGTAGCCACACATTTAAGTCCTGATCGACCTAGCTTATTACCAGAGTTATTACAAAAACACACTGAACGTCAGATAATAGTTGCCAAAAATAACCTGACGTTAAAAGCCAATCAGGTATTTATCTGTTAACAAGCTGTAACCTTCAATTAAATACAGAATTACCACCGCATATTTTGTTAAGCATCAATGAAAGGCCTAGCTCATGAATCAGTCTCCAGATATTGACAACTTACGTCAGCGCGCAGAGCTCATAAAAGCTAAACATCAGGATCAGCTCCTTAATCAAGCTTACCCAGATATCACTAAGATGACGGGGGATGAAATCCAAGCACTCGTTTATGAACTACAAGTGCATCAGATTGAATTGGAAATGCAAAATAATGAACTTAAAAGCACTCAGCAAGAGCTCAGTAAATCACAACAAGACTATGCGCGCATTTATAACTTAGCTCCGGTCGCTTACCTTAGCCTGTCGCAACTAGGTACTATTTTACAAGCCAATCTGGCGGCAACGACCTTACTCAATACGCCGCTATGTGGCTTATTAGGTCAGAGACTAGAAAAATTTATTCATATTGACGATCAAGATAACTATTATCTTTTTTTTCATAAGCTACTCAAAGATCCGTCTAGCCCTCATCTACTGTCCGGCATCACTATTGCTAATAAAAGTACCCATCAACTCGACTGTCAAGGCTTAGATATCTTTCATTGCCCTCATGAAGAATGTCCAACTAACAGAGCATTGACTTACTTAGAATTAAAGGCTGTCGTTGATAAGCAAGAAAACAACGAAGTCATTGTTTATTTAGCCCTTAAAGATGTCAGCACCCATAAAATCCTAGAAGATACGCTAGCATGTCTCAATAACAAACTATTGAATGTCATTAAAAATCAGCGCACCTCGCTGACTCAGCATCGACAACTTATAAACGATAAAACCTCAGAGCTCCAGCAATCTCATCGAACCAGTACTGAACTTAAAGATATCAGCACTCATATTTTTAATGCCTCTAGCGAAGGCATTGTGATGATTGATCAATTAGGTAACATTGAATCAAGCAATCCTGCGACCTACTTAATTTTAGGCTATAGTGAGATCGAGCTTTTAGGAACAGCTTTAAACGAACTCTTAATAACGCCCTTATTTACTGATTTAAGTGTTGAGTTACTGTCAGAAAACAGTCAAAGCTCCAGCTTTAGAGTAGACGGACTTCATAGCAATGGCTCTATCCTGCCTTTATCGCTGTCTTTAGTGAATTTTACTCTTAACCAGACCAGTCACTTTGCTATTGTGATACGTGACAATAGCTTACGCTTGCAGCAAGAGCAGCATGAAAAAAACCACTTAGATGAAGTAGCACACATGACCCGCTTAAGTCTGATAGGCAGCATGGGTTCGGGCATTGCTCATCAAGTTAATCAACCTTTGACCTCCATCAGTAATTATACTCAAGCTTGCTTACACATGATTAAGGCTGAACAACCGAACTTAAACAAACTCAGTGAGGTTTTAACTAAAACCTATGATCAAGCCCAGAAAGCTGGCAGAATTATCCACCGTATGAAAGATTTAGCCAGCCAACGCTCAACCTTACGCAGCATGAACAGAATAGATGCCTCAATAGAAAGTGCCGTTAACTTCTGCGCAGATGAATGTTATCAGCACAATATTACTATGACGTTGGATCTCACTCCTGATAGCCCTGTAATAGCCCTCGACAGCGTGCAAATTGAGCAAGTGATACTCAATTTAATAAGAAACGCCATTGATGCCTTAAAAGAACAAAAAAACGCTAAAGATAGAAGGATTTCGATACAAACTCAACTGAAAGAAGACCTAGAAGTCCGCGTAAAAGATAATGGCCCGGGTCTGACAAAAGTACAAAAAGAAAAAATACTGACGCCTTTTTTTACTAGCAAACCCTCAGGCATGGGGATGGGACTGTCAATTTGTCGCTCTATCCTTGAAGCCCATGGCGGCATGATAAGATTTGATAGCAAACTTGAAGTGGGTACCACTTTTTACTTCAACCTGCCTTTAAATGGAGAAAAGCCATGATAGATATGTCTTTAATAGCCACTGTCTATGTGGTTGATGATGAACTTTCTGTACGTGATTCATTAGAAACATTACTAGAATCTTTGAATATGAAGGTTATCAGCTTTGCTTCAGCAGAAGCCTTTTTATATCACTATAAACCAACTGAAAACGCTTGCTTGATCTTAGATGTGATGATGCCGACTTCGAATGGATTAGAATTACAAACTATCATGGAGGAACGTAACATCAGCTTGCCTGTTATTTTTATCAGTGGTCATTCTGGCGTCCCAGAAGCAGCAAAAGCCTTTAGAGCTGGCGCTATTCAATTTTTAGAGAAACCTTTTGATCATGACCTATTAATAATAGCCATAGATGAAGCCTTAAATAAATGCAAAACCCATCAAAAGGATTTTATTGATAAGCGCAAAGCGAGCTTACTTGTGGATCAATTGACTGATAGGGAGCGCCAGGTTTTATTGCTTATTACCCAAGGCAACTCCAATAAAGAAATCGCAAGACAGATGAATATCAGCACGCGCACCGTAGAAGCACATCGTTTTCATATTAAAGACAAAACCCAAGCCAGAAGCCTAGCAGAGTTAACTACCTTGGTTATTCATGCTAATTTGGGTTGATCAGTATTTGTAGCTCGTATTTATGGTAGCTCGTAGGCCGTATTTATAGTAACTCGTAGGCCGGAATAAGGCTTTTCAAGCGTAAGCGAGAAAAGCGTTTCCGGCAGCCATACCGATCGAAGCGCCGGAAACGCCATCACTCGCTACGCTCGGAGGGTCTTATTCCTGCCTACATTATCTCGTATTTATGGTAGCTCGTAGGCCGGAATAAGACTTTTCAAGCGTAAGCATGAAAAGCGTTTCCGGCAACCTCAACGATCGAAGCGCCGGAAACGCCATCACTCGCTACGCTCGGAGGGTCTTATTCCGGCCTACAATTTCTAGAGCCTACAATCAAATACCCGCGCCACCTTGAAATAATTCACTGCGCGTTGTCGCCTGGCTAATAATACTACTAGGCGGTACGCTGTGCGTTAACCAAACATTACCACCAATGGTTGAGCCTTGGCCGATAGTAATACGCCCAAGAATGGTTGCTCCTGCATAAATAACGACATTGTCTTCAACAATCGGATGCCTAGCATTACCTTTAACCAACAAGCCATTGTCATCTTTTTGAAATCGTTTTGCCCCTAAAGTAACCGCCTGATAAACTCGAACATTGCGACCTATGATAGCGGTTTCACCAATAACCACACCTGTACCATGATCAATAAAGAAACTTTCTGCGATTTGGGCGCCAGGATGTATATCAATGCCAGTGGCTGAATGCGCCAATTCTGAAATCATACGGGCGACCAAGGGCACGCCTAATTGATACAAAATATGCGCTAAGCGATGATGCATAATGGCGGTAATACCTGGATAACACACCAAAACCTCATCAGGACTTCGTGCAGCGGGATCACCTTCAAACGCAGCCTGTATATCCGTATCCAGCAATTGTCTGACTTTAGGCAGTTGCACCGCAAACGCTCTAGCAATGTCCAGAGCTTGTTGATGGGCAACAGCATCAATACCTTGATGACCCGATATGAATTGTAATTCCCTACGTATTTGCGTGTGCAATTCACGCAATAAAGTTTCTAAAGTATGACCGACAAAATAATCAATGCCTTCGTCATTCAAATCAGGTCGACCCAAACGGTTAGGGAACAACACGGCAGCCAAACCCTCTACTATTTTATGCAGCACTTTACGTGAAGGCAGTTTAGGTGGTTTATTGAGTAGATTGCGTGTTTCTAATGATTGCATACGCAAATCTCTAAGCTCAGCTACCAGCTCATCAATACCCCAATTATAAGGACTGCTTTGTCGAGTACTCTTATTCATGTAGCCAAACCACCCGCATCAAACAAGCCTTCGAATAAAGGTGAACTTAAATAACGTTCACCAGAATTGGGCAATATCACCACGATAGTTTTACCTGCATGTTCTGGGCGCTTAGCTACCCGTACCGCAACAGCCGCTGCCGCGCCACAAGAAATACCTGCCAAGATACCTTCTTCTCTAGCCAAGCGCCTCGCAAAATCGATAGCCTCTTCGTTACTGACTTGTTCGATGTCATCGACCAGCTCCAGATCAAGCACGCCCGGCACAAAACCAGCGCCTATACCTTGTATTTTATGAGGACCCGGTTGTAAGGGCTCACCGGCACGAGTCTGTGTTAAAACAGGACTTGCGCTGGGTTCTACGGCAATAGAAAGAATGGCCTTACCTTGAGTTTGTTTAATATAACGAGTCACACCGGTAATAGTACCGCCTGTGCCTACGCCTGAGACTAAAATATCAATAGCGCCATCGGTATCATTCCAAATTTCTGGCCCCGTGGTGCGTTCATGTATGGCTGGATTGGCTGGATTTTTAAATTGCTGCAACAAAACATAGCGATCAGGATCGGAGGCAGCTATTTCTTCGGCTTTAGCGATAGCGCCGCTCATACCCTTAGCGCCTTCGGTCAAGACTAACTTAGCACCATAAGCGATGAGCAATTTACGACGCTCTAAACTCATGGTTTCAGGCATGGTTAAGGTTAAAGGCAAGCCTCTAGCTGCTGCTACAAAAGCCAACGCTATGCCGGTATTACCACTAGTAGGCTCTACCAATTCTTTGCCTGGCCCCAATAAGCCACGCTGTTCAGCATCCCAAATCATCGCCGCTCCAATACGGCATTTAACGGAATAAGCTGGATTCCGTCCTTCAATTTTCGCCAAAATCGTCGCAGAACTCCCTTCGGAGATACGATTAAGTCGCACCAAAGGCGTATTACCTATGCTGTGAGAATTATCTTGATACCAATGTGACATAACCGTCTCCTAAATCTATTAATTAATTAATAATCAATGAAGTTGTGGGAGTGGCTTTAGCCACGAGTGCGTGGCTAAAGCCACTCCCACTGCATACTAAATCCCATTAATTTGGGTAGTTAAATATTTGTAGTCCGGAATAAGACCCTACTAGCGCAGCGCGTGTTGGCGCTTCCGGCACATGAGCGGTCTCTATGCCGGAAACGCTTTTCTCGCTTACGCTCGAAAAGCCTTATTCCGGCCTACAGTTGCTTGGGAACAATAATTTTTTTTGAATGACCTTAAATTACGCGCACAGACAATACACCATCTATAGCACGTAATTGTTCTACAACTTCTTCTGAGGCTGCGGCGTGAATGTCTACTAATGTGTAGGCATAATCACCGCGTGATTTATTAAGCAAATCAAGAATATTAAGACCCGCTGCTCCTAAAATAGAAGAAATATGACCCACTACACCCGGTTTATTTTCATTTGCGATACTCAAACGAAAGCCATCTCCGCTGGGCGCTACCACGACTTCTGGAAAATTAACAGAATTACGAATCGTGCCATGCTCTAAAAATTCACGCAGTTGATCAGCAACCATAGCCGCACAGTTATCTTCAGCTTCTTCAGTTGAGGCACCTAAATGAGGTAAAGCAATCGCGCGTGGATGATTAATCAAAGCAGCAGTTGGAAAATCACAAACATAAGCTGATAAGGCGCCGCTATCTAAGGCAGCTAGTACTGCGGATTCGTCAACCACACCAGCACGTGAGAAATTTAGTAAGATGGCACCTTTTTTAATGCGCTGAATATGAGCTTCGTTAAACAAATTTTTGGTTTTGTCATTAAGCGGGATATGCAAGCTGATTAAATCAGAACGTGAAGTCAGATCATCAATACTGATCGCTTGCTCTGCTGAAGACGTTAATTTCCATGCATTTTCTAGCGACATAAAAGGATCAAAACCGATAATCTTCATGCCTAAAGCCGCCGATGAATTAGCTACTTTTACGCCAATCGCGCCTAAACCCAAGACACCTAAAGTTTTGCCTGAAAGTTCAAAACCAGCAAAATGTTTCTTTTCATTCTCAATTTGTTCATTGAGACTTTCTTCGCTACCGGTTAAATCTCTGACGAAATTTAAGGCGGGCACGATATTTCTAGCAGCTAACAACATGCCGGCAATGACTAACTCAGCAACAGCATTTGAATTAGCGCCAGGCGCATTAAACACGGGAATGCCTCGTTGAGTATATTCTGGCACTGGAATATTATTAACCCCAGCACCCGCACGACCCACTGCCTTTAAAGTCGCTGGAATAGCTTGATCATGTAAATTAAATGATCGTAACATCACGGCATCAGGACTATCGACTTGCGCGCCAACTTGATACTGCTCATCAGGAAATCTATCAAGTCCTGCCCGTGATATGTTGTTATAAGTCAAAATTTTAAACATGCTGTTCCCTTGTAATAGCTAAATTTAGTAGTGTATGGGGGTTGTTAAGTGATTCAGAATAAGCTCTGTTTTACTTTTTTGGTAGAGGCTAACGCATTCGCCCTTAATAATATAATGATATTATTAGATGATTATATCTGTTTTATTAAAATAAGAAGTATCGATTATGACCCAATAAGCAGTTCCTTCGAAACTAATATACGTTTTCAGAGATAAATCTTACCGACTAGCGACCAATAAGCGCAAATGCTTTATTATAATTTGTGCGTCGCAACTCGCGAAGTGTTGGGGTTCGCGTTGTTTCACCCCAACCTACGTTATTTTCAATTGTTTAAAAAAACCACAAACTTAATCGCTTCGAGTATATTAGCGCCTTAAAAACAACCTATCTAAAGAGCTATAATAAATATAATGAACCAGCCTTCAGTAGCCAATTTCGACCGTCGTTTATCCTTAATTATTTTGTTTGCAGGCACTTTATTTATCAGTGCCTCATTGATGTTTGTTTTGCAACCCTTGTTTGGTAAGTTGCTATTACCTTTATTGGGCGGCTCACCGGCAGTATGGAACACCTGCATGGTGTTTTACCAAAGCCTGTTATTTCTCGGCTATCTTTATGCGCATTTCTTGTCTACGCGCGTCAATCAACGCCGCCAAATCATGATTCATGCCGCTATCATAATGATTAGCTTATTAGCTCTGCCGGTTGCCTTACCTGAAAATATAGCGCCACCTACTGATAGCAATCCTACCTTTTGGTTATGCTGGACTTTATTTTTAGCTATCGGCCTGCCCTACTTTGTTATTTCTACCACGTCTCCACTGGTACAAAAATGGTTTGCCAATATTGGCCATCATACTAGTCACGATCCTTATTATCTTTATGCGGCTAGCAATGCAGGAAGTCTACTGGCTTTACTCAGCTATCCCTTTCTATTAGAACCTGCCATTGGCTTAAGCCTGCAAAAAACCAGCTGGAGCTTAGGCTATTTAATACTTTGTGCATTGATAATGACTTGCGCCATCGTGTTATGGAAAAGCCAGCAAACTAAGACTAATATCGAAGACTATGCACCAGAAACTAGTACTCTGAGTCTGCGCCAAAAATCTCATTGGATGGCCTTAGCTTTTGTACCCTCTAGCTTATTGCTAGGCTTAACCAATTTCATTAGTACCGATATTGCCTCAGTACCGTTATTGTGGATTATTCCCTTAACCGTATATTTACTGTCTTTTGTGATTGTATTTTCTAAATGGAACGACATAATTCATCCATGGATGGTTAAAGGTCAGCCTGTCGTTTTAATTCCTTTCATCGCCTATGCCTTCATTAATCCGGCGGACTTACCTTATTGGGCGTATTTGATTTTACATTTACTGGCTTTTTTCTTTGCTGTTATGGTCTGTCATGGCGAGTTAGCAAAGAACAGACCCTCAACTCAGCATTTAACGAGTTTTTATTTAATCATGTCTTTTGCCGGCATGTTGGGCGGCATGTTTAATACTTTTGTCGCACCCTTTATCTTCAATGGCATTTACGAATACCCTCTGATGATCGTTGCCGCACTGTTACTTCGCCCTGGCGTGGTGTTTTCATTCAGTAAAAGCATGCTGCTACAAATCATCCTGCCTTTGATGCTGATAATGACTGGCATCATTATTTATGCAAACTACACAGATTTACTGCAATATTTTGACATCATCGTCATCAGCTTAATTGCTCTAACCTTGTTATCATTTTTATTAAGAACTAAGCCTGTCGCTTTCGCTTTTTTAACGGGAGCCATTATTTTTCTTGCTTTAGGGCTACATGGTTTATCGTCACATACTCTTTATCAAGAGCGCACCTTTTTTGGTGTATTAGCGGTACGTGAAAGCGTATTAACTAATGAACAACAGCAAGCTGAAAACTATCACGAACTCTTTCATGGCACCACTAAACATGGCGCAGAACGCTTAGCTAACGATGTAGCCACTATTCCCTATACTTATTACAGCCGTCCTGGCCCCATGGGACAGCTATTTAAAACTTTCGATACGACTAATCAACACTGGAATATAGGTGTCGTTGGTTTAGGTGCAGGAGCTTTAACATGCTATGCCAAAGAACAGCAAAACTGGACACTTTATGAAATCGATCCGCTGGTAGTCGACATCGCAAGCAACCCCGATTATTTCCATTATTTACAACGTTGTAGTCAGCACAGCACTTTGCGTATTGGTGATGCGCGTTTGTCATTAGAAAAAGAACCTAATCAGCATTTCGATTTATTAGTGATGGATGCTTTTAGTTCTGATTCTGTACCCACACACTTATTAACAGAAGAAGCACTCAATCTATATTTCGACAAATTAAAACCCGATGGCATACTGGCTTTTCATATTACTAACCGTCATTTGTTGCTAAAAAAAGTACTCTCTATTCATGCAGAACATTTACATTTAGCGGCACTGATACAAGAATTTAAGCCACAACAGGCTACAGAGTTAATAGTGGCAACCGACTGGGTAGTGATCGCAAAAAAACCAGAAACTCTTGCGCCACTGGCGATGAGTCGCCTAGGAAACTGGCAAAAAATGCCTTTATACTTTGATATGAAAGCTTGGACTGATGACTACACCAATATCATTAGTATCTGGAAATAAATAATCAACACGCTCCTGCTGTTAAAGTTTAGATGGCTATACTAAGCTTTAACCCCTATAATAAGTGCGTTAGTCGGTAATGCTAGGTATCAACTTAGCATTACTCTAATAAGTTTTGCAATTAATCAGCACTTTATTTAGAAATTCCATCCGTTTTTCCCGCTTTTGTGCCCGGATATGATTTGCAATAAAAATATTTTCATTCATTTATTGAGACAATTACATGGCAACTGGTACAGTTAAGTGGTTTAACGAATCAAAAGGTTTCGGTTTTATTTCTCCTAGTGATGGCACAGCAGATGTATTCGTACATTTCTCTGCAATTGCTAGTGATGGCGGCTACCGCACTTTGGCCGAAGGCCAAGCAGTAAAATATGAAGTCGAATCAGGCCCTAAAGGCCCACAAGCTTCAAATGTAACGACCGCATAACCGTTACTCTCTGACACACAACCTTGCCTAAAACTGGCAAGGTTGTGGCATAGCCAGTATACATTGGCTAATCATTTCCCTCCCTCCCCCCCCGATTTAGGACATGTCTTTTGAAACGACTTTTTGTAGGAAACTTACCTAGCGACGCCACTGAAGAAAGTGTGCAATCTTTATTTTCAGAATACGGCAAAGTGCGATCTATCCAACTTGTTGCCGACATTTTTAGTGGCAAATGCAGAGGCTTCGGCTTTGTCGGCATGGAAGGTCACGAAGCCAGAGCTGCTATCGCAGCACTAGACGGCAATTTATATTGCGGAAAACCTTTAAAAGTTAAATTTGAAGAACCCGCTACCGGGAAAAACGGTAGACGTTAGTACCCCCCTCTAAGCTAGCATTTTTTCAAAGCCTGCAGCCAACAAGCATTAACCAGTACACTGCATAGATTATTTATTAGCAGAGCTATCTGGGCGACTTTTAGTCGCCCAATACGCGCCCATCATTAACATCCCCTGCGAAAACAGCACTCAATTCAAGCCCCGTCATACGGCAACTAATTCGTTTTATCAATTGAGTCAATGCGGAAATCATAGTGTAGGGGCGACAGATTCGCCCAGTAAATTCGACCTGTGATACGTGGCGAATCTGTCGCCCCTACAGAGTAATGCTTATTTTTTTTGTATTTTGGTTTTTAAACAACCAACCTTAGCTATAACAAACCTTTGTAGTAGTAGGTCCGGTTAGCGATAGCGTAACCTGACAAAGTCACTGCGGAAATCATACTGTAGGGGCGACAGATTCGCCCAGTACATTCGACCTGTAATACGTGGCGAATCTGTCGCCCCTACAGAGTAATACTTATTTTTTTGTATTTTGGTTTTTAAACAACCAACCTTAGCTATAACAAACCTTTGTAGTAGTAGGTCCGGTTAGCGATAGCGTAACCTGACAAAGTCACTGCGGAAATCATACTGTAGGGGCGACAGATTCGCCCAGTACATTCGACCTGTAATACGTGGCGAATCTGTCGCCCCTACAGAGTAATACTTATT